>NZ_JASJVE010000015.1:0-162535 GCF_036346185.1 Pseudomonas sp. 10C3 | reverse complement strand
GTCACGAACAGAACTTTTCTTCTGTGGGTCAGGGTAATACTTGGCTGTGAAGTCGGCAGTTGCAGCAGTGGAACGCTAGTCGAAGCGAAGACCGGCAGATGGGTCAGCTCGCTGGCCGGCTGGTTAAAACTCTCTCCCTTCTGGGTTTTGGCAGCGGCGCTAATCATCTTTTTCTCCCATTCAATTCAGTGTTGGTGCAGCACTTGAGTTGTTATGGGCCATGTCCTATGGCCGGGCACACAAGCACTACGCAAGATCGGTACCTATTTACCGGTTGCGTGGTAGTAGGACGGGTGGTAATGCCCAAACTCGGGTTACGCCAATAGCTTAGGCTCTCTTTAATGATGACCCCATGGCAGAGGGCAAAGTTTCGACTTTTTTTTTACGCAGGTGTCTGGATTGCGGATCAGCGGCATTTGATTAACCACTCAAAGTGGCAGATAACAACGCATTTAACCGTCGAATCGCGCTTTTATGGGGCACGCAAACGTACAAAATCGACGCCATACCGTCCGTCTGATTGTTCGACAATCTATCCACGCGGTTCGGTTTCCAGACAAAATCACTCGATTTCAAGGACATTTAACCCAGGAAAATAGAAGTGCCTGCGCCATTTCTCGGTGCGCCGTGGGTGCTTATTGGGGCGGATATGGTTTGTTTTTTGAGCGCGGAAGATTATTTCGCTCGTGACTCAGGTCGAGCCGGCAAGGAAATGAGCGTGTATGGGGAATATAGAATTGCCTGCCGGATTGGCAGGCCTTTGGACAGTATTACTGCTGGACCACTTTAGGTACGATCGACGCAGGGGGATTGCCCCGCATCAGGCTGAAATCGTTCAAGCCTTTTAGGGGGCGCCGATGAGCCGAGGGCGCTCTTTGAAATCGAAACTGACCAGGCTTTTAGTGCAGTACAACTCATCGAAGCTCTGACCTGCCAGGTGAGTATCAAACCAGCGCTTCAATCGGGTGGTGCGTGGCTTACGGCGAGCCTGCAAAGTGATGTCATTTGCAGGCTTGCAGACCGTGAGTGGGTCCAGCCAGCAGAGGCTGAGACTCTTGCAGCAGCAAGATCAAATGGGCGACTTTATTCTGCAGTTGATCGCGTTCATCTTTCAGCTGCTTGAGCTCATCACGACGGATGCTGACATACAGGGTCTGGGGTGGACGTGCTGCTAGTAATGTACCCATTGCTCACCTCGCAAATGGTGTGTTTCAACAACGTTAGCGGGAGGGGGGCGGTAATCATCCAAGCCTTAGCCACCTTTGCCAACCACTCTCGCTGCCGATTCTGATTTCTTTTTCGCAAGAATGGAACTTTTTTATTTTTTATTGTCATGAGTGTTTCCTGATCGCGGAAGCGCGCGTTATCAGGCAGGCTCATCCCGACACCCCAGCCTGTTGCGAACTATGTCCGAGCCCTCTGGACTAACCTTTTATGTACTGCCGGGTTATCAGGTGAGGCATTCCCTTTTCTTTGCATTAAGGAGCACCACCACATGCAACTTGGAATTATTGGACTGGGCCGCATGGGCGGCAATATTGCTAGACGGTTGATGCTCAAGGGCCATTCAACCGTGGTTTACGACTGGGATGAAGCCTCCCGCACCACCCTTGCCAAAGAAGGCGCTACCGCTGTTGCAGATATTGCCGCGCTGGTGGCCGCTCTGGAGAAACCGCGCGCAGTGTGGGTCATGCTGCCAGCCGGCGAGCCGACGGAAGAGACCATCGACGTCCTCAGCCAACTGCTCGAAGCGGGTGATGTGATTATTGATGGCGGTAACACGTTCTATAAAGACGATATTCGCCGGGCCCAGGCCCTCACGCAAAAGCATTTGCACTATATCGACGTGGGTACGTCCGGCGGCGTCTGGGGCCTCGATCGTGGTTACTGCATGATGATCGGCGGCGACAGTGCGGTGGTCCAACGTCTCGATCCATTATTCGACAGCCTCGCCCCTGGCTATGGCTCGGTGGCGCGGACCAAAGGCCGCGACGCTCCCGATGATCGGGCTGAACGTGGCTACATTCACGCCGGCCCCGCAGGCTCCGGGCATTTTGTGAAGATGATTCACAATGGCATCGAGTACGGGATGATGCAGGCGTTTGCCGAAGGTTTTGACATTCTCAAAACGAAAGGCTCCGACAACCTTGCGCCTGAACAGCGCTTTGATCTGAATGTGGCTGATATCGCCGAAGTCTGGCGCCGCGGCAGCGTTGTATCCTCCTGGTTGCTGGACCTGACCGCCGATGCGCTGGTTAGCGATCCGCAACTCGAGGCCTATTCCGGTTCAGTGGCTGATAGCGGCGAAGGACGCTGGACCATTGATGCGGCCATGGAGCAGTCGGTGCCTGTGCCCGTATTGTCCGGCGCGCTGTTTGCACGTTTCCGCTCACGCCAGCAGAGTACCTATGGTGACAAACTGCTTTCTGCCATGCGCTTTGGTTTTGGCGGACATAAAGAAGGACCAAAATAATGGGGCTGCTGCACTCCAAGTCAAAACAAAAGCCTGAGGTTGCACCACCTACGACCTTGTTTCTGTTGGGCGCTCACGGTGATCTTGTCAAACGTTTATTGATGCCCGCGCTCTACAATTTGAGCCGGGACGGGTTGCTGGGCAGTGGCATTCACATCGTCGGCGTGGACCACAACGCAATCAGTGACATCGACTTCGCCAAAAAACTCGAAGACTTTATCCGCCAGGAAGCATCGGGCAAGGTCGCCGAGGGTGGGGCTGAGCCACTGGACCCGGAACTGTGGCGTCAACTCGCCTCGCGGATCAGCTACGTGCAGGGAGACTTCCTCGACGACTCCACCTATAGCGATATGGCCGAGAAGATCAAAGACACTAACACAGGGAATGCGGTGTTCTACCTGGCCACGGCACCCCGTTTTTTCAGCGAAGTCGCCAAGCGCCTGGGCTCGTCCGGGTTGCTGGAGGAGCCCGATGGTTATTTCAGGCGTGTGGTGATTGAAAAGCCATTTGGCTCCGATCTGCGTAGCGCTGAAGCCCTGAACGCCTGCCTGCTCAAGGTCATGACGGAAAAACAGATTTATCGAATCGATCACTACCTTGGCAAGGAAACGGTGCAGAACATTCTGGTCAGCCGTTTCTCCAACGGCTTATTCGAAGCCTTCTGGAATAACCACTACATCGACCACGTACAGATCACCGCTGCGGAAACCGTAGGCGTGGAAACCCGGGGCAGTTTTTACGAACATACCGGGGCGCTGCGGGACATGGTGCCCAATCACTTGTTCCAACTGTTGGCGATGATCGCCATGGAGCCACCGGCCGCCTTTGGTGCTGACGCGGTGCGTGGGGAAAAGGCCAAGGTCATCGGTGCGATTCGCCCATGGTCCGAGGAGGAGGCATTGGCTAATTCGGTGCGCGGTCAGTACACCGAAAGCACGATCGGCGACAAAAGCATTGCTGGCTACCGGGAAGAGCCCAACGTGGCAGCTGACAGCACTACGGAAACCTTTGTTGCCTTAAAAGTCATGATCGACAATTGGCGCTGGGTTGGCGTGCCATTCTATCTGCGTACAGGCAAACGCATGAGCGTCCGCGACACCGAAATAGCCATCTGCTTCAAGCCGGCGCCTTACGCACAATTTCGCGACACCGACATCGAAAGGCTCAAACCCAATTACCTGAAAATCCAGATTCAGCCTAACGAAGGCATGGGTTTCGATTTACTGGCGAAACGCCCGGGTCCGACGCTAGAACTGGAAAGCATCCGGCTTGGCTTTGCCTACAAGGATTTCTTCGAAATGCTGCCCTCCACAGGTTATGAAACGCTGATCTTTGATTGCCTTGCGGGGGATCAAACCTTGTTCCAGCGCGCCGACAACATTGAAAATGGCTGGCGTGCGGTGCAGCCGTTTCTGGATGCATGGAGCAAAAACAGCAACGTCGAGCTGTACAAGGCCGGTGAGGATGGGCCCTCTGGTGCCGATGACTTGTTGACCCGCGACGGACGTGAATGGCACAGCATCGGATGAACAGTCAACGACGACCCCTCATCCAGTTTGTGTTGTGCGATATCGACGGCACCTTGTTGCGCCCCGATCACAGTTTGAGCCCGGCAAATATCGAGGCCATCGGGCAATTACGAGCGGCTGGTATCCAGTTCACCCTGGCCAGCAGCCGTCCGCCCAGGGCGATGCGTCAGCAGGTTGAAGCATTGGGTATCGATCTGCCGACCGTGGCGTTCAACGGAGGTTTGATTACCCACCCCGATGGCCGTGTGATGTCGGCCCACCGCATTCCGCAGGCGGCAGCTATCGCCAGCCTGGCAATGTTTGCCGATCACGCGTGTGCCGTTTGGGTATTCGCCGACGATGAGTGGTTATTGCTCGATCCGAATGGCGCTTACGTTGATCACGAACGTCGTACGCTGGGCTACGACCCAATCCTCGTGCCCAGTTTCGAACCCTACCTGGACCGGATAGACAAAATCGTCGCCGCCAGTGCCGATCACGCGTTACTCAAACGTCTCGAAGCACAAGTGAATCCACACATCGCCGGGCTCGCGCTGGCCTCGCGCTCACAAGTGTATTACCTGGATGTCAACGCCGTGGCGGCGAACAAAGGCGCGGCGCTGGTGACATTGGCTGAGTATGTGGGTGTATCGCTGGCACACACGGCCGCCATCGGAGACGGGGGCAACGATGTCGCGATGTTTCATAAGGCGGGACTGTCGATTGCCATGGGCCAGGGCGAGGAAAGCGTGCGCAGCCAAGCTGACTACGTCACCGGCAGCAACTTGGAGGACGGCGTGGCGACGGCAATCAAACGCTACATTCTGCCAGCCTGAATTTTTGGATACCTACTATGGCCGCACTGATTGAAGACTATGCATTGCTCGGCAATTGCAGGACTGCTGCGCTAGTCACAAAGGACGGTTCGCTGGACTGGCTGTGCTTCCCTCGATTCGATGCGCCAGCCTGTTTCGCCGCTTTGCTCGGTGATAGCGATAACGGCCGCTGGAAAATCAGCCCGAAAGATCCGATCAAGCACACCGAAAGGCACTACCGCGAGGGCACGTTGATTCTCGAAACCTTGTTCGAGACCGACACCGGGCGCGCCATGCTGATCGACTTCATGCCCACGGAAACCGCCAGCAACGTGGTACGCATCGTGGTGGGACTGGAAGGGTGCGTGGGGTTCGAGCTGGACCTGTCCATACGTTTTGATTACGGCAGCAGTGTGCCGTGGGTTGAAATGCGCGATCCGCATACCCTGACGGCTGTTGCCGGGCCTGAAATGTTGGTGCTGCGCACGCCGACAGCATTGCATGCGCTGGATCACCGCACTGGCAGCGACTTTCTGGTCGAGGCTGGACAGCGCAAGGTGTTCGTCCTCAGTCATCAAGCGTCGAATCATCCAGTCCATACCGTTATCGACGGCGAAAAAGCGCTGAAAACAACTGAGCAATTCTGGCGGAAGTTTTCTGATCGATGCCCGGAGGTCGGCCAGTGGTCAGCTCAGGTCAAGCGTTCGCTGATCACCCTCAAAGCACTCACGTATGAGCCTACCGGCGGCATCGTCGCGGCGGTGACAACGTCACTGCCAGAGCAGTTGGGCGGAGAACGGAATTGGGATTACCGTTATTGCTGGCTGCGAGACGCAACAATGACCCTCCTGGCATTCATGAACCTGGGTTATTACGAAGAGGCCAGCGCATGGCGGGAATGGCTGTTGCGCTCCGTGGCCGGCAATCCGGAACAGATACAGATTATGTACGGCCTGGGCGGCGAACGGCGTCTGCCGGAATACGAGCTGCCTTGGCTCGGAGGCTACGAAAACTCACGTCCGGTGCGAATCGGCAACGCTGCGGCGACGCAAATGCAACTGGATGTGTATGGCGAGGTCGCCGATGCCATGACTCAGGCCAGTAAAGGTGGTTTGCCAAGGCCGCCACGCAGCACGGCCATCATCAAGGTGATCATGCCGTTTCTGGAAAATGTCTGGCACCTGCCTGACAAGGGCATATGGGAAATTCGTTCTGAGCCAAGGCACTTCACCCATTCCAAGGTCATGGCCTGGGTTGCCTTCGACCGCAACGCGCACTTCGCTGCCCAAGTGGCTGAAACCGAAGAGGACCACGCATTGGCGCGCCATTGCCGTGCGGTTGCCGATGAAATTCATGCGGACGTGTGCCTCAATGGCTTCGATCCGCAACTGGGCAGTTTTGTACAGACCTATGGTTCGACAGCGCTGGATGCCAGCCTGTTGCAGATCGCCTTGACCGGATTTTTGCCGGCAAATGACCCTCGGGTAATCGGCACCGTTGCCGCGATAGAAAAGGCCCTGATGCAAGAGGGTCTGCTGCTGCGCTACGACAGTGATCGGACGCAGGATGGGGTCTCCGGTAGCGAGGGGACCTTCCTGGTGTGTTCGTTCTGGCTTGCCGATGTATATGTGCTGCTGGGCCGTCATGCTGAGGCCCGCGCGTTGTTTGATCGATTGTGCGGCTTGTGCAATGACGTTGGGTTGCTGGCTGAGCAATATGACGTCTTGGGGAAGCGCATGCTCGGCAACTTCCCTCAGGCGTTCAGTCACATCGGCATTATCAACACGGCGCTGAACCTGCACCGCACGGCGTGCCCGGCCAAGGCACGAGCCAGCGGTTGTGCTGCTACAACCAATAGCTGACCGCGTACCAACCCAAAAGGCCCATGACCACGGTGTAGGGCAGGGCCATCCAGACCATGCGCCCGTAGGACAGGCGTATCAGGGGGGCAATCGCCGAAGTCAGCAGAAACAAAAACGCTGCCTGACCATTCGGTGTGGCAACGCTGGGCAGGTTGGTCCCGGTGTTGATTGCAATAGCCAGTGCCTCGAAGTGTTCACGGCTCATGTGCCCGGAAATAAACGCCTGCTTCACTTCGGTGATGTAAATGGTGGCAACGAACACGTTATCGCTGATAGCCGACAGCAGGCCATTGGCAATGAATAGCATGCCTGGCTGTTGCTCGGGCGGCAGGCTCAGCACCCAGTGGATCAGCGGCGTGAACAGTTGCTGATCGTGAATCACCGCGACGACAGCAAAGAACGTGACGAGCAGGGCCGTGAAGGGCATTGCATCCTTGAATGCCTCGCCGATGCGGCTGTCTTCGGTGATCCCGGTAAACGCCGTGATCAGCACAATTACCAGCAGGCCGATCAGTCCCACTTCGGCGATATGGAACGCCAGCCCGCCAATCAGAATCAGCGCTGACAGCCCCTGCACGATCAAGGCTGCGCGTTGGTCGTTGGTTCGTTCGGCATTATCTTGAGCTGCGTAGTCAGCCAGCACCTTGCGCACGCTGACGGGCAACAAGGCGCCGTAGCCGAACCAGCCCAGTTTTTCCAGCAACACACAGGTCACGAGTCCGGCCACCAACACTGGCAGTGAAACAGGTGCGACATACAGGAAAAACTGGCTGAAATTCCAGCCCATTTCATGCCCGATCAATAGATTCTGTGGCTCGCCAACCAGGGTGCAGACACCGCCGAGTGCCGTACCGACTGCGCCGTGCATTAACAAACTGCGCAGGAACGAGCGGAATTGGTCCAAGTCGGCATGGTGATCGGTGTGCAGGCTCTGATCATCGTTGAATGCAATCGGTTCGCGTGGATTGTTGCCCGAGGCGACCCGGTGATAGACCGAATAGAAGCCAACCCCAGCGCTGATGATGACTGCCGTCACGGTCAGCGCATCCAGAAATGCCGAGAGAAACGCTGACAAGAAGCAAAACATCAACGCGAGGATGCTTTTCGAGCGCACACCGAGCAAGAGACGGGAAAATAGGAACAACAACAGGTCTTTCATGAAGTAGATGCCTGCGACCATGAACATCAACAGCAGGATCACCGGGAAATTGTGCAGCAGTTCGTCATACAGTGCCTGCGGGCTGGTCATCTTCATCAGCAAGGCTTCGATCATCAATAACCCGCCGGGCAGCAGCGGGTAACACTTGAGCGCCATCGCCAAGGTGAAAATAAACTCACCCACCAGCAGCCATCCTGCTGCAACCGGGCCAGCCACCCACAGTAACAGTGGGTTGACGACCAAAAACAGCAGCAGACAAAGCTTGTACCAGCGCGGTGAATGTCCGAGAAAATTGTGCGCGAAGGCGCTGGCCAAAGAGCGGAGCATGGAAAGTCCTTGAGGTAAGACGTGCCGGCAAAGTGCCGTATGCGATGGTCAAGATCAAGCGCGGGGTTTAGTTACAGTCTTTCGGGGGCGGCGCGCTTTACCCGGCCTTGCGAAAGGTAAAGTTGATACGCTGTTCACCCAGCAGCGGATGCTCAGCGTGTTTGAGTGGCAAGACGCCATGGTAGCGCAGTCGGTCTTCTCCGCCCCACACCACCACGTCGCCATGAAACAGCGGGACGCGTTGGGCTTTGTCGCTACGCGCCATGCCGCCAAACAAGAACATGGCCGGGATGCCCAAGGACACCGAGACGACCGGCCACTCATAGTCGAGTTCGTTTTTGTCCTGATGCAAGGACATTTTTGCCCCAGGTGCATAGCGGTTGATCAGGCAGACATCGGGCACGAAGCCTGCAAATCCGGTCTTGCTCGCCGCCGCCTGGGCCAGTTGCATGAACACATCAGGCAAGCCTGGCCATGGGTTGCCGGAGCCTGGATCGATTGGGGTATAGCGGTAGCCGCTGCGGTCAGTGACCCAGCCGAGACTGCCGCAATTGCTCAAGGCCGCCGACATAGTGAAACCACCAGGGGTGACCATATGCCTGAAAGGGGCCTCGCTGAGAACACGCTCCAGCGCAGGCAATAGGTGTTCGCCCCGCGACAGAGCGAATCCCCTGAGGACAAACGAGCGCGGGCCGATGTGTTCAATGCAGGGCGCCGGCAGAGTGTCATCGGCGAACAAGTCAAGGGTGGCAGGCACCGAACGCTCACTTCGAATCATGGGAAGTCTCTGCTGATTCGTCTGTGTGCCCGTCGCTCAAGCGCGACTCAGAGCGCCTTACTGACTTTGACGTCGGTCACTTTATCGTCGCTGCCGTTGTGCATTTTTTCGAGAGTCGCCTTAGCTTCCTCGGAGGAGGCTGATTGCAGCTGAGCAAACTCAAACCGGCGTTCGCCGTTGAGTTTGTAGCTGATAGCGTATTTGGTGGTAGCGGTGGGAGTGCTCACAAGGGATTCCTTTTCTGACACGATTCAAGCGTTATCAGCTCAGCCGGGTTGCCGAACGACGAACAATCTTGATGGTGTGAGTGAACGACGGCTTGCGGCCACCGCCCGTATCGACTTTTCGCCCCGCGGTATCAATGGTGATGTTCCAGAAACCGGTGCTGGGTGCCACAATCTTCGCCGGGAATCTGTCGAAAGCACCGCCGTGGTAAGTGTGGCGGCCGCCGTTCTTGAAACTGCGGAAATTCGCGTCATTCATCAAGCGGATATTGCAGAGCTGGGAACACTCAATGACGACGATGTCGTCTTCGTTGAGATGCTCGCGCTGGTGTACAAATTTCATGGTGTCTCCGAAAAAGGCTTTTTCTGCAAAATCAAAACGATAGCATGAGCGCGCAGGCATTTAATCGCCGATACCCATTTTATTACGTTAATACTCGATAAAAAGTGCCTAAACCCGGATCTAATCGTTCTCAGGCTTGTCGTAGGATTCTAACTGGAGGGATTGTATGAAATTGGCAGTAGTTTTTTTGGCTCTCGCGATGACCGGCTGCGCGACTCTTGAAGAGATTGAGCATACCCCACCTACCATGAGCGTAATTTCCGGCAAGAGCCCGAAAGCCTATGCCGATTGCTTGGTGGGTAAGCTAGCCAATAGCCGCAAGCCGCCGTTGATCGAGGCAAACAATGATGGCTTGCGCGTCATCATTGCGCAAAAATTCAGCTCGGACCCCGCAGCAGTGGTGATGATCGAAAACCGTTCCAGTGGCAGCTCAATCAAGGTCTACGAACGTATCGCGAACATGCCGCTGCGGCCCATGGATGTCCAGAAAGCCGCCACAGATTGCATCTCCGGCTGAAGCCGGAAGCAGGTCTGACGGGGTGGAGAGTTTCGATTGTTTGAGGGATGTATGAAGCGAGAGTTGGTGACGCTGCGGCATGCAGAAGGGAATATTTCGACCACTCACATCATTCAGAATCCGGCCACTGCGGGGGAGTGGATCGTATTTTTCAAGACAAGCGCGGGCACAAGCTTTTTTCTGGTAGATGATGACGACGAAGTCGAGTCTTTCTACCAGTTGGACGAGTTGGTGGTAACCATCCGCGGGCTGGGTATCAAGTTTGCGGAAATTCACCTGTAAAAGCCCTGTCAGTTCAAAAAAACAGTCGACGGGGCATTTTCTGGTGGACGTGAAGTCAGTGCTACTTACAGGTCACGATTACGTTGCGGCTTTTGTAGTTGCCTACGTCGACGCCTAGCGTTTTGTCGCTTTCTTTAGGTTGCGCCGTCCCATTAGTCGCAACAATGTTGTAGCCCGTGCCTGCGCAGGAGGCGTCCGCTTTCTCGTAGCAACTGCTCCAAGACATGGCTTCTCCTGAACAGTCGATGCTCAGGCCCTGCTGGCCGTTGTTCAAGTAGGTATTAGACGCGGTCGCACAGCCGGTGAGCCCCAGTACAGCGATAACTGATAAAAGTTTGTTCATGGTTTCATGCTTCGTGATGAGCGCTATCGAGGAGTGTCTGCCATTTTTTCGACCGACTGATGGCGTAATAGTTGCACGCGAATCATGCGAGATTTACGTCCCGCACACATCGGCATCGCGACCATCGACGATCAGGGTTTAGGGTTGGAGCGGCGGCGCGGGGCTTTGGGTTGGTCTTGCAGGACTGCGGCGACTTCGATGGCTGCGCTTTCCGAGGCGAACGGACCCGCAATAGCTTCGCCAAGGGCATCAGACACCCACCATTGGCCGTCCTGCAATTTGTTGATCAGGTATCCATTAACGCTTTTCACTTCCGACATCATCAATCTCTTTGGATGTTCCAGGCCGTGCATGATAAAGCGCATGTCCACACGCTGCACTTTATTCCCGCACAACCAAGCGGGGTCAACTACGCTTGAGCGAGTCACGGCGCACCGTGTTCAAGGTGTAGGGGCCTTGGCTCAAGTGATTGAATGTGCGCCGTCCGGCAGACAGATTTCGATCATATATGTGATTTGAAGCGTGGACCAACAGTCTTTGAAGCGTGCAATATCTACGATGTTGCGGAACTATATGTGCTGAAATTCCTCTACCAAAGCAGCGGACGGCCAGTGACGGGGCATTGTAAGGTTGCCGCCGCCTGATTAGACTGCGCCGCAAACAGCCACAGCCTTTTTTATTAGGGACTTATATGATCAAGAAATGCTTGTTCCCAGCAGCCGGTTACGGCACTCGCTTTCTGCCAGCGACAAAAGCCATGCCCAAGGAAATGCTGCCGGTGGTCAACAAGCCACTGATCCAATACGGCGTGGAAGAAGCACTTGATGCAGGTCTGAATGAAATCTCCATCGTCACGGGTCGTGGCAAACGAGCTCTGGAAGACCACTTTGACATCAGCTATGAGCTGGAAAACCAGATCAAGGGTACCGACAAGGAAAAATACCTGGTCGGTATTCGTCGCCTGATCGACGAATGCAGCTTCTCCTACACGCGCCAGACCGAAATGAAAGGCCTGGGCCACGCAATCCTCAGTGGTCGCCCTTTGATCGGCAACGAAGCGTTTGCTGTCGTACTGGCCGATGACCTGTGTGTGAACCTTGAAGGTGAGGGCGTTCTGGCTCAGATGGTCAAGCTGCATAAGCACTATGGCTGCTCGATCATTGCGATTCAGGAAGTCGATCCACAGGAAACCAACAAGTATGGTGTGATCGCTGGTGATGAAATCAAGGACGGTCTCTACCGCGTCACTAACATGGTAGAAAAGCCGGCTCCTGAGGACGCACCGTCCAATCTCGCGATTATCGGCCGCTATATCCTGACCCCTGACATCTTCAAATTGATCGAAGAGACTCCGCCGGGCAAAGGCGGTGAAATCCAGATCACCGACGCCCTGATGAAACAGGCCGAGCAAGGCAACGTGCTGGCCTACAAGTTCAAGGGCAAGCGTTTTGACTGCGGTGGCGCTGAAGGCTACATCGAAGCGACCAACTTCTGCTTCGAGCACTTCTACAAGAAGGGCAGCTAAGCATCTGAGTTTCTTTCAGGCTTGCTTATAGGACAAAGCCACCTTCGGGTGGCTTTGTCGTTTCTGGCCAACAGCGCTGACCGACAATGCCGAAGCGGTTATGCTGTTGGCCTGCTAAGGAGACAGCAATGGCCTACGACTTCGACCTTTTTGTGATTGGTGCCGGTTCCGGCGGTGTACGAGCGGCACGTTTTGCCGCCGGTTTTGGTGCGCGCGTAGCGGTTGCGGAAAGCCGATACCTGGGTGGTACCTGTGTCAACGTGGGTTGTGTGCCGAAAAAATTGCTGGTCTACGGCGCTCACTATTCTGAAGATTTTGAGCAAGCCAAAGGCTTTGGCTGGTCGGTCGGTGAGGCCAGGTTCGATTGGCCGACCTTGATTGCCAACAAAGACCGTGAAATCCACCGCCTTAATGACATCTATCGCAACCTGCTGGTTAACAGTGGCGTGACTCTGCTTGAGGGGCACGCCAAGCTGCGCGATCCGCATCAGGTTGAAATCGGCGGTCAGATTTACAGCGCCGAACACATTTTGATCGCGACCGGCGGCTGGCCACAGGTCCCGGAATTCCCTGGAAGCGAACTCGCGATTACCTCTCAGGAGGCTTTTTTCCTCAAACAGCTGCCAAAACGTATCGTAGTGGTTGGCGGTGGCTATATCGCCGTGGAGTTTGCGTCGATCTTCAACGGTCTTGGCGCTGAGGTCACTCAGCTGTATCGCGGCGAATTATTCCTGCGCGGTTTCGATGGTGCCGTTCGGACGCATCTGCAGCAAGAACTGACCAAGCGCGGCATTGATCTGCAATTCAATTCCGATATCGCGCGAATCGACAAACAAGACGACGGTAGTTTGCAGTTGTCGCTCAAGGACGGTCGTCAATTGACCGCCGACTGCGTGTTTTACGCCACCGGGCGGCGGCCGATGCTGGATAATCTGGGGCTGGAAAATACCCGGATCAAGCTCGACAAGGCTGGCTATATCGAAGTCGACGAGCGCTATCAAAGCAGCGAACCGTCGATTCTGGCGATTGGCGACGTCATCGGTGGGGTGCAGCTGACGCCAGTCGCGCTGGCCGAAGGCATGGCGGTTGCTCGGCGCCTGTTCAAGCCTGAGCAGTATCGTCCGGTTGACTACACTCATATTCCAACGGCGGTTTTCAGTCTGCCGAACATTGGTACCGTGGGCCTGAGCGAGGAAGATGCCAGGAAAGCAGGGCACGAGGTTCAGATTTTTGAAAGCCGTTTCCGCCCAATGAAGCTGTCGCTCACCGACAATCAGGAGCGCACGCTGATGAAGCTGGTGGTCGACGTCAAAACGGATAAGGTGCTCGGTTGCCACATGGTCGGGCCAGATGCCGGCGAAATCATCCAGGGCTTGGCCATCGCGTTGAAAGCCGGCGCCACCAAACAGATATTCGATGAAACCATTGGTGTACACCCGACGGCAGCCGAGGAATTTGTCACGTTGCGTACGCCCGTCGCCAGCTAAGCTGGTTAAATATCGCCAGTCATCACTCGAGCTGCAGGATGAGGATTGAGCCATGCAGAAGAAATTTTCAGGACGTGGGTCAGTTTCTTGAGTAGCCACAACCTTTGGGGCGCTGTGCCCTGGAGCGAGGAGGCGCGGTTAGCTGCGCTTGCTCACTTCAACATCCTCGACACGTTACCAGAGCAGGCATTCGACGATATTGCCTGTCTCGCGGCCCAACTGTGCGAGGTGCCGATGGCGCAGATCAATCTGATCGATGCCGGGCGCCAGTGGCCAAAGGCTCAGGCCGGGCTGGCGTTGCCGGAAGTGCTCTTCGCAGATTCCATTTGCGTTCAGACGATTCGTCAGCCCGGCGTGATGATGGTCGCCGATCTGCGAGTGGATCCACGTTTCGCCGATAACCCTCTGGTCGCCAATGCCCCAAACCTGCGTTTTTATGCCGGGACCGCGCTACTCACCGCTGAAGGGCTGCCGCTGGGTACGCTCTGTGTCTACGATGTAGAGCCTCGACATCTTTCCGAGTCGAAGCTTGCCGCTCTGGTCGCCTTGGCACGACAGGTGGTCAGCCAGTTGGAGTTGCGTCGGGCTTTGTACGATCAGCAAGAAGCGCTGCGTGATCTCAATGAGGGTCTGGAGCGGCGGGTGGCAGAGCGCACCCTGGAAATGCTTCGGATCAACGAATTGCTTCAAGTCGAAATGAGAGAGCGTGAAAACGCTGAAGAGGCGTTGCGCCATGCACAAAAAATGGACGCTATCGGGCAACTGACTGGCGGTATTGCCCACGACTTCAACAACATGCTGACGGGCGTACTTGGCGCGCTTGAGTTGATTCAGCGACGCGTCGCCGCCGGGCGCGTAGGGGAAATCGGTCGCTATATTGATGCGGCGATGACCTCGGCCAACCGTGCGGCCTCGTTGACGCACCGACTACTGGCGTTTGCCCGGCGTCAGTCGCTGAACCCGAAGGCGGTGGACGTGAATCGGATGGTGATCTCCATGGAGGAGTTGCTGCGGCGCACGCTTGGCGAAAGTATCGTATTGCGCACTGACCTTCAGGCTCGCTTGTGGCAAGCCAACACCGACGAACATCAGTTGGAAAACGCCTTGTTGAACCTGGTGATCAATGCCCGCGACGCGATGCCTGGCGGTGGACAGCTGACGATCAGAACAGCCGTCGCGCGCATCGATATCCAGCAGGACACGCTGGCGCCCGGTGAGTACGTGCTGCTGAGCGTTGAGGACAGCGGTAGCGGAATGTCGGCCGAGGTGCTCGGTCGTGCCTTCGATCCCTTTTTTACCACCAAGCCGATCGGGCAGGGCACCGGGCTAGGGTTGTCCATGGTTTACGGGTTCATCAAGCAAACCGGTGGTCATGTGCACATCGACAGCGCCGAGGGGCAGGGTGCGCGTATTCATTTGTATTTGCCTTGCCATCTGGAGCGGGGTGAGCGGCATATCGCCGAACACGAAAACCCGAGCCCGCCGCGGGCGCTAAAGGGCGAGCGAGTGCTGGTGGTCGAGGGCGAGGTGGCAGTGCGCACGCTGGTGATCGATGAATTGCGTGAGCTAGGTTACGCGACGCTTGAGGCTGGCGACGGTGAAGCCGCACTCATTGTGTTGCAAGGCCAGGAGCGTATTGATCTGCTGGTCAGTGATGTCGTGCTGCCAGGGCTTGACGGGCAACAACTGGCAGACACTGCCCGACAGCATCGTCCTGATCTGAGTGTGTTGTTCATGACGGGTTATGCGAGTAGTGCTGAAATGTGCGCGGGGTTTCTTGATCAAGGCATGGATATGTTGATCAAACCATTCAGCATCGATGAGCTGGCACTCAAAGTGCGCAAAATGATCGAGCGCGCACGACCTTGAGCGCGAGGGCCTGAGTGTTGATTACAGTTGCGGTGTTGGTATTTCGGACACTTCGTTGATAGCTGAATGAGATGTGCGCAGGTTTTCCAGGGCTAACTCAGCCTTGATCAACTCGAGCTGAAGTGTTTGGTTTGACTGTTGTTGCTCGGTCAGAACCTGTTTTAGCAGATCACTTTCGCTCTGTGCTGCACTCAGGCGTTCTTGCAGTAATGCGCATTGGGTGTGCGTGTGTTGGTACTGCTCGCTCAGACGTGCCGATTGGTTCGTCGCCTTATTCAATTGCTCTTGCCGCGCGCTCAGCTCGCGCAGGGTGCTGCGGGTTTCGGCCAGCAAGCGCTCATTGTCACGGTTCAGTTGGGTGATCTCATCCTGGCGCATCATCGCGCTTTGTTGTGCCTGACGCAGCTCCATCTGCACCTGTTGCAACTGCCCCTCGTGACGACGCTGTTCCTGCTCACGCTGTTCCTTGACTGAGTTGCGATAGTGCTCAAGAGCGTCACGCGCATGCAGGTGTTTTTCCTCCAGCGACCGTATTTGTCCCTCCTTGTCCTGCACGCGAAGCTCAAGATCCTGATGGGCTTGAAAGAGGCGGGCGGTAGTTGTTTGCTCGGTATGCAGCAACTGGCGAGTGGCGTCCAGCGCTGCGTTTTGTACGCGAAGATCATCGCTTTGGGCGGTGAACTGGATTTGTAGCTCGCTCAGCTGGTGCTGTGCTGCCATCAATTCCTGTCGCAGTTCATCCTGTTTAGCTGTAAAGGCGTTTTGCGCCTGGTCGACAAGCGCTTGCGCCTGTTCCTGTAATCGCTGCGCCAGTCGACTCACCAGCTCAGTCAACTCGTCCCCGATCTCGGCCTGTGGCGCATTGCTGCGGGCATCAGTTTCGTCCAATTCCTTCAAATAACGGTGAATGGTCGTCTTCGAGCCGGTGTTACCCATTTCGATACGTACTGCGTCGATGCTCGGGTGCTCGCCGCGGGCAAGCAGCGCGGTGCGTGCCATTTGAACGACTGCCTTGTTTACACCGCCGCGTGCCATGTCGAACTCCTACGATTTCGTACTGTGGTATGTACTCTGTAATTACATACTATATTAATGTGAATTATGCTGCTGTATTTCTAAAAATACACATGGGATATTAAGGTATTATCCAATCCGATCCGCAAAAAACGCGTTTCAACCGCGCTTTTCAGTACACAAACGGAATCTCCAACCATGAATGATCTCGATCGCTACTTATCAGCTGCGATCCGTGACAACACGCGGCGCAGCTACCGGGCGGCCATCGAGCATTTCGAAGTGACGTGGGGCGGGTTTCTGCCCGCGACCAGCGACAGCGTGGCGCGCTACCTGGTGGCGTATGCCGGCGTGCTGTCGATCAACACGCTGAAGTTGCGCTTGTCTGCATTGGCGCAATGGCACAACAGCCAAGGATTTGTAGACCCGACCAAAGCGCCCGTCGTACGAAAGGTGTTCAAGGGTATTCGCGCCCTGCATCCCGCTCAGGAGAAACAGGCTGAGCCACTGCAACTGCAACAGCTGGAACACGTGGTGGCGTGGCTCGATCAAGAAGCCGTACAGGCGCTGGCCGATAACAATCAGCCTGAGCTTTTGCGTTGTCGTCGCGATGCGGCGCTGATCCTGCTGGGATTCTGGCGAGGTTTTCGCAGCGACGAACTGTGTCGCCTGGACATCGAACATGTTCAAGCCGTCGCGGGCTCGGGGATCAGTCTGTACCTGCCACGCAGCAAAAGTGATCGGGACAATCTGGGCAAAACCTACCAGACTCCGGCACTTCAGCGTTTATGCCCGGTACAGGCCTACATCGAGTGGATCAATTGCGCAGCTCTGGTGCGCGGCCCGGTATTCAGAGCCATTGATCGCTGGGGCAATCTGGGCGAAGAGGGCTTGCACGCCAACAGCATCATTCCGTTGCTGCGTCAGGCGTTGGAGCGTGCGGGCATTCCCGCCGAGCAGTACACCAGTCACTCATTACGCCGGGGTTTTGCCACGTGGGCGCACCGCAGCGGTTGGGACCTGAAGTCGCTGATGAGCTATGTCGGCTGGAAAGACATGAAGTCGGCTTTGCGCTACATCGAAGCCACGCCATTCATGTCAATGAGTGGCGGCGCAGAGGCTCCAGTGATTTCTTCTATTAATAAACATCTCTTATAGTGAAAACCAATCAGCGGCATGAGGTTTGCCAATGAGCCCATGCAGCCGGTTGTGCGTAAGATCCGTCTCATAGATTTTTCCAACCACCAGGAGATTCATCGATGCCTATCATCAACAGCCAAGTCAAGCCATTCAAAGCCACTGCGTTCGCCAACAACGCATTCGTCGACGTCTCTGAAGCCGACCTGAAAGGCAAATGGTCTGTCGTATTCTTCTACCCAGCTGACTTCACCTTCGTTTGCCCTACCGAACTGGGCGATCTGGCTGATAACTATGCTGAGTTCAAGAAACTGGGCGTTGAAATCTACGGCGTGTCGACTGACACCCATTTCGCTCACAAAGCTTGGCACGACACGTCCGAGGTGATCAGCAAAGTCCAGTTCCCATTGATCGGCGACCCGACTCACGTGATCTCGCGTAACTTTGATGTGCTGATCGAAGAAGCAGGTCTGGCTGACCGTGGCACCTTCGTGATCAACCCTGAAGGTCAGATCAAAATCGTTGAACTCAACGATGGTGGCGTAGGCCGTGATGCTTCCGAGCTGCTGCGCAAGGTCAAAGCTGCTCAGTACGTTGCTGCTCACCCAGGCGAAGTTTGCCCTGCCAAATGGAAAGAAGGCGAAGCCACTCTGGCCCCGTCTCTTGATCTGGTCGGCAAGATCTAAGTCGACATGCATCGGCTGGGGGCCATGAGCTCTTAAGCACGTAATCCGCATCGCCCCCAAAAACGCCCGGGCGACCATCGCCTGGGCGTTGTTTTTTCTAGCGTACAAAAAAAGGAAATCGCCCTCATGTTGGACGCCACTCTTAAAGCCCAGCTGAAGTCATACCTGGAGCGGGTTACCCTGCCGTTCGAGATCGTTGCATCCCTTGATGACGGCGCGAAATCCGAAGAAATGCTCGCGCTGCTCAAAGACGTCGTCAGTCTGACGCCGCACATCACCTTGCTCGACAGCGGGACTGATGCGCGCACGCCGTCGTTCTCGTTGAACCGCCCGGGAGCCGATATCAGCCTGCGCTTTGCCGGCATCCCAATGGGCCACGAATTCACCTCGCTGGTGTTGGCGCTGTTGCAAGTTGGCGGCCATCCGTCCAAAGCCAGCGCAGACGTTATCGAACAGATTCGCTCGCTCAAGGGCGAATTCAATTTTGAAACCTATTTTTCCCAGTCTTGCCAGAACTGCCCGGACGTCGTTCAAGCCTTGAACTTGATGGCCGTACTCAACCCTGGCATCCGTCACGTCGCCATCGACGGTGCATTGTTCCAGGCTGAAGTCACTGACCGGCAGATCATGTCCGTGCCGAGCGTTTACCTGAACGGTGAATTGTTTGGTCAGGGTCGCATGGGGCTGGAGGAAATTCTGGCCAAGATCGACACAAGCGCAGGTGATAGGCAAGCTGAAAAGCTCAATGCCAAAGACGCCTTTGATGTGCTGATAGTCGGTGGTGGCCCTGCCGGTGCGGCGGCTGCGGTCTACGCGGCACGCAAAGGCATTCGTACCGGTGTTGCGGCTGAGCGTTTTGGCGGTCAGGTGCTTGATACCATGGCCATCGAGAACTTCATCTCTGTTCAGCACACCGAGGGCCCTAAACTGGCCGTTGCGCTGGAAGAGCACGTCAAGCAATACGACGTCGACATTATGAACCTGCAGCGCGCGGATCAGCTGATTCCGGGCAAGGCCGGAGCGTTGCACGAAGTGAAGTTCGCCAGCGGCGCCTCGCTCAAATCCAGGACCGTTATTCTCGCGACTGGCGCAAGGTGGCGCGAAATGAACGTCCCCGGCGAGCAGCAATACCGCAACCGTGGCGTGGCGTACTGCCCACACTGCGATGGCCCGCTGTTCAAGGGTAAACGTGTCGCCGTGATTGGTGGTGGCAACTCGGGTGTAGAAGCAGCTATCGACCTGGCGGGTGTCGTCAGTCATGTCACCTTGCTGGAGTTTGATGTCCAGCTGCGCGCCGACGCAGTGTTGCAGCGCAAGCTCAACAGCCTGCCGAACGTCACGGTGATCACCAGCGCGCAGACCACGGAAGTGACGGGCGACGGCCAAAAGGTCAACGGCTTGCTCTACAAAAATCGCCAATCCGGCGAAACATTGACCATCGAGCTAGAAGGGATCTTCGTCCAGATCGGCTTGCTGCCTAACACTGACTGGCTCAAAGGCACCCTCGAGTTGTCACCGCGCGGCGAGATCGTTGTTGATTCACGTGGCGAAACCTCTATTCCCGGGATTTTCGCCGCCGGTGACGTCACCACCGCGCCCTACAAGCAGATCATCATCGCGCTGGGCGAAGGTGCCAAAGCATCGTTGAGTGCGTTCGATCACTTGATCCGTACTTCTGCACCGGAGTGATTCAGGCGCTTGCGATTAAGGAGCCTCCTGCATGCAGGGGGCTTTTTGATAACAATCGTACTTAGAGGTCAGAGCGGCGTCGGCTGAATGATTTCGACCCAATAGCCATCCGGGTCTTTGATGAAGGCCAGGCTGTTCATGCGGCCATCGGCCAGGCGCTTCTGAAACGGGACGCCCAGGCTTTCGAAGCGTACGCACGCCACGTGAACATCCGGGACTGAGAGGCAGATATGGCCGAAACCGCGCGGGTCGGTGTTGCCGTTGTGGTAGGTGAAGGCCGTGTCGTTCTCGGTACCGTGGTTGTGAGTCAGCTCCAGAATCCCGGGAATGGATTTCATCCACTGGTTGCGAGCGGCTTCACCTGCAGGGATCTGGGCTTTATCCACCAGCGCAAGGAAATACAGGCTGAATTCGGCTTCAGGGAAATCACGTTTTTCAACCAGGCTGAAGCCTAATACGCGGGTGTAGAAATCCAGGGAAGCCGTAATGTCCTTGACCCGCAGCATGGTGTGGTTGAACACAAAGCCCAGTGTCGCGACATCCGGGGTGGCGGTGACGCCGGCAAAGGTGTTCAGTTCGTGCAAGCTCATGGGTATCTCCCGTTAAAAAATCTGTAATCGCCAAATGATACGGGGCAGGGCAGTCGGTGCCAAACCCGGGCGGTGATAAAAAGACGGCAAAGCCTTGTCCGTTGGCGGTGACAGGCTCAAACTTTCCGGCTCATTGTCCTGGTAGTACCGATCATGATTTACCTGCAACGCAGATCATCCTTGATAAGCCTGTGCCTGCTGCTCGGTCTGAGCGGTGTGCATGCGGCCGATGTGATGATCACCTGGCCGAGCGGTTGGGAAGTAGAGCCTTTGCCCCCAGTCGCTGATGCGGCAGCTCAGCCGTCAGTGCAGATGAGACAACGCGCAGTGAAGAATGATCAGAATGGCGACCCGATCATGGTCATGGAGTTGACTCAATCGCGGCTTCAGCCGGGGCATGATGTCAACGTGCAGAGCGTATTGCTGGAAATGCGCAAATCAGTCCAGATCGACTTTGCCCGTGGTGGATTTCAGAGCGTTTGCAGCAAGATCCATAAAAGCACCCTGAGTGATCTTCCGGCGCTGGAAACCACCTGCACCATCACTCAGAACGGCGGGCACGTCATGACTCAGACCCTGGTCGCGGCCGCAAGCCACGACATGGCCTGGTCACTTTCCTACGCGGGCTCTGCCGATGGCTACGTCGCGAGCAAGGAGGAGGTGCAACGCATTAGGGACAGCCTGCACTTGGTGGTTGCGCCGTAAACGTAAAGGCGCGAGCCATCGCTGGCGCCAAATAACAGACAAAAAGAAACCCGCCGAAGCGGGTATTGGGGCGCTAATCCTTTAGCAGTGCTCATCCTGTAAGAATCGATGTGAAAAATGTGTGAAGTGAAAAGTCAGCCCGACTAGTGAGCGCGATGGTGCCGGGCGGGTGCGACTCCCACAATCGGGGTTGAGCTTCTCGGTGCATCGCAGGGCTGACCATTATTAGATGCGCGCAGATGCAGTATCGAATGGCCACTACATGAACTCTCTTCAAGTAAACTGTCTGTTATTATTTTGTTACATTGCCGACTTCTGCGACGAAAGAGAACAGTCAAGTCGAGACCTGAAGGAAAAGTCTGAAATACCTGTATGAATAGGCATCTGTATGAATATGTACCTGATTGAACTACTAGCGACACTCTTCGTGACTATTTTCCTGTCGGAAAGCTGAACCAGTGACTCATTGCCATAGCGGTGAAGTTGACAGGCAATAAAAAGCCCTGCACGGCAGGGCTTTTTAAGTTCGATGATTTGGATCAAGTGCGAAGCCATGAATCTACGGTATCGACACCGTATTGCTCTTTCCAGGCTTTCAGACCACGGTGATTACCACCTTTTGTTTCAATCAACTCACCTGTGTGCGGGTTCTGATAAACCTTCACGACACGTGCCCTGCGGCGTTTTGGACCTGTAGGCGCGACCTGAGACGACGAGCTGTTGGGGTCGAGGATGGCGACGATGTCGCGCAGGCTCTTGCCGTAGCTGCTCATCAAGCCCTGAAGCTTCTGTTCGAATTCGATCTCCTTCTTTAGTCCAGCGTCATTCTTCAAGGACTCCAGCTGTGCCAGCTGTTCTTGAAGGGCTTTTTCTGCTGCGCGAAACTCGGCGAGTCTAGACAAATATGTTACTCCGACAGTGTAGTTGGCTGTTCCCAGCCCGACAAAGCTATAAGCAAGAGCTTCTGGCCGACGCTTTCGTTCAATTCTCTACCACAACCCCTGAGCGAGTTCCTTCTGTGAAGAAACTAACGGCTTGCGGTCAGTCGCGCCCAAGTGAAAAAGGGTAGTTGATAACCCGTTGCGGGTAAATAATGCACTTTTTTTTCGAGTTAGAAAATAGTCTTTATGCAAATGATTATAGTGAGCGCGGAATTTCACTTTGCCGACGCCCTAATTCTTTGTGGTATCAGATGAAGGACCGTGTAAGTAATTTCCGATATTAGCCGCGCGTCGGAAAACCAGGAACATTGGCTTCCGGCGCGTATATCAGAGCACTAGAGGCCCTGTTGAAGCGCAGGGTCATCCGGGTTCTGCTGCTCCAGTTCTGCAAGCAATACCTGAACCTTTTGTAGTTGCCCACTTTCTTGCCAGTAACGAATCAGCAGGACCCGTGCTGCACGATTGGCGGGGTGACGCTGGACGATTTCTTCGAGCTGCTTCTGTGCCGCCTCCAGTTGATCGAGGTCGTGCAAGGCAACGGCCAGGTCATAGCGGTAGCCATTATTTTCCGGCTCAAGCTCCAGCGCTTTTGCCAACGCAAGCAGGGCGTATTCGCTTTGCCCGTGGTGCAGCAGCCATATACCCAATACGTGTTGCAGCGTCGCGGATTTGGGGTTGCGCTCTAGCTGTTGACCCAGCAGCTGCCGAGCCTTGTCAACCTGGCCCTGCTTATCGAATGCGGCAATCTGGGCCAGTCCGGCTTGCAGGTTATTCGGGTCCAGCACGATCGACTGTTCCAGCGCCTTCATGGCCGGAATCTGATCACCGCTGTGCAGATAAAGGGTGGCCAGTTGCAGTTGGCTCTGACTGGTCGGCGGCTGGTCAGCGAGGATGTGCTCATACTCTTCAACGACCTGCTCCAACGGGCCAAAGTACAGTCCCAACTCGTCGGGTGTCAGTCCCAGCAGGGCTTTCGCCGCACTGAAGCGTGTGGCCTGGTCGGTTTCATCGAGCAGAGGCCCCAGCAACACACTGCGCTGACTGCCGGAAACCAGCTTGACGATGGCATCAATCGCCGCCTGTCGGACCGTTAGTGCGCTGTGGTGTAAATCACCATTTGCTAGTTTCAATGCCTGTGGGCTCGGGTAGTTAGGCAACTCTACCAGCAAGTTGACGCGGCGGATGTCAGACAGGTCGGTACGTGACAACTGTTGATAAAGTACCCGAGCGGCTCCCGGCTTACCGTTGTGCGCTTGTTCCAGGGCTTGGGAGTAACCGTGCGGGGTAGCAAAGGTCGGCGGAGTGGAAGGAGGGCTGCGAAACAACAGGAAACCCGCGCCAAAAACTATGATTGATAGCGTGATCGTGTAACCGAGGCGCCACTGACGGCCGGTTTTTGGCTCAGTGGAGGAACCTTTAAAAGGCGGTTTTGGCATACCTGTATCCAGACCATGACGGCTTGCAGCTTCACGGAGTGACTGTCAGCTGTCAAATGACAATCATCCCGACATCCCCGACAGCGTGTTCGGAGGGAGCACAAAAAGCCCCGCGACCGTAAGGAGGCGAGGCTGAAAGGTTAACCGATGAAGTCCATCACTAGAGGAGTTACGGGCATCAGGCCTGTGGCTGCCAGCCACCACCCAACGCCTTGTAAATGGCAACAATTCCCCGATACATCTCGACCTCGGCCTGAGCCTGAGAATCTTCGGCGGCCAATCGCTCACGCTCGGCGTCGAGTAGCACAAGGAAGTCCACTGTGCCTTCGCGGTACTGAATAGACGCCAAGTCAGCAGCGGAACGACTCGCTTCGCTTTGACGCAACAGCGAGATCAGCCGTTGTTGCCGCTTACCATAGTCACTGAAGGCATTTTCCGACTCTTCCAGGGCCAGCAGCACCTGCTGTTCATAGGTGGCCAACGCGCCGTCGGCTTGAGCATCGGCGCCACGAATCCGTGCGCGCACGCTGCCGAGGTCAAACGCGGCCCAGGTAATGCTTGGGCCAAGCGCCCAGGCTTGCGCGGCTGATGAGCCGAGTTGCGAACCGCGTGCGGCGGTGAAGCCCAGGAACCCACTGAGGCTGACGCGTGGGAACAGGTCTGCAGTCGCGACACCGATGCGCGCCGTCGCAGCCGCCAGTTGGCGCTCGGCACTGCGCACGTCGGGACGATGGCGCAGCAGCTCAGTCGGATCGCCGATGGGCAAGGCTTTGGCGATGGCCGGCAATTTAGCCGGGCTCAGGTCGATGGTCAGGGCCTCTGGACGCTCGCCCAACAGCGTGGCGATGCGATTGCGCTGGCGCACTTGTTCTGCTTGCAGTTGCGGCACAGTGGCCTCGACGGCCGCCAGTCGTGCATCGGACCGCACTACGTCGAGCTCATTGCCCACACCGGCTTCACGCAGGTTCACGGTAATGGTGCGCGAGTCCTCTTGGTTCTTCAGGTTGGCCCGAGCAATGCCTTCGCGCAGTTGTGCGCCGCGCAGTTGCCCGTAAGCATCGACCAACTCGGCAGTCATGGTGACCTGAAGTTGGTAAAGATTGGCTTCGGCCACCTCCTGATCGGCGGTGCTGGCTTCCAGTTCACGCTGGATCCGTCCGAACAGGTCGAGCTCCCAGGCCATGTCCAGTCCCAGGTCATAGCGCTCGGTGTTGACTCGTTGGGTCGTGGTCCCCGGTTGCTGACCTTTGCCCAGATCGCTGCTGACGCGGCTGGTGATCACCGGCATGGCATCGTTGCTGATGTCGTCGCGAATCGCACGGGCTGCGCGCAAACGGGCAAAGGCGACGCGCAATTCACGGTTGCCGGTCAATGACTGAGCCACTAGCTGGTTGAGAATCGGGTCATCGAACTGCTGCCACCAGACGGTTTCAAGGTGACTGCGGTCGTAGTGACCTTGTGCCGCTGATTCGACCTTGGCCGGTGCGGTGTCCGGGGTTTTATAGTCCGGGCCGACGGCGCAGGCCGCGAGGGCAAGGACCAGAAGGCTCGGGAGAAAGAGTTTTACGCTCATTGTTGCGCCTCCAGCGTCAGGGCCTTGTCAGCGTTGCGAGCCTGCTTGCGTCCCACATAGTTACGGATCAATACGTAGAACACCGGTGTCAGCAGCAGGCCGAAGAAGGTCACCCCGAGCATCCCGGAGAACACCGCCACGCCCATGGCATGACGCATCTCTGCACCGGCACCGCTGGACAAGACCAGAGGCACAACACCCATGATGAACGCGAAGGAGGTCATCAGGATTGGACGCAGACGCAGACGGCACGCTTCGAGTACCGCAGCCAGCGGGGTCATACCTTCATCTTGTTTGTCTTTGGCAAACTCGACGATCAGGATCGCGTTCTTACACGCCAGGCCCACCAATACGATCAAGCCAATCTGGGTGAAAATGTTGTTGTCGCTACCGGCAATGATCACCCCGACGATGGCTGACAGCAGCGTCATCGGTACGATCAGAATCACCGCCAGAGGCAGGCTCCAGCTTTCATACAGCGCGGCCAACACCAGGAACGCCAGCAGCACACAGAGCGGAAACACCAACAGTGCCGTGTTGCCGGACAAAATCTGCTGATACGTCAGGTCAGTCCACTCGTAGGTCATGCCGTTGGGCAATTCTTCCTTGAGCAGTTTTTCAACGGCGCTCTGCGCTTGCCCGGAGCTGTAGCCGGGCGCGGCTGCACCGTTGATTTCAGCCGTGATGAAGCCGTTATAGTGCATGACGCGATCAGGCCCTGAGGTATCGCTGACCTTGATGAACGTCGCCAGGGGGATCATTTCGCCCACGTTGTTGCGCACTTTCAGTTGACCGATCTGCTCAGCCTCCAGACGGAATTGTTGTTCAGCCTGAACGTTGACTTGATAGGTACGGCCAAAACGGTTGAAGTCGTTGGCATACAACGAACCCAGATAGACTTGCAGGGTGTCGAAGATGTCCGAGATAGCTACACCGTGGGTTTTAGCCTTTTCACGGTCGATAGCGGCATCGACCTGTGGCACGTTGACCGTGTAGCTGGTGAATAACCCGGCCAGTTCAGGCACGCTATGGCTTTTGTTGATGATGTTCTGGGTTTCTTTGTACAGCTCTTCGTAACCCAGGTTGCCACGGTCTTCGATTTGCAGGCGGAAGCCGCCAATAGTGCCGAGACCCTGTACCGGTGGTGGCGGGAAAATCGCCATGTAGGCTTCCTGGATCACTCCGAACTTACCGTTCAAGGCACCGGCAATCGCGCCCGCCGATTCGCTCTTGTCCTTGCGCTCGTCGAATGGCTTCAAGGTCACGAAGACGATGCCCGCGTTAGGGCTGTTGGTGAAGCCGTTGATCGACAGGCCAGGGAAGGCGACCGCACTTTCTACACCAGGCTGTTTGAGCGCGATGTCAGACATGCGTTTGATCACATCTTCGGTACGGTCCAGGCTTGACGCATCCGGCAGTTGAGCAAAGGCCACCAGATACTGTTTGTCTTGTGCAGGCACGAAACCGGTCGGCGTGTTGGCGAAGCCGAACCAGGTCATCACGATCAAACCCGCGTAGACAAACAAGGCGATGCCGCTGCCACGGATAACCCGGCCTACGGTTCCGACATAGCCACGGCTGGCTTTGTCGAAGAATCTGTTGAACGGCCGGAACAACCAGACACCGAACAATTTATCGAGAACTCTGGAAAAGGCATCCTTCGGCGCATCGTGGCTTCTAAGTAACACGGCGGCCAGGGCTGGCGACAAGGTCAAGGAGTTGAACGCGGAGATCACTGTAGAGATCGCAATCGTCAGGGCGAACTGTTTATAGAACTGCCCGGTCAACCCGGAGATGAATCCCGCCGGGATGAACACTGCGCACAACACCAGCGCGGTGGCGATGATCGGTCCGGTGACTTCACGCATGGCGCGTTTGGTCGCTTCGACCGGCGTCAGTCCCAGCTCGATATTACGTTCGACGTTCTCCACCACGACGATGGCATCGTCCACCACGATACCAATGGCCAGTACCAATCCGAACAGCGACAGCGCATTGAGCGAGAAACCGAACATGTGCATCACGGCAAAGGTGCCGATCAGTGAGACCGGAACAGCCACCAATGGAATGATCGAGGCGCGCCAGGTCTGCAGGAACAGGATCACCACGAGCACGACCAGGATCAGTGCTTCGAACAGCGTGTGGACCACTGCTTCGATGGAGCCGCGGACGAAGATCGTCGGGTCATAGACAATCGAGAAGTCCATGCCTTCCGGGAAGTTCTTCTTCAGTTCGGCCATTTTGGCGCGAACTTCGTTGGAGATATCGATGGCATTGGAGCCGGGGCGCTGGAAGATCGGGATAGCCACCGCAGGCTGGTTATTCAGCAGAGAACGTAATGCATACTGGCTGGAGCCAAGCTCGATCCGCGCAATGTCCTTGAGGCGAGTGATTTCCCCTCCGGCGCCGGAGCGGATAATGATGTTTTCGAACTCTTCCTCACTGACCAGGCGACCCTGAGTATTCACCGACATCTGGAAGCTGGTGGCACCCGGCGCAGGTGGCGAACCAAGGGACCCGGCAGCGACCTGACGGTTCTGTTCACGTATCGCAGCCACGACGTCGGTCGCGGTCAGGTTGCGTGAAGCGACCTTGTTCGGATCAAGCCAGACACGTAGCGAATAGTCGCCCATACCAAACAGTTGGACATCACCGACACCGCCCAGACGCGCCAATTCATCCTTGATATTGAGCAAGGCATAGTTGGACAGGTAGAGCATGTCGTAGCGTTTGTCCGGCGAGGTTAAGTGCACGACCATGGTCAGGTCGGGGGATGCCTTGTCCACGGTGATACCAATGCGCGTCACTTCTTCGGGCAGTTTGGGGGTGGTCCGGGTCACACGGTTTTGCACCTGCACCTGAGCGTTGTCCAGGTCAGTACCCAGGGCGAAGGTGATGGTCAGGGTGATTTTGCCGTCAGCGGTGGACTGCGAGGACATGTAAAGCATGTTCTCGACGCCGGTGATCGCCTGTTCCAGCGGTGCAGCCACGGTTTCACCGATGACCTTAGGGTTGGCACCCGGGAAGTTTGCACGCACCACGACGGTGGGGGGCACGACTTCCGGGTATTCACTGATCGGCAGCTGGAACAGTGAAATCGCGCCTGCGATCAGGATCAGCAGTGATAACACCGCTGCAAAGATCGGCCGCGTAATAAAGAATTGAGAGAAGTTCATTATGGTTATCCCTTAACCGCGCGGCGAAGCAGTGCTGGCAAGTTTGGCCGCAAGCTTGGGCTCGACGGGCTTCAAGTTGCTGGCTTCGAGTGCTTGACGTTGCTTGTGCAGGGCGGCTAGGGTTTCGGCGCTGGCCATCATGGCTGTTTCAGGGTCTACCGCTTGCCCCGGGCGAACCCGTTGCAGGCCCTTGACCACGATGGTGTCGTCTTTGCTCAGGCCGCTGCGCACAATGCGTAAACCTTCGAGTTTCGGACCGAGTTCCACGCTGCGGTAGGCCGGTTTATTGTCGGCGCCCATGACCAGCACGAATTTCTTGCCAAGATCAGTGCCGACTGCTTCGTCATTGATTAGCACGGCAGAGTAAGTACCGCTGCCTACCAGCTTGAGACGGGCGTACAAGCCCGGAGTGAATTGGCCGTCGGTGTTATCGAAAACCGCACGGCCTCGGATGGTCCCGGTTTTCGGGTTGACCTGATTGTCGACGAAATTCATCTGGCCCTGATGCGGGTTGTCGCTTTCGTTCGACAGACCGAGGAATACCGGCGTGCTTTGGCCGCGCTGGCCTTTGCGAGCAAGCTCGGTGTATTTCAGATAAACCCGCTCATCGGCATCGAAATACGCGTAAACCTTATCGGTGGACACCACGCTGGTCAGCGGCGTGACATCCGCAGTCACAATGTTGCCAGCGGTGATTTCGGCGCGGCTGACGCGGCCACTGATCGGCGAAGTTACGCGGGTAAAGCTCAGGTTCAACCGAGCCAGATCGAGTTGCGCCTGGATGGCATCGGCGCCGGCTTTCGCTTCTTGGGCGGCGCTGTTGCGCGAGTCGGCGAGTTCGGCGGAAATAGCATTGCTGGTCAGCAGGCGTTGGCCACGCTGGGCTTCATTGCCACTGCGTGTCAAATTGGCGCGAGCTTGTTGCAGTTGGGCTTCGAGGCGACGAACTTCAGCCTGGAAAGGACGAGGATCGATCTGGAATAGCAGGTCGCCTTTCTTGACCAACGCACCTTCAGTGAAAGCAACTTGATCAATCTGGCCAGAAACCCGTGGGCGGATTTCAACGGTTTCCGGCGCCTCAAGGCGCCCGGTGAATTCATCCCATTCATTGACGGGCTGTTCCAGTACCTTGGCCACGGTGACTTTTGCAGCTGCCGGAGCCACAGTCGCAGCGGGATCGCGACCACAGGCGCTGATCACGACCAAGGCCAGGGCCGCAAGAGGGTAGCGCACGTATTTGAATGACTGTGCCATGGGAATAATCCGTCAAATTGTTAAGTTGGCGGATTTTGTTCTGGCGGGTTGTATTGCACGAATCGAATGGGTTGAAGGTCAGTATCATTCAGAATGATATAGACCCGTCGATGAGGCTCTAGTTCAGGCTATCAGGGTCACCAAAGAACATCTGAATACGCGAACGCAGCCATCGTTCCCCTGGGTCATTGTCCTGGGAGCCACGCCACGCCATGTGCAGCTCAAAGCTACGCGTTTCAATCGGTACCTCTTCAGCGCGTACGCCGCCGGCGGCGGCCAGTACATCAGCGGCATAGTCCGGAACGGTCGCCACGATATCGGTACCGGCCAGCAGCGAGGCCAAGCCATTGAACTGTGGCACGGCCAGCACAACATGACGCTTGCGCCCGATTTTTTCCAGGTACTCGTCGATAAATCCGCTTAAATCACCCGAGAACGAGACCAGGGCATGAGGCCGTGTGCAGAAGTCATCCAGGCTGAGTGGGCCTGGTACCGTGTCCGCGCGCAACAACTTGGCCCGGCTAAGGCGCAGCACTTTTCGTTTGGCATTGGCGGGCAGATCCATGGTGTAGCTGACGCCAATGGAGATTTCGCCAGAAGCGAGCATCGCGGGCATCAGGATGTAGTTGACCCGTCGTACCACCAGCACAATGCCTGGGGCCTCGGAGCGCAGACGCTTGAGCAACGAAGGCAAGAGTGCGAACTCCGCGTCGTCGGACAAGCCGATGCGGAATACGGCTGTGCTGGTTGCAGGGTCGAATTCTGCCGCACGACTGACGGCCGTGGAGATCGAGTCGAGCGCGGGGGAGAGCAGCGCGAAAATGTCCACCGCGCGGGCAGTTGGTTCCATGCTGCGTCCGGTGCGCACGAACAAAGGATCATCGAACAGCCCGCGCAGACGTGAGAGCGCCGCACTGATCGCGGGTTGGCCCAGAAACAGTTTTTCTGCCGCACGAGTAACGCTCCGCTCATGCATTAATGTCTCGAAGACAATAAGGAGATTGAGGTCAACGCGACGCAGGTCATTGCGATTCATGAAAGATGATCTCGGGCCATTTGTCGATGCGAGAGGCCATGCCAGCACTCAGGTGTGCGGCCTATCCGCTCAAACACAGTGGCTCGGATAGGCAAACGCGACGTGAATAGTACGAGGAATCAGTAGCGTTCTGCAGTGATAAATTCAACGCCGGTACATTAATCATCAAAATCATAGTGGATCGCGATATAAAGCGGCTGCAAGACGCAAGAAGGCGTTACACCGGGCATTATCGGGTGCCCCGCGAAAGCACTTGTTCGGTCGACGTGTACGGGTGGGTTGCAATGTCGCGATTAGGTGCGAACAATGCCGCCCATAAAAGCTGATTTTTTTGTTTTCTGCAGCCAGATTTGCGCCACACCGGCGCAGCAGAATCAATGACATGCATGTCGACTATTAATAGCCACTGATAGTGTTCCCGGTAAAGCCCGGATAAAGTTCATGGCATTAAAGGTTCATAAGGCGAGGTTCGAAATGTCCCGCACGATCCGTTTTCATCAGTTTGGTCCAGCCGAGGTCCTCAAGCTTGAGGAGCACCCTGCTGCGCTGCCAGCACCCGGTGAGGTGCAAGTGCGCGTAGAAGCGATTGGTATCAGCTGGTATGACGTGCTCTGGCGGCAAAATCTGGCGCCATCGCACGCTCGGTTGCCCGCCGGCATGGGTCATGAAATGGCCGGTGTGGTGTCGGCAGTAGGCGAAGGGGTTGATGATTTGGCCGTGGGTGACAAGGTCGCCAGTTTTCCTGCGGTCAGTCCCAATGAATACCCGGTGTATGGCGAATTGATTGTGCTGCCACGCCTGGCCTTGACCCGTTATCCGGATGTGCTGAGCCCGATTGAAGCATGCGTTCATTACACGCCACTGCTGATGGCTTACTTTGCGTACGTCGACCTGGCACACATCAAGCCAGGGCAGACCGCGCTGGTAACCGACGCCAGTCACTGTGCCGGTCCGGCATTCGTGCAATTGGGTAAAGCCCTGGGTGCAAAGGTCATTGCTGCGACCAAATCTGCTGAACAGCGTGATTACCTGCTGTCGCTGGGCGCGGACAAAGTCATCGTCACGGAGGAACAGGACCTGTTGATGTCCGTCAACAAGTACACCGACAACCGGGGTGCCGATGTGGTGCTCGATGGTTTGGGGGGGCCGCAGATGTCGATCCTCGGCGATGTTCTGGCTCCGCGTGGCAGCTTGGTACTTTACGGTTTACAGGGCGGGAATCAGACGCCATTCCCGGCGTGTGCAGCGTTCCAGAAAAACATTCAGTTCTTTGTACATTGCCTGGGCAACTTCACCGGCAAGCCGGAGCTGGGCATCACTCAGGACGAAGCCGCCGTGCAGCGGGCGTTGCGTGACATCAACCAGCTCACGGCTGATCGGGTTTTGCTGCCGCAGCCTACGCGGGTATTTCCCTTTGCCGAGGTTGTTCAAGCTCATCGTTACATGGACGGTTGTCCCATCGGCGGTCGTGCCGTGCTGCACATCGAACAGGTTTAAATACGGACGTTTATCAACGCCACTGTGCGGGCGCCTCTCAGAGAGTGGTTGCCCTTAAGCGTTCGAACGCGTCACTGGGTAAAAATTGAAGTCTTCCCGTGACGCAAGAGGGTTTTTTTTGTTGTACCTGCTGCACACCCGGTAACGAAGTAACTTCTTGTATCACTGTGCCGTACGTTTAATGCGCTACAACCCATCGTTATAAAATATATACACGCCGTTTAGTGTCGTTTAAATAACGCGCGTCAATCCTGCAACTGTAGATTCGACCTACAATGCACGCGTACTCAGTGGGCTCGGTAATTGCCGGTACATCACTGAAGTATTAAACACGTGTGTTTGTTATTTAGTCGCGTTTGTCAGCCTCTGAACTGCGCTGCTTTTTACTGCGTATCTGTACCTTGCAAACACCTTGGAGACATTGATAATACGTCGGTAATTATTGCTCAGGGAATGAGTCATGGTCGAACAACAATATTTTTCCAGCCCTTCATCGAATCAACGGCCTCAGGCCGACAGCTGGGCGGGCGTGCTTATCAGTCCACTCCGAGGGGCTGCCGATGTGGTTATTCGTCTGTCAGGTGCCGCGCTATGAGTTCTATCCATGAGCAGGCAATGAATTATGTTTACCAACAAGTATTGCAGCGCGTACTCAGTTACTTCACCCGCGCCGAGCGAACAGCGCTTCAGTTACTGATCCAGCGTTTGATCGTGGCGGCCGGGGGAATTGAACGCATCGGAAGTTTCAAAGTAATGATCGCGTTCGGCGGCGGTAAAGACAGCGCCTACACCGTTGCTTTTATGCGGGCTGCGCAATTGAGTATCGCGGGCAGGTCGCCAGCTACCTTCAACTTGCGAGTCGCCACCCTGCGCCACGCAGGTATAACGTCGGCCGTGATGGGTAATATCCATCGCAGTTATTCGGCGTTGTTTCTCTATGACGACCCGCGCGTAGAAGTGTTGATGGTCGATCAACAACAGATTCGACCCTTTCGCGTGGACTTGCCGTTTTCCACGGCGGGGCGTGAGTGCAACCGCTCGGACATGTTATTGACGGGGCATATGACCGCGGGTGACGCTCGTGCGACGTTCTGCAATAGCTGTTACTTGGGGCTGGGCGATTTTTTTGCGCGCGCGGCGTGTTGGGGTACGGGTATCGATGCGTTAGTCAGCGGAGACTCACGCAAAGAGCAAAAGCAATACGCGGCATGGGTCATGCGCCTTGCCGAAGGCTTGGAGGTCCCTGCCTCGGACTGGAGAAATCAGAGTTTCAATGGTGTGCTCAAGACGCTGAACAGTGTCGGTCATGCTTACTATCGCGAGCTGTATGAAGAAGGCGCCGAGCCTGCGGGTCGCCTCGTGGCGTACCCTAATAAATCCGTTGTCCCTGCATTCATTACTATCTTCGATCTGGTCAGTTGCAAAGCGGATGATCATTGGCCTTTGCTGACCGATTTCCTGGGATTCCAGTTCGATGACCTTGCGTTCAGCTTCAGCGAATCCGATTGCGCCAATCCAATGCTGATGGCGCATATGCGTGGCTTGCAGGCTCACTATGTACGCGGTCGTAGCTATCAAGAAGGGATTGCCGAATACCTAGAGGTTGCAAAGGGGTTGATGTGCAAGAAGCAAATGCCCGAGCGCTTGATTGAACAGGCCATGGCGGCCTATGACGGCAATCAAAACATCGAAGGACGCCGTGCACTTGCATCGGCGCACGCACAGGAGGCATTCGGCCTGAATGACGCGCAGTTGGTGTGCCTGTTGTTCGCCCCGTTCGTGGATTCAGGTCGCGCCCTGGAAGCATTCCTGCGCCGTTGTCATCCGGGAATGCTGGTCGCGTTGCCTGACTTGCACAAAGCGTTAATGGGCCTGCAAGTCCCAGAGCAAGTCCTGCAATGGCTGATCGATATCAGTGGGTTGAGCAAAGTCGGCTTGCAAAGCCTTTACCGTAAAAAAAGGGTGGATTTCGGCGATCAGACATCGCTGATCGCCAGGGTCCGCGCCAGTGACCCCGATAAGCGCAGCATTGTGACGGTCGACCCGAAAACGGGCGAGGCCACGGCCGAAATAGTATCTGGGCGCTAAGCGTGATCCTCATGCCGGCAGCGACTCCCGGAGATTGACAGGCGGAAGTTGCTGCGGGCCCGCGCATGTTCTCTGGGGCGGCGATTACGCATAGACGGGGTACAGCTTATGAAAAACAGCGCTTCCAACTTTGCTTATCAGGCCGTGTATTGCTACCTCAACCAGCTGATTGGTGAGGTTAACAGCGGTTCCACGACCAAATTACCGTCATTGCGCGACCTGGCCAAGCGTTTGAAGGTGTCCATATCGACCGTTCAGTACGCCTATTGCTTGCTGGAAAAAGAGGGCCGGATCCGCTCCGTACCCAAATCTGGCTATTTTGCGTTGCCCTGTCTGATGCCATGTCCCAATGGACAACATGACGAAGACCTCCTGGAAAAGCTTTACGCCAATGCTCGTCGTCCGGGTATGTTCGTGCTCAGCGATGATGAGCCGACGATGCTGTCATCGCTCGAAAATCCATTGCTGATGCTCGAACGCGAACTGATTCGTCATTACCCGCGTCAGCTCAACCTGCAGTTCCAGCCCTTTGGGGTACTGGAGTTACGCACGGCGCTGGCCGCACGTTACACCTCCTGTGCGCAGCATTGCTGGCACCCAGACAATGTCTATGTCGGGGCGGATTTGCGTGGGGTGCTGAAAATAGTCCTTGATGCACTGGGGCTTCGGGGCGGTACGGTGCTGGTGGAGTCGCCTTGCTCCTGGACTATCTTGCGCTTGCTGCAATCGTTCGATATCCGCGTGATCGAGATGCCACTAGACAATAGCGGTTGCGTGGACCTGCCTTGGTTCGACCAAACAATGCTTCAGGAGGACATTGGTCTGGCGGTCCTGCCGTCAGTGCCTTGTTCGACACAAGGCAGCTTGATGCAATTGGAAAACCGTCAACAGCTCGCCCGTCGACTGAACCTGAATGGCATTTGGGTTCTGGAAAACGACAGCCTCGGCGAACTCTGCTTCGAGCCGCCGGTGGGCCGATTGCGTGACTGGATCAACCCCGAGCGCTTGTTAGTGTTTTCCGCCTTCGACAAGATCATCGGACCTGAAGCACCTTATGGGTATTTGCTGTGCAAGCATTTCAGTGCTGAGTTGCAACGGCACTTTCTGGTGCGCTCCTTCTGCCTGCCACCCATTCGCCAAAAAGCCATTGCGCGGCTTTACAGCTCTGGACGCATCGATCAACACATCACCGGACTGCGGCGCCTGTTGGAGGATCGCATGCTGACCCTGGCCAGCCTGCTGCATGAGCGTGCGGGGGCCAGCTTGCGTTTTAACCTGCCCGGAGGCGGTGCTGCCATTTGGGCCGAATGCGTTCGGCCGGTGAACATGCGCCGCGTGTTTGACCGCCTGCTCAAGCGGCGGATTTTTATCGCGCCCGGTGAAATATTCAGCCTGCAGGGCTTGCATCAGCAAAACCTGCGGATCAGCTTCGCCTTCGATTGGAATCAGGACATTGGCACGGCGCTCAACACGCTGGACGACCTGTTGCGTCAGGAGAGGCTGTAGTCCCATAGCCGTCAGTGCCCGGCCACTGATCCAATTGTATTTGCCAGCGCCGGGCCATAGCTGGTATCTGTATGCCCATCCAGTACCGGTGCTAAAACGGCTTTTCCTCTCCAGTGACCCTCGATCCTATCCATGACGTCAACGTTGATGACTCCAGCTATGGGGTGGCCGTGCGTGCCTTGTGCGAATTCACGGCCAAGGCGGGCGACCTCGATTTGCGTTTCACCCCGACGCCTACGGCACTGGAAGGCATGGCCGGACACCGCACGGTGGTTGCCCGACGCGGCGAGGCCTATCAAGCCGAAGTCCCACTCAGCGGTGACTACCTGCAACTCAAGGTTCGGGGCAGGGCGGACGGTTACGATCCGGTACTTAACCAACTTGAAGAAGTAAAAACCTACCGAGGCGACTTGAGTGCGATGCCGGCGAACCACCGGCAATTGCACTGGGCGCAAGCAAAAATCTATGGCTGGCTGCTCTGTCAGCAGATGAAGCTGGACGAAGTCACGCTGGCGTTGGTCTATTTCAATATCGTCAGCGAGCAGGAAACGTTGTTTCGCGAACGCTATACGGCAAACGCGCTTCACGTTTTTTTCAACGAGCAATGTGCGATTTTTCTGCGCTGGGCCCAGCAGGAACTGGCTCACACCCATGCCCGCAATCAGGCCTTGGGCGCGCTGGCGTTCCCTCATCCGAGTTTTCGCACAGGCCAGCGAACGCTGGCAGAGTCGGTTTATAAAGCGGTCAGCACCGGCTGTTGTCTGATGGCTCAAGCGCCGACGGGTATCGGCAAAACGGTGGGCACACTGTTTCCAATGCTCAAGGCCGTCCCTGGGCAAAAACTCGACAAAGTGTTCTTCCTCACGGCCAAGACCCCAGGGCGCAAGCTGGCACTGGACGCCTTGAGTGTCATTCGCCGCAGCGCACCGGATCTGGCCCTGCGCGTGCTGGAAATGGTGGCCCGGGAAAAAGCCTGCGAACACCCTGACAAAGCGTGCAACGGCGACTCCTGCCCTCTGGCCAAGGGCTTCTATGATCGTTTACCGGCAGCACGCAACGCCGCAATGGACAAACCATGGCTCGATCAAGCCGGCGTGCGTGAAGTCGCCCGTCAACATCAGGTTTGCCCGTATTACTTGAGCCAGGAACTGGCGCGCTGGGCCGACGTGGTGATCGCTGATTACAACTATTACTTCGATCTCAGCGCCTTGCTGTTCGGCCTCAGCCAGTTCAACCAGTGGCGCGTGGCGGTGTTGGTGGACGAGGCGCACAACATGGTCGAGCGCACGCGGCAGATGTATAGCGCCAGCCTAGACCAGCAGAACCTGAACACCCTTCGCGACGGTGCACCTGAGGCGCTGAAGAAGTCCCTGCAACGGCTCAACCGCGAATGGAATGCGTTGCACAAGGATCAGGTGCTCGATTATCAAGCCTATCCCGTGACACCTGCGCGGTTTTTGCAAAGCTTGAATGTGTGTGTGACCGCGATTGGCGACTATTTCAATGAGCATCCCCACGCCGTCGATGGCGCATTGCAGAGCTTCTACTTTGAAGCGATCCAGTTCGCGCGGATCGCCGAGTTGTTTGATGAACATTTTGTGTTCGATATCAACAAGCGCGAACGGGGTGGAAAGCGCAGCCTGTCGCGGTTGAGCCTGCGCAACGTGGTGCCAGCCGGCTTCGTCCGCCCACGTCTGACGGCAGCGTGCAGCACCGTACTGTTTTCCGCGACCTTGAATCCCCGCCGTTACTACGCTGATCTGCTCGGTCTGCCAGGTAATACCGCGTGGGTCGATATCGAGTCGCCGTTCTCCCGGGAACAGCTGGACGTGCGCATCATCAGTCAGATATCTACCCGATTCACCCATCGACAGGCATCACTGGCACCTATCGTCGAATTGATGGCCTCGCAATTTCAGGCGCAACCCGGCAATTACTTGGCCTTCTTCAGCAGTTTCGACTATCTACAACAGGTCGCTGAGCTGCTGCATCAGCTGCATCCACAGGTTCCGTTGTGGCAGCAATCACGCGGCATGACTGAAAGCGAGCGGCAGGCGTTTCTCGATCAGTTCACCTTGAGCAGCCAGGGCATCGGATTTGCCGTGTTGGGTGGGGCTTTTGGCGAAGGCATCGACTTGCCGGGCGCTCGATTGATCGGTGCGTTTATCGCCACCCTGGGCCTGGCTCAATTGAATCCAGTGAATGAGCAGCTCAAACAACGAATGGCTGCGCTGTTCGGCGCCGGATACGACTACACCTATCTATATCCCGGCGTACAAAAAGTCGTACAAGCTGCGGGCCGGGTCATTCGAGGTCAGGATGATCGTGGGGTAGTGATGCTGATCGACGACCGTTTCGCCGAGCGCAAGGTGCAAAATTTGCTACCTGCCTGGTGGCAGCTGTAAAACGTTCAAGGCCTGACGGATAGATAGCTTAGCGTAGCGGTCAAACTGCCAGTAAACTGCCGCCTCATAGCTCCCCTGCATCTGTCGGGGTGTTGCACACAGAACTTGTTCTTTTTTGTCTTCTTCCCTCCATGGAGGTTTCGTATGAGTCTCAGTCCATTTGCTGGCAAACCAGCGCCAGCAGAACTCTTGGTTGATCTTCCGCGACTGGTAACGGCCTATTACACCGGCCAACCTGACGCATCGGTTTCCACCCAGCGCGTTTCGTTTGGCACGTCGGGTCACCGTGGCAGTTCTTTTGAGCTGAGCTTCAACGAATGGCATGTTCTGGCCATCAGTCAGGCTATCTGCCTGTACCGTCAGGTCAATGGCATTGACGGTCCGTTGTTCCTCGGCGCAGATACCCATGCCTTGTCGACACCGGCCAGTGTCACCGCGCTGGAAGTACTGGCGGCTAACGGCGTGCAGGTCATGATCGCCGAAAATGACGAATACACACCCACGCCGGCGATTTCCCACGCCATTATTTGCTACAACCGAGGCCGCACTTCCGGCCTGGCCGACGGTATCGTTATCACCCCGTCGCACAACCCGCCGGAAAGTGGTGGCTTTAAATATAACCCGCCCAATGGTGGCCCGGCAGATACCCACATCACCAAATGGATCGAGGCAAAAGCTAACGAGCTGTTGGCTGAGAAGGTGCTGGGCGTCACTCGTATGACCTATGAAAGGGCCTTGCGTGCAGACACCACCCACCGCCATGACTACCTCAATACGTATGTCGCTGACTTGAAAAACGTCATCGACATGGATGCTATTCGCGGCGCAAATCTACGTCTGGGCGTTGACCCGCTGGGCGGAGCCGGGGTGCATTACTGGTCGGCGATCGGCGAGCATTACGGTCTGAACCTGGAAGTGGTCAATCAGCACGTCGACCCGACGTTCCGCTTCATGTGCGTGGATTGGGACGGTCGCATTCGGATGGACCCGTCTTCAAACTTCGCCATGCAGGGGTTGATCGGCCTTAAGGATCGCTTTCAAGTCGCATTCGCTTGCGACCCGGATCACGACCGTCACGGCATCGTCACCCCAACGGGTGGGCTGCTGGCACCGAACAATTATCTGGCGGTGTCCATCGATTACCTGTTTCAGAACCGTCCCCATTGGCGTGCCGATGCCGCCATTGGTAAAACCGTGGTCAGCAGCGGCATGATTGATCGCGTGGCCAAACGCCTGGGCCGACGCCTGTATGAAGTGCCAGTGGGCTTCAAATGGTTCGCCGATGGCCTGTTCGATGGCTCCCTGGGTTTTGGGGGCGAAGAAAGTGCTGGCGCCTCATTCCTGCGTCGGGACGGCAGTGTCTGGACCACCGACAAGGACGGCCTGATCCCGGCATTGCTCGCCGCCGAGATCACCGCCCGTAAAGGCCGCGACCCTAGCGAAATCTATCAGGACCTGACCCGGGAACTGGGCGAACCGTTCTCCACTCGCGTGGAAGCCAAGGCTAACCCTGAGCAAAAAGCGCTGCTGAGCAAGTTGTCGCCCGATCAGGTTAAATCCACAGAGTTGGCCGGTGAAACGATCCAGAGCATTCTCAGCCATGCACCAGGCAACGATCAGGCCATTGGCGGCTTGAAGGTCATGACCGAGAACGGCTGGTTCGCAGCACGTCCTTCGGGCACGGAAGACATTTACAAGATCTACGCTGAGAGCTTTATCGGTGAAGACCACCTCAAGCGTCTGGTGGCAGAAGCGCAGGTGTTGGTAGATGCGGCCATCGCACCGAGATGATTGGCAATTTATAAAGGAGGAGAGGGCGAGAGGAGGGTAGATCATGGCTGCCGCGCGGCGTTCTCAACATACGAATCAAAGGTCGATGTTCGAAGCGCGGTATAGACACCCCGGTCTCAAAGCGGCTATCACAACTGAGTAATTTCGAAGAAGTACCCGATTTTTTGACTTCTGGCTTCCCAAACGTAGCGGATGTGTTTGCCCTGCACCGGTATGGATACCGCTGGAGGGCGGAAAGCGGCTATGCACTCATGCCCATTGGCGCGAACGCTGTTGTACAGGAGCCCCCATGATTTCTCCTCACGGAGCTTTTTGGCAAATGCTTGTGCGGGGCTATAGTTGGCAGGATCAGGGTCATGCAGGTGAGCAAAGCCTGCGCGAATATCGTGCATCGGCTTGACGACCTTGTTCACGTAGGTGCGCATGGTCAGCTCGACATCCGGTTCATTGGTCGCAGCGAGGAATCGTTCCTGGTGGAAGCTGGTCTCGGCGATGGCTGCTCTTTGGCTGCTGGCCGCGTAGTAGATACCGAACGTTCCATCGGTGAACCGACTGATCTTTCCAATATGCGTGAACGCGGCCATAACAGGCGTTGAACCGTGTCCGGATACTCGGTCTTCAGGGGCTACCCGGCTGATAAGGCCCACTTCCTCGGCCAGTCGGTCATTGGTCAGAGACTCCAGTGCATACGACATTTGCAGCTCAGCAGGATCCAGGATGTCTTCGAAGAGGGTGATCGGCGGGAACGAACTGCTGATCACACGGTAAGCACTGTCCCACACGGGTATCTCCAACTTCTCAGCCATTATCCGCGGACCCCATCCAGATAACGGCGAACATCTGCAATATCGACCACACGACCGGCCAGCATGTATTTCAGCGCCGTCTGACCGTTGAAGGGGGCAGCCGTGTTCGGACTGTTGACCCAGGCATACACGCGGTCGCGGTTATTGCTGAATATGATGCTGAGCGCCTTGTGAATGCCCATCAGGTAAGAGATGCGCTCCAGCGTATCGTGCGGCAGCCGCACGCTTGGAATGCGTCGGTATTTGTAAAAGGTCGTGGTGCTGATCGACCCCAGCAATGCACGCTGCTGATCGACTGAGCAGTTCCAGTGTTCCATGAGACCGAAAAAAAACTTCAGCGCGACCCGCCCGGCCTCTGGGCTGTCAATGTCATGTGTAGCGCTATGGGCGTGGCTTGCCGTGACCATGAGGACTCTCCTGAGAGATAAATTACTAATCCCAGTGTATTACGCATACGAAAATAAACAAGCCATGTGTACGCATGCGTAAGCTATTGGCGGGCGACTGGATTGAATCAGTTAGCCAGATCACCCTCAAGGAGCATCTCAACGACTTCATCGTCCGCTGGGCGCAGAGATGCCAGATGATCGGATTGGAGCTTTAAGACCTTTCCACGTGTCATTTTCCAACGTGGTACTGGTGCCATATCCCAAAAGAGCTATCTCCTTATGGATAGTTCCCTTGTCGTCCGCTTGTAATACCGTTGGCGTCACTGTCAGTGACTCCCCGCAGGCTGGAGAGTGGCTGACCATAGTGCATGACCAGCGCCCGAGCACGGACCATGCTCCAGTAGTACGATTTAACGCCCCTGCGAGTACAGCTACCGTGCATGTCGCTCGGGAGGCGGCCGGGTGCAGATATACCCTGACAGTCACGCTCAGTCGGACATCGTTTTCTGTTTCTCACCGTGGCGCGCTAACAGGACCTGCCCATCCCAATCTGAATCTGCGGCTCCTTCGCTCCGGGGGATAAGTCGCCCTCCGTCAAGAGCGGCGGCTAGCGTGTTGCGCGGTGCATTCACATAGGACTGTGTCGACGTCAACGTGATGAGGGATAGTGGATGATAGAAACGCTCCTCCACAACTGAACCCATCCAGAGCGGTACGGTACGCCCGTTCGTGAGTTCGAAATCGACGACCCACATTCGAAGCACGAGGCGTGAACGGGTAAGTGCTCCATCACTATTTGGTCGAACGAGCGTCAGGCTGGGGAGGCGGCCACTCGCGAAAAGTGGAATAACCGGAAGGCCTGTTGGGTCGGCTGGGGCGGTAAGCCAGTTCAGGGCATCCACCGGTGTCCAGTCCGCCGAATTAAGCCATCCGTTGCGCTGCAGGGCATCTTGCAAATCCTTCAGGCCTCCGGCCCACTGGAACGTCAGCGGCTCATTCGTCTCGCCAGTGAGATCGATACGCCGTGCCGGCAGTTGCTGCCAACCCGACGCCCACCAATCGGTGGCAGCCATATACGGAGTTCCCACCTTGACGGCGTAGCGGTCGCTGTCGGTCGCATGACTGTTATAGATATTGAGTCCTCCGGTAAGAATCAGAGCTGAACATCCGGCCGCGAGTAGGCTTCTTGGCTCAAGGCGCCTGGCTTGGCGTCGCAGGTAGGACAGTCCGAGCAGCGCGAGCCACGCGGATCCGAATGCCAGTCCCCCGAGCACGTCGGAAAGCCAATGCGCACCAAGGTAGAGGCGTGAGAATGCAATCAGAAACACCAGGGTTGCCGCGCCGAGAGCAACCACGAGACCCCATGCCGGGCGGACCTCGCGCGCGATGAGAAATGCGAGGAAACCGTAGAGCACGACATTGACCGTGCTATGGCCACTGGGGAAGGAAAATGTGCTCCATCCAGAGTAGAGAAGCTCACCGGGTCGAGTTCGATGCAGCGCAACTTTTATGACAGTGTTAAGAACCGAAGCGCCGGCAATCGCAACCAGCCAATAGGCTGCTGTACGCCAGGCGCGTTGCCACATCAGCCACAGCAACACAATAATCGTGACCGCTATCACAACCTTGGTGTCTCCGAGCTCTGTAACAGCGATCATCACCGCATCGCCTGGCACTGTACGAAGATCCTGAAGAGCGTGGTATATCGCGCTGTCTGCGAGCAGCAAGGGGTCACCGGTGATGACATCCTCAAGGATGCCAAGGAAGAGCCAGGCTGCTCCGACGAGAAATACAGCCGACAACGCGAGAGTCCGTGCTTCGGGTCGTGAAGGATCAAGTAAATGGGTGAGACTGCGGCTCAGTCGGGTGTCGTGAGTGCCAGCCCAGCGCTGCAGCCGCCCTAGTGCGTCGATGAAGAAAGGGACGCCGCGACGCACCGTAAAACGTACGATATGCAGGAGCGCCCAGCCCATTGCGAGTAGAACGACCAGCAGGATCGAGAGCGGCTTTGCGGCTGCACCGAGAATACTGAACGTTGCACCGAGGAGCACACCGGACAGAATATGCGACGGAGCCCAAGCGAGCGCCGAGGCAACATTGACGGCATAGAACCGACTGACCGCCATTCCCATCATGCCTGCGAGGAGTGGAATGAAGGCGCGGACGCCCGGAACGAAGCGCGCTAGAAACACACTTTTGGCGCCGTGACGCGTAAAAAATGCCTCGCTGCGTTCAATCAGTTCAGGATGCCGGTTCAACGGCCAGAAACCAAGAATCTCGCGCTGGTATCGATGCCCGAGCCAGAAGGAAAGACCATCGCCTGCTATGGCGCCTAAACTGGCGGCGACCAGCAATGGCCAGAGCAATAACACGCCACTCGGCACCAAGGCACTGAGCGCAAGGATCACGGCTGTGCCTGGAACGACGGCACCGATAATAGGGACTGATTCGGAAAGCGCCAGAAGAAACACCGCCAAGTAGGCGACATGCGGATGCGCCGTCAGGAACTCGATGACCGATGAGACCAAGGACGTCATCATTCTTAGGCTGCCTGTAGAATGCCGGTGATGAAGCAACCAAGGTGCATATCTTCCCGATTGGCTGCGCAACCATTATGAAGCCGGTACCACGGCAGCGAAACTCCACGGCGAGTTTTTAAAGCGTACAAAATGCAGGGGCAACGTTGGTAAAACCAATAAATTGAGTGCAGTTGAGGTCACTAAGCCATCCATGCACCGGTTCCGACGCAGATCACATTCGCCAGAGGTGATCACCGGAAGGCTACGCTTCAGGATTGCCTCGTCGCTCAGCGATTCTCATCGTCCCAGTCCACCGGATGAGTCAACAGATAGCTGCTCACGGCGGCACCTACAGTCGGAAAAAACGCGTGCTCGCCAAGTCGTGCGAACAGCCCGAATCGCTTGAGCTTGTCCTTGACCGGGTCTTTCATTTCAGCAACGCACAACTCGATTTCAGCAGCGTGCAGGGTTTCGATCAATTCAGCCAGCATGTCGGCAGACGTCACGTCCACACTGGTGACCGGCTCCGCCGCAACGACCAACCAATACACGGGAGTAGGGGAGGCAGCCACCGCATCCAGCACTCGATCCTGGAACAGCTCGGCATTGGCGAAAAATAAGGGGGCGTCCCAGCGAAACAGAACCAGCCCTGGGATCAGGCGTGCGCCTGGATAGCGCTTGAGGTCATGGTAGCCCTGAACGCCCTTGACGCGTCCAAGAACCGCTGAATACGGACGCCAGCCATCCCACAGGAATTCGATGACGGCAATCACGATCGCAAGGCCAATGCCCTGAATCGCGCCGAACACGGCCACGCCAACCGTACAGACAATTGACAGCCAGAACTCCCAGCGCTGGATGCGATAAATTCGCTGCAGGTCGCTGATCTCGATCAAGCCAATGGCCGATGCAATCACCACAGCAGCCAATGCGCTGGTGGGTAGATGCTGCAGCATGTCTGGCGCCATCACCAGCAGCAAGGCCACGGCAAGCGCGCCGACGACGCCGGTCAGCTGGGATCTCGCCCCTGCCGCCTCGGCCACAGGCGTACGTGACGAACTGCTGGAGATGGGAAGGCCCTGAAAGAGTCCTGCGGCCAGGTTCGCGATGCCAAGCCCCACCATTTCCTGGTTCGGGTCGACATAGGTGCGGGTCCGCGCCGCATAGACACGCGAGAGTACGCTGGTGTCGGCGAACGAAATGAGGGCGACGGCGCAACCGCCGATCAGGACGGGGACGATATCGGTGGTTTTGATCCAGGGGATGGCGAACGCAGGCAGGCCTTGCGGAAGGGAGCCAAGGGTCAGCACGCCAGCGCGCGCGTCAAGGCCCAGCACGCCAACGACAACGGTCGCCCCTGCCACGGCGATCAGAATGCCAGGCAGGCGCTGGTTGCCCTTGAGCAGCAGGATTACTGCCAGTGTGACCGCACCGACCATGAACGTGGTCCAGTTGGTCTTTCCCTCCACCACCTCTGTGGCGATGGCCCACAGGTTTCTCAGCGGGCCGTCGGTTTCGATCGAAAAGCCAAAGAGTTTGGGCAGTTGGCTGATCAATACGGTCAGGGCTATTCCGTTCATATACCCGTAGCGGATTGGTTTGGAAAGAAGCTCGGTGACGAAGCCAAGACGCGCTACCCCGGCCAGGATGCATACCGTTCCCGACACGATTGCCATCATCCCCGCAAGGACGACCGCACGCTGTGGGTCGCCGCCGGAGAGTGGCAGGATGACGGCGAGGATGACTGCAACCAATGAGGAGTCTGGGCCCAGCACGAGTATCCGACTAGGCCCGAACAACGCGTAAGCGAGTAGCGGGACGATGGTCGCGTACAGGCCATAGATGCCGGGGAGGCCTGAAGCTTGCGCGTAGGCGATGCCGACAGGCACCAGCATTGTGGTCAGCACCAGTCCGGCCATGATGTCGTGCCGCAACCAGGCTATTTGGTATCCGCGCAGCGTGTTGAGCCCCGGGATCCAGCGACCCCAACCGGCCTGATCGCCCGCCTTCACTCGCAGTGCAATCCGCCCCGATTCCGGGAGGGGGGGCGAAGAATTAGAATCGCTCATAAAGCCGTGGCCCCCCAGGTGAGCAGCACTGATGCGTTGAAGTAAGGGCAATCGCGCTTTGAATTGCTGAAAAAAGCATAGCTGCTCGCGCAGCGTACGCTTCAAAGGCTTCGGTGAACATCTTGCGCGGGCAATGGAGGTCAAGCGTTGAATCGAGTTGTTTTCGATCAGCGCGACGCTCGCGATGGACGCATAACATTAAGCGTTGAAATCAGAAAGGTGTGTTGCCCGAACGGTTAAGTAGAGCCTCTGACTTGTTGCTTTTTGAGTGGTTTAAAGGGGCAGGAATCAGACCATCAATTGAGTTCAAGCTGTCCGCTAAAGGCGGCCCGCCACCGCATTGGCTATGCTTCGTCGAGATATCACACCTCGACGATTTCCCACATGGCTGGGGGGCGCAAAAGCGTCAGTAGTGCCAGTCGCAAATGCGGCAAAGGAGCACTCGAAATGGCATCTAGAACAGGTCGATCCAAAGGCAAAGAGGTCAGCAGTGCCGCTGAAGCACCAGCCACTGACGCTGCACAAAAAAAGGCGACAAAGAAGGTACAGAAAAGCGACGTCGGTAAAGCCACTCCAAAGTAAACCTCATCTGCTCGCACTTCCGGAGCGGCTCAGGTGCGCGTGTTGAATGTCAGGCCTGACGGGCTGGACTTCCGAGACAGCATGTATGTCCCCACCTTGGTGGAGGTTCCGATACGAAGGGAACTCAGCGACTACCAGAAGGCAGGTGTACCGATTCTGGACCAAGGGCGTGAGGGCGCCTGTACCGGATACGGTCTTGCGACAGTTGCGCACTATCTCTTTCGTACCCGTAAGTACAAATCTGACCAGACTCAGGTGAGCCCACAGATGTTCTACGACCTGGCCCGTCGCTACGATGAGTGGGCCGGTGTGGACTACGAAGGTTCAAGTTGCCGTGGCGCAATGAAGTGTTGGTACAAGCACGGCGTTTGTACGGCAGCGCAATGGCAGTCCAAAAGCAAGGTGCCGGCGCTGACCGAAAAACTTGCGCAAGAGGCGGCATTACGTCCGCTGGGCGCATATTTCCGTGTCAATCATACGGATATCGTGGCCATGCACGCTGCAATCGCCGAGGTCGGCGTGTTGTATGCTAGCGCCACTGTACATGCCGGATGGAGCGAGGTCAGTGCTGACGGCTATATCCAGCCGTCATCGGATATCCTCGGTGGCCATGCCTTCGCGATCGTGGCGTATGACCAGGACGGCTTCTGGGTTCAGAACTCCTGGGGGGAGGCTTGGGGCCTCGGAGGGTTCGGTCGCGTGCGTTATGACGACTGGCTCACTAACGGGTTGGATGTCTGGGTAGCGCGGCTTGGCGCCCCCATCAACGTGACAGCGGTGGCGCGTATTGCCAGCCCGACAATCGGTACTGCGGCGGTGTCTTCCAGTGAGACGCTCAGGGAAATTCGGCCGCATGTCATCAGCATCGGCAATGATGGCGCGCTCGACCCTCGCGGCGACATTGGCACCACGCTCGGCAGTGTGCGCGAAATTCTCGACGTGGACTTTCCACGAATCACCGAGAAGTGGAACAAAAAGCGCATCGTCGTCTATGCCCACGGCGGGCTCGTCAGCCAGGCCAGCGCGATTGAAACGGTCGCGGGCTATCGACAGACCCTGCTTGATGCAGAGTGCTATCCACTGGCATTTATCTGGAAAACCGACTATTGGACCACCCTGAGCAACATGCTGGCTGACGCAGCCCGGCGCCGGCGCCCCGAAGGCGTCCTGGACGCAACAAAGGACTTCATGCTCGATCGTTTGGACGATGCTCTGGAACCCATTGCGCGCCTGCTGACTGGCAAATCCGAGTGGGATGAAATGAAGAAAAACGCGCTGCTTGCCACCGTTAGTGCCGAGGGTGGTGCACGGGTGGTAGCCGAGGGGCTCGCGGTGCTTGCGAAACAGGGCGTAGACATCCATCTGGTGGGACACAGTGCCGGGAGCATTTTCCTCGCGCCGCTGGTGCAATACCTAGTGTCAAAGGGTGCCATGAATAGTGGTCCGATGGCAGGTAGCAAGGTGGACGGACTTGGAGCAACGGTTGCCAGTTGTCACCTGTGGGCGCCAGCCTGCACTGTGAAGCTGTTCCAAGAGACGTACCTGGAACCCATCCGTGATAAGCGCATTGGGCAGTTCGGCCTGTTTACCCTGACGGACCAGGCCGAACGCGATGACAATTGCGCGCATGTCTACAACAAGTCTCTCCTCTACCTGGTGTCCGATGCCTTCGAGGATCAGGTCCGCATCCCACTCATTCGTCCCGATGGTGAGCCGATTTTGGGCATGGAGAGTTTCATTCGAAGCGATCCGGCACTCAGCGGGCTGTTCCAGTCGGGAGCAAACGCTGATTGGGTGCGTGCGCCCAATGACCTGCCAAAGGGTAATCAAAGTGCCTCCCAGGCGCGGCATCATGGCGACTTCGACAATGATGAGGCCACCGTCCGGGCCACGCTGGCTCGCATACTGGGTCAGCGCCAAACGCCCCAGTCCATGGCTATTCCGCAATCAACTTCCGAGCTGGCGCAGCGCCGGCGGCAGGTGGACCGGGCCAGCACAATCGGACGCCGGTAGCTGTCCACAGGCCTCTTGTGCCAGCGCGATTTCAAGGTGTTGAGTCTGAGGATACGTCTGGGCGCGCTTCCACACATCAATCAACTCTTTGGCAGGGATGCCTCACTCCAGATGCGTTGAGTGCAGTGCGGAACCAATACTCACGCATCTGCATTTCAGGCCAGAGTGTTAATAAATGTTATTTTAAAAAATAACTTCACATAATCAGATCATTGATAGATTATCTGACTAGCCTTTACGACAACCTGAAAACAAGACAAAACAGGATTGCCTCGATGTTCGACAAGGACCCTATTCACGCGTTGAGCGACAGCATCGCGGGCAACGCTTACGCCCTCAATGCCCTGAATAATCTCTACAACGTGGCCTGCCGTCTGCGCCTTACTGGCGCGGAATAAGCCGCTGTTTCCCTTTGGAGTACCCCATGAATAACAAAAATGTCGGTGTGGTTGGTTTGGGCGCGATGGGCCTGGGCATTGCTCGTTCGTTGTTGCGTAGCGGTTTCAATGTGCATGCCTGTGATGTGCGCGCTTCAGTGACGGAGCAGTTTGCCAGCGAGGGCGGCGTAGCCTGCTCTTCGCCATCTCACATGGCCGCTGAGTGTGACGTGATCATTACCGTTGTGGTGAACGCTGACCAGACCGAGGCAGTATTGTTTGGAGAAGGAGGGGCCGTGGCCGCGCTGCGCCCTGGCAGTCTGGTGATCGGCTGTGCCACCGTGGCGCCGACCTATGCCGTGGATTTGGGACAGCGCCTGACTGAGAAGGGCCTGCTGTATCTGGATGCACCGATCTCCGGTGGGGCGGCCAAGGCTGCTGCGGGTGAGATGACCATGATGACCTCGGGCCCGGCGGATGCCTATGCCAAGGCCGAAGCGATTCTTCAGGGCATGGCCGGCAAAGTCTATCGCCTGGGTGACGTTCATGGTTTGGGCTCGAAGGTCAAGATCATCAACCAGCTCCTTGCCGGGGTGCATATCGCGGCCTCTGCCGAAGCCATGGCGTTGGGCTTGCGTGAAGGGGTCGATGCCGACGCACTTTACGAAGTGATCACCCACAGCGCTGGCAACTCCTGGATGTTCGAAAACCGCGTACCGCACATTCTCAAGGCCGACTACACGCCGTTGTCGGCGGTGGATATTTTCGTCAAGGACCTGGGCTTGGTGCTGGATACCGCGCGGGCCAGCAAATTCCCGCTGCCGCTGTCGGCCACCGCTCACCAGATGTTCATGCAGGCTTCCAGTGCGGGCTTTGGTCGTGAGGACGACTCGGCGGTGATCAAGATATTCCCGGGTATCGAGCTGCCGACAGCCAAGCCTGAGCCTGTTTGAGGAATGCACCATGAACACATTCACTGCACGGCCATTGCTGGGCTGTATCGCCGACGACTTCACGGGTGCCACGGACCTTGCCAACATGCTGGTACGCGGCGGTATGCGCACCGTACAAAGCATCGGTATTCCGAGTGCTGACGTCACTACCGGGCTAGACGCCGATGCGATCGTCATTGCCCTGAAATCACGCACCATTCCCGTCTCCGAAGCGGTCGAGCAATCCCTTGCGGCGCTGGCGTGGTTACGTGAGCAAGGCTGCGAGCAGATTTTCTTCAAGTACTGCTCGACGTTCGACTCCACCGCAGCCGGCAATATCGGCCAAGTCAGCGAAGCGCTGCTGGCCGCGCTGGACAGCGACTTTACCCTGGCCTGTCCGGCGTTCCCGGAAAATGGTCGGACCGTTTTTCGCGGTCATTTGTTTGTACAGGATCAGTTGCTCAGCGAGTCCGGCATGCAGCATCACCCGTTGACGCCGATGACCGATGCCAATCTGGTTCGGGTTCTGCAATCGCAGACCGGCCTGAATGTCGGCCTGTTGCGCTACGACACTGTCTCTCAAGGGGTCGACCAGGTGCGTGCGCGCATCGCCAAATTGCGGGCCCAAGGTATCGGCATGGCAATCGCCGATGCCTTGTCGGATAAGGATTTGTACACCCTGGGTGCCGCCTGCGCCGATCTGCCGTTGTTGACTGGCGGTTCGGGATTGGCGTTGGGCTTGCCCGAGAACTTCCGCCGCGCCGGCAAACTGCGTGACTTTGACGCCTCGAAGCTGCCGGCGGTGTTGGGCGGTGAAGTGGTATTGGCCGGTAGCGCCTCCGTGGCCACCAATGGTCAAGTGGCAGCCTGGCTCGAAGCCGGTCGGCCAGCCCTGCGGATTGACCCATTGGCTTTGGCAGCTGGCGAACCCGTAGTGTCCCAGGCATTGGCCTTCGCCCGGAACAACGAACAGACGGTATTGATCTACGCCACCAGTTCGCCGGAAGAGGTCAAAGTGGTGCAGCACCAACTGGGTGTCGAGCAGTCTGGCAGTCTGGTTGAGAACAGTTTCGGTGAAATTGCGCAGGGTTTGCGCCAGAGTGGCGTGCGCCGCTTTGTGATCGCAGGGGGAGAAACCTCGGGTGCCGTGGTTCAGGCGCTGGGTGTGCAGTTGCTGCAGATAGGCGCGCAGATTGATCCGGGTGTGCCGGCGACTGTCAGCAACACGGATGAACCACTGGCCCTGGCACTCAAATCGGGCAACTTCGGCAGCCGGGATTTCTTCAGCAAAGCCTTGACGCAACTGGCGGGAGGCGCGCAATGAGCAAGGAAAACGCATTGCGCGAAGAAATCTGCGAGGTTGGCCGTAGCCTTTATCAGCGCGGTTACACCGTCGGCAGCGCAGGCAATATCAGCGCCCGCCTGGAGGATGGCTGGTTGATAACGCCGACGGATGCCTGTCTTGGGCGCCTCGATCCAGCGACCATCGCCAAGGTCAATCTGGCTGGCGAATGGGTGTCCGGAGACAAACCTTCAAAGACTCTCGCGCTGCATCGCCAGGTCTACGACCGCAACCCGGGCGTCGGTGGCGTGGTGCATACCCACTCCACCCATTTGGTGGCGTTGACGCTGGCGGGTGTCTGGCATCCAGACGACATTTTGCCGCCCTTGACGCCATATCAGGTCATGAAAGTCGGGCACATCCCCTTGATTGGCTACCAGCGACCGGGCTCGCCGAAAGTCGCAGAGCAGGTCGCGCAGTTGGCCAATAGCGTTCGTGGCGTAATGCTCGAAAGGCTGGGTCCTGTGCTCTGGGAGAGTTCGGTATCCCGCGCAAGCTATGCCCTGGAAGAGCTTGAGGAAACTGCCCGGCTCTGGTTGATGAGCAATCCCAAGCCTGATCCGCTGGACCGGGCTGCGCTGGATGAGCTGCGAGAGATTTTTGGTGTGCACTGGTAGAACGCAGATTTAACACGGTAGATCGATAAAGCAGGCCCTGTCCCGGGGACTCGCAACGAGCCTCGAGGGCTCCGGCTGGCCTGACAAAACAATAACAATAACAATAGGAAATCCAAGCATGACTAACCTTCACTGCGGCATTTTCAGATTCAGTGGCAGAACCGTTTCGTTCACCCGGCGTGGGGGGCTTCTGAAATGAGCCCGCTATTCCTGATGATGACCGCCGGACTAGGGATAGCGCTGTTGTTATTCCTTGTGCTCAAGTACAAGTTCCAACCCTTCGTGGCGTTGATGCTGGTGAGCATTCTGGTGGCGTTGGTGGCCGGAGTGAAGCCGGCCGATCTGGTCGCTACCATCGAAGGCGGTATGGGCAAGACCCTGGGCCATATCGCGATCATCATTGCCTTGGGCGCGATGATTGGGCGGATCATTGAGCTTTCCGGCGGTGCCGAGGCGTTGGCCAAGACCCTGATCACGCGCTTCGGTAATCGACGTACGCCCCTGGCGCTGACGGTTGCCGGGTTTATGGTCGGGGTGCCGGTGTTCTTTGAAGTCGGCGTAATCATCTTGATGCCACTGGCCTATGGCGTTGCCCGCACTGCGCGTAAACCGCTGCTGGTGTTTGCGCTGCCGATGTGTGCGGCCTTGCTGACCGTCCATGCCTTCCTGCCGCCACATCCAGGCGCAGTTGCCGCTGCCAGCCAGTTGGGCGCCGATTTGGGTCGGGTGCTGATGTTCGGCCTGCCAATGACTGCGCTGCTGTGCTACATCGGTTATCGCGTAGCGGGGCGCATGACCCGTCGGGTGTACCCAATGACCGATGATATTCGTGCCGAAGTGTATGGTCCGCATGTCACCAACGAGGATCTGGCTGCTTGGTCCAATGGCAACGGCAAGAGCATTGAACGCGCCGCTGTGGCCGCGTCCCACATGGGCCTTGAAGAATCCACCAACAGCATTGTTTCCAAACTGCCACCAGCTCCACCACCAGGTTTCGGTTTGATTGTCAGTCTGATCTTGCTGCCGATTATTTTGATTTTGCTGGGTACGCTATCGACTTCGTTGCTCCCGCCCGAGTCGACCCTGCGCGGGATCATGACTGTGCTTGGCGCGCCGCTGGTGGCGCTGCTGCTGGACACTTTGTTGTGTGCCTGGCTGCTGGGATCGCGTCGTGGCTGGAGCCGCACTCAGGTGTCCGACGTGATCGGCTCGGCGTTGCCCGGTGTAGCGATGGTGATCTTGATTGCCGGTGCTGGCGGTGTATTCGGCAAGGTGCTGGTGGATACCGGCATCGGCGCAGTGGTCTCCGATATGTTACGCACCACCGGTCTGCCGGTGCTCGCTCTGGGCTTTCTACTGACCATGCTGTTGCGCGCGGTCCAGGGGTCGACCACGGTGGCCCTGGTGACCACTGCTGGTATCATCAGCCCACTGATTGCGACCCTCAATCTGACCCCGAACCACATGGCTCTGCTGTGCCTGGCCATGGGCGGTGGCGGGTTGGCAATGTCCCATATCAATGATGCCGGCTACTGGATTTTCACCAAACTGGCTGGGTTGAGTGTGGCCGACGGCCTGCGTACCTGGACCGTATTGACCACATTGCTCGGTACGCTGGGTTTCTGCATTACCTTGCTGATCTGGCCTTTGGTCTAACCCTCTATCCAAGGAGCTACCATGCCTCGTTTTGCTGCCAACCTCAGTATGCTCTACCCGGAACATGAGTTTCTGGATCGCTTCGCCGCTGCAGCCGCCGATGGTTTCGAAGCGGTGGAGTATCTGTTTCCCTACGATTACAGCGCTCAGGAACTCAAGCAGCGCTTGAGCGACAACGGCCTGGTGCAGGCGCTGTTTAATGCGCCGCCCGGCGATTGGGGGGCCGGCGAGCGGGGCACGGTGTCGTTGCCGGGCCGTGAAAGCGAATTTCGCAGTGGTTTTGATCGGGCGCTGGAATACGCCGCGGTGCTGGGTAACTCACAAATTCATGTCATGGCTGGCCTGCTGCCCTCCGAGAATGACCGGGCTCGGCATCACGCCATTTACCTGGAAAACCTGGCCTACGCGACCGCCCAGGCGGTCAAAGTCGGGGTCACGGTGTTGCTGGAGCCCATTAACACCCGAGACATGCCACGCTTTTTCCTTAACCGACAGGATCAGGCGCAAGCCATCTGCAAGGAAGTGGGCGCCAGTAACCTGAAGGTTCAGTTCGACTGTTACCACTGCCAGATTGTCGAAGGCGATTTGGCCAGCAAATTGCGACGGGATTTTAACGGTATTGGCCATATCCAGATCGCGGGCGTGCCGGACCGGCACGAGCCGGATCTGGGAGAGGTTAACTATCCCTATCTGTTCGAGTTGATCGATAAGTTGGGCTATGACGGTTGGGTAGGGTGCGAATACAGGCCGCGCGGCAACACGTCAGTCGGTTTGCAGTGGCTGCGGGACTGGAACGCTCGCTAACGCGCAAAGCCTTACACGCTGTCATCAGAAGGCAGCAGCAGTTCAACCCCCTGTTTGCGGATGCTGTCGGCTGCGGCAGGGGTCAGCGCGTCGTCACTGATGACAATGTCGAACTGCTCGATCCCGGCAATTTTGTACATGCTGAACGTGCCGTACTTCGAGCTGCTGGCCACCAGCACCACTTGCGAGGCCGATTGCATCGCGACTTGCTTGACCTCGACCTTCAGCGCCGAAGGCGTTGTGAGGCCGCGACGAAGATCCCACGAACTGGTCGATATGAAGGCGATATCGGTGACGATCTGGCGCAACGTGGCCACCGCCAAACCGCCTACGCATGAATGGTTGGAATGATCCAGCTGTCCGCCGGTATGAATGACGGTGACATGGAGCGCATCCATCAACGCCAGGACAATCCCGAAGTCGTTGGTCACCACGGTCATGCCGGACAGCGCCTTGATAAAAGGTACGATTTCCAGAGTGCTGGTTCCGGCATCCAAGTAAATCGTCATGTCGGGGTGCAGTAACCGTGCGGCCAGTTTTGCCATCGCCTGCTTCTGCGGCAATTCGACGACCGCTTTGAGTTGATGGCTAGGCTCGCTGTGCAACTGGCTGGCGATCCGCACGCCACCCGTGACCGAGTAAGCACGTCCTTCCTGTTCGAGCAGCGCGATATCGCGGCGTATGGTCATGTGCGAACAGTCGAACATTTCCATCAATTGATGAACACTCAGCACCTGATGCTTGCGTAACTGCCGTAGCATGAGCTCACGGCGCTGCTCAGGGATCATCGGTGCGCCGCTTTCGGCGGCGATGTCCTTTTGACTAGACATTCGAGCTCCAGAATGAAGAAAACCGCAGAAAAGAAGCGCGGAGCAAATATAGTAGCGAATCTACAGGCAAGGAACGACACGTTTGACTTTCCGAGCGAATGCGCCGGGATGCCAGTCATTTAATGGGCTTTGAATAACTTACCGCCATCTGTCTTCGCCCGACAGTCTTCACTGGCGTGGGACGCTCTAAGGTAGAAGCATGAAGCACATCGTCACCGTTTTATCAGCGCTTGCTATCGCTGTCGGCCTCCTTGGTTGTATCAGCGCCCCGATCGCAATGACGCCACAGACTGAGCAGCGTTTGCACGCACAAGCCCCTGTCCGTTTTTTGCTGACCTTTGATGACGGGCCAAGTGCGTCCAGTTTTTTTAATCCGACGCTCTCCGTTCTCGACGATCTTGCCCACAATCCAGTGCAGCCGGGCATCAAGGCAGTATTTTTTGTGCAGACCCGTGCGGCACGGGCGGGCGGCAGTGAATTGGGCCGAAAAATCATGCACCGTGAATATGACGAAGGTCACGTGCTGGGCTTCCATACCGCTACGCCGGGGCATACCAATCATCGTTCTCTCAGCCCGGAAGAGCTGGAACAGTCGCTAACGGAAGGCAGTGCAGACATCGCTGCGATCACCGGTGCACCACCCGTGTTGGTGCGCCCGCCATTCTGGAACTACGATAAGCGCACCTTCGCCGCTTACCAGCAGCATGGCATGCATGTGTTGCTGACCGATCTGAGCGCGAATGACGGCAAGATATGGGGCTACAATTTCAGCCTGCGCAGACGGTCCAGCATGCTGAGGCAGTTGTCCGAAGTACGCGAGCGGATTGCAGCAGGTGAGTTGCCAGCGGTCGATGGCGCTATTCCGGTGGTAGTGACGTTTCACGACCTCAATCGCTACACCGCTCGGCACGCGCAGGAATACCTGCAGATACTGATCGACAGTGCGCGCGAGACGGGTCTGACAACCGCAGCCAAGCCTTTTTACGATGATCGATCAGCGTTGCAGCATGCCGTCATGGCGCGCACCGTCAGGGACAGTTTTGAGCCTGTTCAGTTGCCTGGGTTCTGGAGCTGGTTTTGGGACAGTAATTCGCATTAGTTTCAGGGCGTTATGACGGTTGAAAAACGTCACACGCGTGATCGGCGCTTCACGCGGGAGATAACTGCTTTTTCAGCTGGCTGTCGAGAGCCAGCGGGAGCAGGGTATGGAATTATTTTCTGCCAGCGATTGACATGCTATTCGAACAAGTCCAGAATTGCGTCCATTCCTGATGTGGGAATGTAAAAAAACCTATAGATTTCAAAGGGTTGGAAGCTAGATTAGATTCAAGTTTTCAGCTCATGTGTGTATGCGTTCAATGTCAGCTGTATCGACGTTGTACGTTTGGGGCCGAGTAGCAAAATGGTTATGCTGCGGATTGCAAATCCGCCTACGCCGGTTCGATTCCGACCTCGGCCTCCATCATAAACAAGCTCCGTAGATCCATGATTTACGGAGCTTTTTTATTGGTTTCGCGCGCAATGTTTTGTTGCATTGACGGGACCAGTAAACTTGCTTCACCGGGTAGGGATGTATATATTCCCTGCACATCGCGCTACCGCCCGAATGGCGAAATTGGTAGACGCAAGGGACTTAAAATCCCTCGTTCGTAAGGACGTGCCGGTTCGACCCCGGCTTCGGGCACCATATAAAACAAGGGCCTGCATGAGATATCTCATGCAGGCCCTTAGCTTTTATTTCCGCAAAAAAATATCCTTTTCCGCAATTCGCTATTTCGTCGGCGTAACCTTCATGCCTTTCCGGGTGCGGATGTAATTCTCTGTCATGCCGATTGTGGTATGTCCGAGCTGGTCCCGCGCCTCTCGGATATTGCCCGTCGACTCCTCCTTATCGGTAGCAGCTTTGGCGCGCAGATCACGCATTTGAAAGGATGCTTTGGCGATGCCAGCCGCTTCCCGCGCAATATCAAACCGTGATCTAAGCATTGAATAGGTCATTGGTTGTCCGTTTTCGATGACGATCAATCGAGTCGCCCGGATCTTGTAGCCGGCCTTTCTGACCATGATTCGGTCGATCAGCACTTTCAGATCACCAATGATTTCAATTCGACGCTTTGCCCCGGTCTTACCCTGGTGTACCGCCAATTGGCCGTTACGGACATCCCGCTCATCCATTTTGAGCGTGTCGGTGATCCGCTGGGCCGTCAGGTAGAACAGATCAAGGGCATCCCTGAGAGGTTGGTCCGCGTGTTCGAAGACCTTGAGCAGCATTTCGTCCTCGATGTACACATCGCGCCCTGTTTCCTTGTGACCCTTGACGCCGGAGCAGGGGTTGGCCAAAGCCGTGTAGCCGCACTCCCTGGCGAAGTTCCAGATAGCACTCAGCAACGCCTTTTCACGATTGGCACGGACTGGAGCTTTCTTTCCACGATATCGAAGGTACTGGCGCACATGCTGGGGTTCAATTGCTTCAAGGGGCGCCGGCGGGTCATTGAAGAACAACAGAAGTTGTTTCAATTCCCGCGTATTGTCCTTTTGGGTGGCGGTTGCCTTGGTCGGGACAACTTCCTCGAAATACCGCTCAGCAACATATTCGAGAGTTAGAACTGTGCGAGCAAGTGCGGTGGATGTCCGGCTTTGTTCGAACTTTGCGTAAGCAACGATAGCCAGGCCATAGTCGCTACCAAGCGGAAGTTCCTTTCGCGGTGTTCCTCCAACATCGTAGAAATAGTAAATTTTGTCGCCGCGCTTGCGTTCCCGAAAGCGGGCGATACTTCCTGGCTTAGACGGTTTGCGGCCCATTCAACCCGCCTTCCTCGGCTGCCAGGCTGGGATTTCCTTGGGCTGTTGCGCCGGGCTTGCGACAAGAGCGGCTGTTGTTACGCACGGCCAGCCGTTTCGCTTGATTGTGTGGCGGATACCGTTGCGGCGCAGTACGGTGAGCTGGCCAGATTTAGTGCGCGCTCCAGTGAGATCGCACACCTCTTTGTGTTCCAGGAATTCGATTGAACTCATGAGGGCTCCGCGCCGCTCTATGGCGGCAGAAGGTGGGGATGGGTGTTAGATAGCCAGGATGTGGCCGAACGGAACGCGGAAGCCTGGGGCATTGCGATGACCGCCACCGCCATACTGCTGAGCGATCGCTGAAACGTCCTCACCAGCGTCAGAGCTGCGCAGGCTGAATGATCGGCCTTCCGGCGTATCCCAGTAGCAGGCGGCGAAGGGCTCGCCCGCAGACATCAGGTGCCCCGCATCGCTGGTCAGCGTGTACGGCAGGTTTGCCACTGGCACGTCATGGCCACCGATCATCATCCGGCGTTTAGTCACCCCGACCAATTCCGCGACGTCCTTGTGGTGCTTGCGCTCGATCGCACAGCCATCCGAGCGCAAGGCGCTGACGTCGGCAGCGAACAGGCCGTCCCAAACTTCGAAGTCATATGGATAGCTGAAGACGCTGGCCTGTATCTCGCGAGTGCCTTCCAGCTTGAACAGCCACAAGTCACGGTCCTCGATGTGATTGATCAGTGCGGGGCGGGGCGAGCCTGGAAAGAAGAAGTCCCATGTGATACCGGCGCCGGACCGGGTCATGTCGAAGATCGCGCCAATGTGGGGTGAGTTGTTGCAGCGGCACTCTGCTTTGCAATCGCTCTGGAAGTCCTTATAGGTAAGACCAGCCCAAAATAGATTCTTCAGGTCTTCGTGCGCAGTTTTGTGGTGGTCGAGGATCAGCAATGAGGCTGCTTCGTAGGACATCTGGACGAGCGTGTCATAGGGGTAGGAAAAATCGACGATGACGACATTTTTGCCCGTAACGTCCGGCACCGGCTGGCCGTAAGTGGCGGCATGAAACTCGATGTCGGCGCCCAGGGCTTTGCGAACAACCCAGGCGGCGTCGAAGCCATCGGCACAGTTGCCGTGGTAAATACAGATAGTGGTGGCTTTTTTATCAGGCATGACTTCGTCCTTGCCGCTATAGCGGCTGACTTTGAGTTGGGGGGGCGTTACTGCGGAGAGTTGTTCAGGCGTTTCGCTTCTCTCCGGTCCGCTAGCCCGGGAATAGCATGTTTTGGGAGCTGCCATTCTGGAATGCGAATACATATTCGCCCAAGGTATAGCCAGCCACTTGTCCGGTTCCCGAGCGGCGAGATACGGTAGAGTTGGAGAAAGGTCGATCACAAGACTGATGCGCAACGAAAGCGAGTTGCGAGACTTGAAACTGCCAACGCATGACAGTCGGGTAGCACGATGAAAAAAAAGTCATCACCAGAGCATCATCTTCAACTCCGGGTACGCGAACTTGGGCAGTTGTTCAACTCGATGGATCCGACACCTTTTCTTAACAAGGATCTCGATCGCGAAGCGGAAGCGTTCATTGAGACCTGGGCGGCGGAATTTACGTCGGACAGCCGGCTCAAGATTACAATCCACCTTGAGCACCTGCCTGCAGAGGGCGAGCCAAGTGCGATTATGGTCGAAGCAATCCACAATTATTTTGATCATAAGGCAGGTCTCGTACGCGGTGAGTTGAAGCATCTCCTTCGGGACGGTCGCATTAGCCTATTGATCGGCGTTTCCTTTGTGATCCTGTGCCTGATCATGGCCGATGTCATTGGTAAACTTGGTACTGGCCCTGTCATCAACATAGCGCGCGAAAGCCTAATGATCGTTGGCTGGGTAGCAATGTGGCGGCCGCTGCAGATTTTTCTATATGACTGGTGGCCTCTTTTACGATTGATTCGCGTCTACAAGTCCATAAGCCATGCACGTGTTCAAGTGGTGCAAGGTAAATAATGTCTACGCAAGCTGTAATTCGATCTCCGGCAGGCAGGTCATTGGCCCGCTGAGGTCGATGCGCCTTATGCTGCCACCTTTGGAGTATAGGTCAGCGTGCCGTCGAGGATCGCTTCCTTGATGGCGTTGAACTCCCAGGCGTAGTACTGCGAATCGACGTAGACGCGCATGCCGTCGCGGTAGTCGTGTTTCTTACGCTTGATAAAGGCTTCGGCCGCGGCATGGGTGAAGTGCGCGTTGACGTACTCCCAACGGTCGTCCCAGCCGGTGACGGTGTGCTCTGACAACCCATCCAACACGTACCACTGATCATCCTCGCCGGCCTTCATGAACTGGCACTCGGACCAGTTCTGCATGCGCTTGTTCAGCTCGGATTTCTCCCGGCGGTCCAGGGTCAGCCAGTACTCATGAATCGAGTAAGCCACCGACTCGCCGCTGTCCCAATACACCAGACGCTTGTCGGTGCAGTCCATGTCCAGGCCGCAGACAATCCTTCTGGCTTCGACAATGAAGATGGCCGCGGCGGTGCAGTGATCCCGCACCCGTTCGCCGATACAGTCGTGACGCAGACGCTGAACGAAGTCGGCCCATGTCGCGGCGTTGAGGTCGTGACCGGTAGCCAGGCTCGGTGCCGGCTCAGCGATTTTATTTTCTGTGGGCATGAGGCGTCCTCGCCGGCTGGCGTGCCAGAGCGTTGTAAGGTAGAAAGTAAGCTCAAATATTTGTTGAGCACTAAGGATTGAGCGATGGGACGCTGGGGTAAGCTTGTGGGAAATGTAGGCAAGTACACTGTTCAAGCATGGGAAGAGCAGAGGGCAGACGGCACATATTACGAAGCTAGGTTTTTCGTGAATGGGCCAGACGCCTCTAACGTTTCGCACGGTGATTTGCCGTCAGCGATTGCCTTGGCCGAAAAGCTTCATGACAACCCGAAGCCTCGATCTTCTGGTCCACGGATGGGCTAATAGCCAGTCTTCAGAGCAATAGGTCAGGGTGAGTCAGGCTGCGGCTGCCTGACTATGAGTCACCCGCCATGGATCGTTCGCCCGGGCTAATGCAGCCATGGGTGGAGGGCTCACGCTGTTCCCGCACATATGCACCTGTTGGGTCTTCGTAAAGGGCTTGCCGTCGGCGCCCTTGTCGATGATGTAGTCGGCGGGAAAGCCCTGCGCTCGGTACAGCTCTGCTGGCTGCAGCATCCGAAGACGGATGTCGACGATCACGTACGGTGCCCCTTTGACCATCACGGTGACCAAGGCCAGCCGATCCTTCGTGGTGATGGTCGGCGCCGGCTTGTTGAGTCCGCTCATGTTCTCGGTGCCGTAATAGCTGATCAGGAATGCCGCAACCCGCAAGGCACCTTCTTCGTGTTCGGGTGAAAGCTGGAATGAAACCAGAGAACTCTTCCCGCCGCCGCCCGCCGTAATGGTTGGTGCGGGCTCATCGATGCCCTGACCAATGCTGGCGCCGAACTGGCGCTCAAGGAATGCACTGGCCAGGCCGTGGTGAGTTCCGCCGGCGCTTACGGTGTGCAGGGGGTCGCTCAGGTCACGGGCATCACAGTTACCGCGAAAATGCACCAGGTTGGCGGCGACCAGTTGCTGTTGGCTGCCGGTGTTCGTCACTGTGGTCATGGGCTCGTCGATGCCCTTGGCGTCTGTGGTGTTGAATCCGCCATTCATCTGCGCCATGAAGGTGCTGACCAGGGCGTGCTTAACGCCACCAGCGACAACGGTACCGAGCGGCTGGTTAAGTCCCGGAACTCTTGGTTGTTGTCCGTCTCGCTCGCCATAACCGGTTTGGATCAGGGTAGGGCTGATCAGTGTGAGTTCGCCGCGGTTGGCGCATGTAACCGTTGGCAATGGCTCAAGTGGATCGTTGATCCGGTCGCTGCCCTGGTGGGTTGCTGGCGCAATGATGGGGCTGACTACCGAGAATGCGCCGCCTTTCGGGTAGGAGGTAATAGTACGCAAGGGCTCATCCATCGATTGCACTGTCTCGGTCGACCAGTTCGCGATCGGCACGATGAAGGGTTTTGAGTTGTCGATGACAAACTTTTTCATGCCCTTCGCTACGCGCCGGAGCGTGGCGGGTGCCAGGTCCTTCTTTCGTCCAAAAATGCTTTTGCCCAGATCGCTGAAGTCGATGCACTCGGCGGCGGTGCGCCAAGGAAGCTGACCCTTTGCTGGTTTCTTCGCATGGGTTGGCTCTGGCCATACGACTGGCTGACCATCGCACCGCGCGATCATGAACAGGCGTTCACGACTGGTCGGTGCGCCGAAGTCACAAGCCTTGATCACGCGCCATTCGACGACGTAGCCCATACCCTGCAGTTCGGCGACGAATCGCGACCAGGTATGGCCTTTGCGTTTCGGATCGGGTATCAGGAATTGCTGCTCGAGCGGAACGACCTCGCCCGGTCCCGCAATGTCCCCACCCAGCTTTACGACGCGCCCGGTCAGCTTGCATCGCTTGGCGATCAGCGGGCCCCACTGAAGGATCTGCTTCACGTTCTCCAGGCTGATCACGCGCGGCTTCTTCTTGCCACCCCATTTCAGGCCGATCCAAGACAGGTTTCGAATCTCGCGCTTACGCGGCTGGCCACCGGCTGCCTGGCTGTGATGCGTGCAGTCTGGCGACATGTGGAACCATCCGACCGCCTTGCCTCCGCACTCGGTGTCAGGGTCGCCCTCGAACACGTCGGTGGTGTAATGCCTGGTATGTGGGTGGTTGACAGTGTGCATGCTGATCGCCGCAGGGTTGTGATTTTTCGCCACGGTCACCGCACGCTCAAGGCCCATTTCCAAGCCGGTACCGGCTCCTCCACCACCACAGAAGAAATCCACCAGGATTTCATCGTCTTGCAGGTTGAAGCTAAGGCCGTACTGAGTTTTGAAGTCGTTTATGTGCTTTCTTTGAATAGCTGGCATCCCGCAGATCTCCTTGGTATAAGTGGCTATAAATCTGTTTGATTTGAAATGGACGTTAAACGTTATGAATGGAGTAGCTTGGATTGCGTAAAATTGATTTGGATAATCTGTATGAGAAGTTTGAATCCGAAGCACACTTTATTCGTGATTTATATTTGGTAACTAAGGGGCTTTATGGCGAGCTTAGAGAGCGCGATGCATATTTAAGTAAGCTTTCGGAGTTGTGCTTTCATAAGCTGTACGTCGCATATGAAATATATATATCGAATCTCTTTGTTGGATTAATTAATAAAGATTCTCAAAATTACCAGCAGTGGCTTTTCAATAAAGCCTTGCAGCAGGTAAGTGTGGGTGTGCCTATATGGGTAAAGTCGGGGATAACATTTAAGCCAGTTAAGCATCTTACTGTTGAACAGGCGCGCAAGGCGATTGATCCTAATGGATTTAATAAGACATTTTCTACAGCAGGCGATATGGTAAAGTTTGCAAGAGGCAAAATCTCTGCAGTTAGCGGTAGAAATATAAACTCATTATCTCAGCCCGACCGGAATCTTATAAACTCCTGCATTGCTATGCGAAATTTCATTGCTCACGAAAGTGCAAGCTCTCGTTCTACGATGAATAGCCAGCTTAGGAAAATCAATATAGGTGGAGGTAACGCTGGTTTGGATCGACAGGCTCGGGAGGTACATAAGGTTGGCGCGTACATGCGATCAATTGTGAATGGGCAATCACGTCTGGAAGTTTATGTTTCTCGACTATGTGTGATTGCGCACTCGCTTAAGCCTTAGCTCTATCGTTAAATGTCTACGAGACATCCTTGTCTCTATAGTTAGCGAGGATCGAATGTGCCGAGTGCCAGCTTGGCCGCTTCACCTACTTGAGCATCGAGCACCGACTTGAACTCCTGCGCGATTTCTTCGCGCTGAACTTCTTCGCCGATCCAACGGAGCTTCAACGCCGGCTGCGCGCCGCTGGTGATGACCGAGATGCGCAGCACGATTTCGCGAACGCTCAGGCCTTCGAATGGCACCACCGAGAACACTAAGGAAGTTGGCAGTGTTTCTTTGCTGCTGGCCTCGATAGCGTCCATCGCGCTGCGGCTGGCGCCGGTCTCGCGCACGGTGTGATCGCTTTCCGACGACGCCTTGATGGTGATGGTGCGCACTGCTGCGATCGCCTTCACGATACTGATGTCCTGCAGGTCCTCACCAACAGCCTTCAGCGACGCGTTCCAGTCCTCGATCCAGTCGCTCAATTCCCTCTGCGACAGGGTGCGCCCGCCAATCTCCCGAACAGCCTTGTAACCGGCCGTGGGTTTCAGCTTCAGCGCAGCTCGGTCATCGGCGTGACCAGGGTTTGCGGCGTCGCCGATGTTGAACATCACCAAGCAGGACATTTCGTCCTGATCAATGAAGCCTTGAGCATTTACCACGGCTCGGTCGGTGACGTACTTACCGAAGTCCAGCAGGGAGTTGGTGGAGAAAGTGCCACGGAAGCGGCTGCGGCCAGCGGCGAAGCGCTCCAGGTCAAAGATCTTGGCGCCTTCCGGAAGAATGGCGGTCGGCATGAACGTGGGCAGCGGCTTGCCGTTGGCGATCAACGCGGTGTCGGTGATGAGTTGAATTGCTTCAGGGGTGAGGGACATACGTCAAATCTCGATGGGGAAGGGGTGGTGTTGCGGGTGATCAGGTGCGGGGAATTACCGGGGCCTGGTCTTTGCTGAACAGCTGCGCGTGCTTCTCAGGGAACAGCGTTATCTTGCCGCCGCTGCCAACATGCATCGGCGTGTCGAGGCTGGTGTTCTCGCTGCGGGTACCGCGCTTGGTAGGAACCTTGTAGTCGAGCTTGTGCTTGATCTTCACCTGGCTCGATTCGCCGATTTGGGCGAAGTCCAGGGTAATAACCAGCTTCCCGACCTTGCCGTGGTCAACGACACCGGCAGCGACTTCGGAAAGGGCGTGGCCGATCTGGCTGGCGAAGGCGCCGCCGTTCAGCTCCTCGAGGAACTCGGCGGTATCGGTTGCGATGGGCATGGGTGATTCTCCGGGAGGGCTTGAAGCCCGCTTGGTGGAAGATGGAGTTGTGGTTGGCGACGGCGCTGACGCACCTTGGTGTTGATGCGCTTCAAGCTGCTTTTCTCTGATGCCATGCGTCCACCGCGTTGAATATCCGGGCGGCCTGCGCTTCTTCCAGCGAAACGCTGCATGGGATGGCAATCCAGCCAGAAGCGATGATGTGGTTCTGGTTGCACTCAGCGAGCAATGATCTGTAGCTGATCTCTATCACTCCAGCCAGAGAGTCAACTTGATAGACGCCTTGCGTCTCGATCTCGACCGACTTGATATATTCCGACCCGATTTGATCGACGCACAGCGCACTGAGGTAGATCGTCCAGCGGTGCGACACCTCGAATATCGCGTCGACAATGCCGCGGCTTCGGATGATGTTGCAGCTCTTCCAATTGATCATCCACTGGCGCCCGCTGGGGTCTATGTTCACAACTGCAACATGGTTCGAACTAAGAAGCGCCCGGCAAGAGCGCTCGATCCTCGCATGACGGTTGTGAGGCTTCCTTTTACTCATAGTGCCTCCGCGAGTTTCCGCAGAATCTTGCGTTCTTCCACTGTGGGAGAGCGGCGCCGGCGCTTGAGGACCGTTTCAGGGTCAACCCTTCCGGAGCGCGCAGGTTTGGGTTCTGGCTCAATGTTTTTCGCCTGAACGATCCGCCCATCACGCGCAAGGAATGCAGCCATAGCGGCAGCCAGGCGGGCCGACTCTGGTCGGTTACGTTCGACGATGCTGGTATGGTTGCTGATCATGGATGCGAACCGTAGAAGGCAAGCACAGCGATGATCGCGCAGAAGGTGATAGTCCAACGCAGCATTAACTTGCTGAAGTCGGCCTGCCGCTTGGTCGCCGGGGATTGCTCAAGCTGCTGAGCAAACTTGCAAGCAGCGCCGTGGCCCGTGCAGATCTGTTTTACCTCTCCGGTGGCGCGTTCCACGATCCCGAACTGGTTGTTCCCGCTTGGGATCACGCTGAACCGGGGTAGGGAGGCCGGATTGAGTCGGTCAACCTTGTCGTAAAACTCGGCGGTTGAGAGGGTGCAACGCTGGCGGAGGCCTTCGAGAATGGCGCGGCGCTGGCTGATTGTTTGATGCATAGGATTCTCCAAGACCGCATTGGTCAGATGCCAGGCGCGGGAGACCAAGCCCAGCCGTGAGACTGGCCTGGCACCTGCCGATGCGGTCATATTGGTTGGGGGGAGGGTGATGCAGGGGGCCGCTTTCGCGGTATGTACTCATCCGCATCAGTAAATCTGCAGGTCTTGCGGGCCGGTGTTACTCGCCACCTCCGGCTGGGCGATTACTTTTATGCATGCGCTTTGGTTGCCACCTGGCCCTAACCAGTTCGCACTACTTCATGTCACCTATCCGCGCCTTGCCAGTGAACATCCCTCATCTTGGGCTCTGGTAGGTGGCTGACTCAGTGCAACCCTCAACCCGTTTAACGTGGCCAATCCTGTGTTGCTGATCGACTGACGCGCTACCTGGCTTTGAGCTGGCGGGGTTCTCCCTGCGATATCCAGTTCCAGTGCTGGCGTGGGGATCGAAATTTATGTTTCGCGCTATACCCGTTGCCGGGGATCGATCCGCGAAGATTTCAGATTGAGTAAAGAGCGGTCGATCCTTGTGGGGACTTATCGCTGCCGGTCCCTGGTTAGGTACTCGGCGGCGATGGAGTGAATATGTACTAATGGTTCATAGTGGTCAAGTACCGAAAGTACATATTTTTTAGGTCAGTACAGAAATCGATGGAGTTTTCAGAATCTTGAAATTCAGGATTTACCCGAAGACATCGGTCAGATATGCTTCGTCAGCACTGTATAAACATACAGCTTTAAGGAGTAGCTGATGAGCGAGGCGCAAGAACAAAAGCAACAGGTTAAATCGGAGATGTCCGGGGTAGAGCGGCTTGGCCTGCGAGTGTCGTCGATGGTCAACCACCCAATCGCGCAGACGCAGCGCTGGGTGACGATCCATCGCCTGGATACGGACGGTGACCGAGAGTGGGATGAGGTGATGGGCGTGCTATCTGAAACGGATGATTTGGAGCTGACATTCAACGACGACGAGACGATCACGCTGAAGTGGGAGGCGTCGACGGACGATGATCGGCCTGTCGAGGCTATAGACGACCCGGTGGAGGAGGCTGCACCGTTTTAATGACTTAAAAAAGCCCGCTTAGTGGCGGGCTCATGAATCAAGTCAGGCGGGGAGGCTGCTTGCCCGCACGGAAAATAAAGACCAAAATAAAGACCTCTCTAGGAGTCTTCTCTATGCAAAGCGTCTTGGCTGATGTGGCTGTCAGCGTATCTGAGCTCAAAAAGAACCCATCTGCGGTGCTGAGCGGGGCAGGCGGGGTGACTGTGGCCGTGCTGAACCACAACCGCGTCATGGGTTATATGGTCCCGGCTGATGTCTACGAGGCGATGATTGAGCGCTTGGACGACCTAGAGCTGGCACAAGTGGTCAAGGCGCGGATCGACGCCAACGAGACGCCTGTTCGAGTGTCTCTCGATGATCTCATTGGCGAGGCTGAGGCCGATATTGCTAATGAGCGCTGAGTACAACGTTGAGTGGGACCCGAAGGCACTGAAGGAACTCCGAAAGCTTGACGGCGCCGTCCGCCTTCAGTTTCTGCGAAAGCTTCAGGAGCGGCAGAGTCATCCGCGAGTGCCCGGCGATGCGCTCCACGACCTCAAGGATTGCTACAAGATCAAACTGCGCGGGGCGGGTTATCGTCTGGTATATCGCGTTGAGGATGAGCGGATTGTCATCCTGGTGCTGGCTATCGGTAAGCGTGAGCGCAGCTCGGTGTATGAGCAGGCAGATAAGCGTCAGGCAGGAACGAAAAAGCCCGCCTAGGATTGGTCCAATAATCACTTGCGCATAAACCGGTCAATCGCATCAGCGCTACGATGAGATAGGTGTGGAGACGATCAATGAATATTAAGCCTACCCGTACCGACGAAGACCTCAAGGCGGCCTTTGCACGCATGGACGAAGTGTGGGGCGCAGAGATCGGCACACCTGAAGGTAACGAGCTGGAAATTCTTGCTCTACTCATCGAAAAGTACGAGGACGAGCATTATCCAATGCCGCCGTCCGACCCAATCGAAGCAATCAAACTCCGCATGGATCAGCAGGGATTGACTCTGCGCGACCTTGAGTAGTACATCGGACCGAGCGGGCGCGTGTCGGAGGTCCTGAGCAGAAAGCGAGGTCTGAGTCTGGCAATGATCAAGCGTCTACACGAAGGACTGCGGATTCCCTATGAGTCGCTCTTTGCTGGAGCTGCTTAACGAAAAGTCCGGCGGTGGATGGGTATACGCGGCGGACTCATCTATTTGATATGGGTATCAGTTCTCCGGATCGATCTCGGCTTCCGCCTTCTACTTGGCAATCAGCTCTAATGCTTGCTTGCCCTCTTGGCTTGTCGCTGGTCCGAGACCAAAATCTCTAATGCGTCAGACAGCACGGAAACGCGCGCTCTGAAATCATCAATGCTGGACAAGGTAGTCGACTTGGATGGGTTAAGCGGCGGGGTGTAGTGCCCCGTGATCACATACAAAACATCGATACCCACTGAGGATATCTTTGCCAAGTAATCTGCTCTCGGACATCGGTCACCATTCTCATACTTACCTTGCGCATTGGCTTGGATGCCGCCGATATCCGCAAGTCTTCGCTGGGTGAGGTTAAGCCGAATCCGCTCACTTTTCAGGCGTGCGCCTATCTGAGTCATGGCTGTCTTCCATTTACACTGCTTTGAAGGGTGTTTTCCAGTTTAGCAGTGCCTTGTAATAGTGTTAAGCGCAAGGAAAGGTCGGGCGGTAGGCACAGGGAATGCGGCGCCAGTCCGGATAGCTGCGCGACGTACAGGCGGGCAAGACGAGACGATAGTTAAGCGAATGCGCCTATCGCTCCGGACCGATAAGCTCAGCAATCCCGAGCGTTACAAACTCCAAGTTATCCTCGATGGTGCTCAGCGCCCCACGTACGTTCCCACCGACATCTGTCGATCCGCGCTGCTCAACCCACAGCGCAAGCTCCATAATGGCAGCCTCCAGGGCGATCTGATTCTCGTTGAGTTTGAAGAGCAGGGAAGGGAGAAGATCTTTGTCTGCCATGGCTTGAGTCTCCATTGAAAAAGGAAAGCGTAGCAGCAGACAACAAAAAGCCCGCGCGCGGCGGGCTATCTGTCGAAGGGAGCTGATCCATCAGCTGATCCGATTGTAGGACAATGGATGGCGAAGTGACAGTAAAGCGTCCTAGCGTGTCGTTATTGGAATCCACTTATCACGGAGCGACAGCTGCATAAGGGCAGTATCGCGAATGTGATCGGTGGATACGAAAAGCCCGGCGCTGGGCCGGGCTTGGAGGATTGAGAATTGAGGATTACTTCACAATATGAAATTTAGCCTTGGGCTGCTCTTGGGAGGCGACTTTATAGAGGTCTCTAAAGTCCGAAGCCACAATACCGAGAGTGCTCATCATTTCGTCATGCGTGTACCCAAGCTCGTGCATATGAAGCTCTAATATCTCTGTCGTTAGAATTGCTTTCTCGTGCGGGAAATCAAGCTCAGAAGGCTCCCTAAGTCGGTAACCCATGCTGCTGAGCTGTCGCCACATATAGCTGCCTTGAGTTTTCGTGATGGCCTCAAGTGTTATCGCCCTGAAGAGTAGCGCCGCAATAGATGCCTTCCAAACAGGCTTAAGCGCTGCGAGAGACTTGATGCTTGCATTCTTTAGGTCGTAGTAAATATCTTTCCTTGGCATTAGGAGCGCGGCGGCAAAACTATTTGCTTCATCTTCCATTGATGGACGAGGTTGCCTATGCATCACCAAATGTCCGAGTTCATGGGCCAGTGAAAACCGCATGCGATCGGAAGGTTGATTTCCACTTAAGAAGATGCAAGGCGGCATGCCTTTTACGGCCATAGTTACGCCATCTACTTTTCCATCAGGAAAATCACAGATAAATACTAAAACTCCCGCCCGCTCTACAAAGTCGATAAGGTTTTTGATAGGGCCGTTAGGCACCATCCAAGTCCTACGAACCAGTGATGCTATTTCTTCTGTATCTCCGCCATATTGCTCAACATCCAAGTATGGCAACTCAAGCTCTTGAGCTATATCTACGGATCGAAGAAGTTTTCTGTAATGAATTACCCGTAAATTCATTTCCGCCTGAATGGCATCCAGAGTTTTCTGTGGAACGCTGGCCTTTTTTCGGTAGGCATGAACGCTAATAGGTAATCCGTAAACTCGATCCTGATTAAAGAAATAACTCTCAGGGAACGACAGCGTATTAGAAAGCGTGAAAAGCGTGTCATTTCCTGGCTCTATTAAGCCATTTTCAATTTTAGACAAATAGCCCTGTGTTATACCAGTAGCCTTTGCCAAGGCTATTTGACTAAGGCCTCTGAATTGCCGCGCCAATTGCAGCATTTCTGGGTTGAATCGCTCGTTCATTTTGAAGGTGTTACATTCTTAGGTGTTGATTTGTCTAATGCTGTAGCCAGTTTTTCGGCTATTTCACGCTTGATAGAAGCTCGAGCCTTTCTAGGTGTAACTTTCTGCGTATGTTCTGTAGTGTTGATTGCAAAAACCTTCGCAAGGTTACGATCATAGATTGGATGAGACCAAGCTACAGTGTCGCCATTTCTGCGCACTAATTTAATGGTGCTTATTTCTGTCTCAAGCTTGTTCAAGACATAAACTATTTCGGTTTTTACCGCTTCGGGTATGCCGAGAACATACTGTTCAGGATCATGAAACGCCAAAGCCATAGGTGTTGGATAGTTACTACTTACGCCGTTCTCATCAGCTTTTTTGAATCGAAAGGTGAGCTGCTGACCAATCATAAACATGCATGTGTTCGAAGACCGGTTTACGTGGATACTCGGCAAGGGATCTAGTTTTTCTTCAAGTGTTCTTGTGGCTATATCCCAGATCATATTTGCGCGCGTTCTCGCGCAGAAATATTTCTTATTGGGAGTCTCTAACCAAGTACTCCATGCATAGAGGACGGCTTCAGAAATTCTTGTCTCGACTGGGCCGATAATTGCGGCAAGCTCGCTGTCAGATAAGGTTGTCATTCGTGGGTTACCTGCTGGTTCGTGCCGGCAGAATACAACCACTACAAAATGATAGTCAAATTATTCCAAAAATTATTCCTGTTACCTTTTAAGCCTCTTCTGTGCGCGGCTCTCACAGAGCGCCCCGCACAATCCTCCCAGCCCGCGCCTCATCTCATAACCCGCCAGCTGCCAGCTAATTTGTACCCTCAATGGAGAATCCTTCGACTCTCTCCAATCCTGATTCGATCAAGCGCCCGGTTTAATGCGTCCAAGGCGTCGAGGAGAGCTTTCGCCTCAGCCTCTCGACCATCTCCCCAAAGGCGTTCCGCCATTTTGTTCAGGGCCTGGATAGAGCGCTCAATTTCAGCAGCAGTCGCTGCAGCTTTACTTTCCGGTTGCTTCTTCGGCATTCAGTAACCCTTCTGCAGGGCATGGCTTTGTCTTTCAATTTTTAGCGCGAATACGTCGCCCGCCAAAATGCTTGGGCTAATCGATGAAATTTTGTGCGATGTGATCTGGTGCGCCCGTTCAGCGGAGATGATGCATATTTTTTCGGTTAGTGAGTACTCGACTTGACGATCAGTCCCGTGCCGATTTCTTTCGTGTACCCAAGCAGCACGTCCTCAGCCTCATTGAAGCTTTGAACCAATTTGAGGATCGCCTTAGCCTCATCCTCAACGCCAGCCTCACTCAGGCGGACAGCAATGCCCAAAAGATCGACCGAGGACCACTTCAGCGTTCCGGCGATCTTCTTGAGATCGCGCCGCATGTCTTGCGTTGGTTTGTTCATGGCCATTGCGACGTCCTACAAATCCCCGTCCATTGATATCAACCGCCTCTGAGCCATCGCCTGAACGTAGACATCAATGAGGCTGGCCGCGGTTTGCTTTCACCGACCAATCCGTCAAGCGCAATCGTTGCCTTAAGGGTTCGCTCCCTGAGTAGGCTGAGCCTGGTATGCAGGTCTTTCTTGAGCCGCTTCCGATCTTCAAGAGGCGAGAGCTCTATCAGCTTCCCCGCCATAAAAAAATTTAGCTCCATCTGCCGGTCCAACGCTTCGGTAATCTGCTTGATTGCGTCGTTCATCCCGAGTCCTACTCAATTGATTTCAGCTCGCACCGTCGGATGATCTATTACAACGTCCGCGCGTTTCTAAAGAGGTGCGCGCCCTACAAATTCCCACCGCGCCACCTATTCAGTCTTAACCCGTACAATCCGCCCATCCCTAACCTCGTCCGCAAGTGCTGCCAGACGATCCGCCTCCTCATACAGCTTTGAAATCAGCTTCAGCGCAGCGACAACGTCGGCATCCCCGCAGCTCTTGGTAATTTCGAGGACTTCGGATGCTGCCTGTTCGAGACTCAGCGCTGCGTCTTTGAGTTCGCGCTTCAGCTCTTGCGTTGGTCTGTTGAGTCCCATTTCGACCTCCTACAAATTCCCGCTGCGCCAGACTATGGCTTCCAGTACTGCCCACGCTTTAATTTCAGCACGTATTCGGCGAGAGACTGATTGCGATCTGCATAGCCTCCATAGTCACCGGGGGTGAAGAACCATTTTTTCCCATCCCACGAAACATCGCGATTCGCCGGCTTTTCCGGGTTGCACACCACCATGCAGTCACAGATAGTCGTATCCGAGTGGACCATTGCTACAACGCTTGGAGTGCGATCAACATAGATCCAGTCTCCAGCCTTTATCTCGGGACGCATATCCATGCCTGATCTGACTCCAAAAGAGCGTGTTTTTAAGTCGCTCGAATACATCGAAAAAATCCTGGATTCAGGCGAGAGCCTTGAATCTAGGCGTTACGAGATAACCAGAAACATCAAGAACGCCTTGTCGTGGGAAACCGAACTGATCGACAGGGTTGATGAGCCACAGAAGCCCTTATAGATCCCCACCGCGCCAGATCACACCGGTTGCCCGTTCCACACGTACAGCACGCGAGCCAGGATGTGGGTATCGTCGACCCGGATATCCTCTGGGTCATGGTGCTTGTTGTCCGAAATCATCTTGAAGCCATCCCTGCCTTTTTTCTGCAGGCGCTTCACGTACAGCATCTCGTCGTAGGAGAACAGGTAGATGCCATCCCCGGTGAACTCCCGGATCGTGATATCGACCAGCAAGGGGTCACGGTCCTTGATCGTCGGAGCCATCGACTGACCCCAGCCGGTGATCATCTTTAGATGGAAGTGCTCCTTGAACGTGACGCCCATCTCGCGCAGGTGCCGAGGGCTGACCCTGATGTCCTGGAGCATTTCTGGGTATTCGTGCGGGATCTGCCCGCTACCCATGGCGCCCCGCACATCGTAGTGGGCAATCCAAACCTCGTCGCCGACTTGGCCGGGGCGAGAGAAGTCGACTGTTATGACGTTGCTCGATCCGACCTTGGCGGCAACCTCTTGAGCGACGTCTGCAATCTTCTGTCTGGCATCTTCGGAAAGGTTCTTTCCGTGCTTGGCGAGCATCTGTTGAACAATATCGGCTGACGAGGTGTGAGCGTCTCCCGCAGCGCCTTTGCTTTGGGAGATGGCAGGCAGTCCCGGCTTAGCGCCGGACCCGTACTGAAGCCACTCTATTTGCACCTCAAGGGCATCCGCTATAGCCCGCATTTTCGCAGGGCCTGGTAGTGACTCACCATTCAGCCACTTACTGGAAGCTTTCGGCGTAACGCTGGCGATTTCAGCCAGCCGAGCGCCTGCCCCCCACTGGTCAATTCCGTGGGCGGACAAGGCTTGCTTAAGGCGAACGACGAATGCTGCGCGAATTTCTTCTATCTGAACCATAGGTTCAATGTCGCATGCCCTTGCATGTACTTTCAGTTCCGACATAATATGTACTGTAAGTTCATATTTAACCCGGAGGCCTTATGCGGCCGCTCAAGAAATCGATTGATGATGCAGGCGGCGTTCCCGTAGTGGCCATGGCCTGTGGGAAATCGCCCAGAGCTGTTTACAAATGGCTAACCGCTGACTCGCTTCCTCGCACCGAATACACCGGAGAGACGCGGTACGCAGAGCGCATCGCGGCGCTCGCAGCTGCCAAAGGCAAGCCGTTTGAACCGGCGTGGCTATTGGCTGAAGCGCATCCAAAAAAATCTGCCGCCTAACTCCATCGCTCCGATCCGGATACCGAACTTATGGCCTACGACGAGAAAGCGCACCGGCACGAACACCAGGTAAAGGTCCGGCTCGACGACGACGTATTCCAAGAACTGAAAGAAGTAGCCCGCGACCTGAAGTTACAACACAGCGTGCTCAGTCGGGAAATCATCGAAGCGGCACTAGAAGTCAGACGCGAACGAGGTGAATTGCCTTTCGGTCTCGAGAAGCAAAGAGCCTGACAACGCAACAGAGGGGGATTTATGCCCATTGCAGTAGAGAGCGCAGTAATTCTCGGAAGGGGCATGAGCAAGGAGCTTGAAGAGTGGGCAGGGGAGGCTGGTTTGACCGTATCGCAGTTGACTTCGGAGCTTCACCGGCTGGCTCTGCCCAGAATCAGAAAGGCGATTCTGGAGAGTGCCAAACCGAGTTCCAACGTAGTCCCGATTAAAGGCGTCCAGGTCTCTTATTAGGGACCAGAGCATCAGGTTAGATCCGTTAGCACGGGTCTCTAAATGGGGACTGGGTAAGCAGTTCATGGGGTATTCCCTGATCAGTTGATGAACAGATATTCGCCTTATTGGCATTACGCCACCACGGAAACAGAAATGAGGTTTTACGAATGGAAAGTTTCTTGCGGGCATGCCAGAGCGCTGTTCTGGATAACGAGGCAAAGACTCTCGCGGCAAAGATGGGCGTTCCGCATGTCGGCCTACTCCAGCGCGCTAACCCAGACAACGATGCTCATCGCCTGACGATTGAACACCTGTTTGGGATTCTGCTGCACACCGGTGATATGCGTCCGCTGAAGGCGCTCGCCGAAGAATTTGGATTTGATCTCGTGGCGAGAAACAAGCCTCAGCCAGAGGCATTGACCACCTCGATGATCAATGTCGGCAAAGAGGTTGCGGATCTGACGATTGCTGTCCACGACGCGCTGGAAGACAACTTTGTATCCAAATTAGAAAAGTCGGTCATTAGCCGGGAAATCGGCCATGTACGCGAAAGTCTGGATGTGATGGAGGCGTCGGTTCAAGCAGCTTGAATTAAAGACATAAAAAAGCCGGGGTGCAACCCGGCTTTTCGAACAACTTGTAAAACAATGTGGAGCCATTATGAACACGATCGTTGCTCCGGGCAACACGGTGACCATGAGCAGCCGGGAGATTGCCGAGCTCTGCAACAAAGAACACAAGAACGTCAAACGTGACATCCAGAAAGTCCTGACGGAGCTGAATTTAGATGCGCTCAGTTTTGAGCGCATCTATCTGGACGACTCCAATCGCCGCCAAACCGAATACTTCCTGCCTCGCGACCTTACCGAAACCCTGCTCACCGGCTATAGCATTCCGCTGCGCCATCGCGTCGTCACTCGACTGCGAGAACTGGAAAACGCCGTTCCTACCGCGGGCAGTATCCCCACCAGCTTGCCGGAAGCCCTGCGCTTGGCTGCCGATCAGGCTGAACAGAATCAGCAACTGCAGAAGGTCATCCAGGACCAGGCGCCGCAGGTGCGAGCGCTGGCCACGCTCACTTTTACCCACGGCTCGATTTGTATTACCGATGCGGCGAAGCACATCGGCATGCGTCCTCGCGAGCTTTTTAGCTGGCTCAAAAACAACCGCTGGATTTATCGCCGCAGCAGCGGCGCCAACTGGTCGGCGTTCCAATCGCGTCTCTCGGCGGGCCTGCTCGAGCACAAGTTGGTGATCCTCAACAAAGACAAAGAAGAAGAGTCCATGAAGGTTGTCGAACATGTGCTGGTCACGCGTAAAGGCCTGACTGTGCTGGCTCAATCGGTAAATGGGGATTCGGCGTGAGCACGGTCATTATGAGCCTTTGCTGGCCGCTCCAGGGCATGAGTGCTACCCAGAAGGCCGTCCTGATTTCCCTGGCTGACAATGCAAATGACGACGGCGTTTGCTGGCCCTCGGTAGCAAAGATTGCTGTCCGAACCTGCCTTTCGGCACGAGCTGTTCAAGGCGGAATCAGGTGGCTGTGTTCGACCGGTATTTTGGCGGTCAGCGAGCGTATGGGTCGGTCTACCGTCTATACGATAACCCCCGCAGCATATGCACCCCCGCAGGTAATGCACCCCGCAGATGATGCGGACCTACCTCCGCAGGATATGCACCCGGCCCCCGCAGCCGATGCGCAGGCCCCCCGCATCAGCTGCACCCAGAACCGTAATGGAACCGCCACTGATCCCAAAGTAGAACCGCAATCTCTTTTGCCAGCCCGTTCCGGCCAGGCCGCCGGAAAACTTGTGGCGCTCGATCAGGCCAACCGCGCCAAGCAAAAATTGGACGACGAACGCCAGGAGGCTTGCCGCGCAATCTGGACTGCGTACTCCACGGCGTATTTCGGGCGCTACAACACCGAGCCAGTCCGGAACGCCCGGGTAAATACCCAAATCAACGACCTGCTCAAGCGACTCGGTGCGGCAGAGGCCCCGGCCGTTGCTGAGTACTACGTTTCGATCAACGACGCCCACCTCATTCGCAGCTGTCACGACGTTGGATCGCTGTTGTTCAAAGCCGAGGCGTACCGCACTCAGTGGGCTACCAATGTGCAGATCAACGGCACCTCAGCCCGGCAGATGGAAAACACCCAGGCGAACATGTCGACGGCCGAACAGGCCAAAGCAATGTTGCGTAAGCGTGGTACCGGCAATGCTTAACCAGGACGAGCTTGATCTGGCGATCGATCTTCTCTGCGGTACCGCCGAAGCGATGGGCATGACGTTGAGTCCAAACGCAGCGGCAATCATGGCAGTCGATTTGATCGAGCACCCATTGGGCTTGATCGAAAGGGCATTGAAGGCTTGCCGGAAAGAGGTCCGTGGGAAGTTGACGATGTCGGACATCTTGTCGCGAATCGAAGCAGCCGATGGCCGCCCGGACAAGGACGAGGCATGGGCTATTGCGCTGGCCTCCAACGATGAGTTCGACACTGTGGTGATGACCGACGAGATTCAGATTGCACTCGGTGCGGCCCGCCCTGTGTTGAGTCTTGGCGACAAGGTCGGTGCCCGCATGGCATTCATCAATGCTTACGAGCGGCTTGTGATCCGGGCCCGGGCCGAAACCAAGTCAGTCCATTGGCATGTCTCCATCGGCTTTGATGCAAATCGCCGAATCGAAGCCATAAACGCTGCTGTGCAGATGCAACGCATTCCGCAAGAGCGCGGCCGGCTTTACCTGGCTGATTTGAGTCATGAGCCGATCACTGAAGACGGTCGCGCGCTTGCTGGGTTGATTACCGGGCAAGTCGTGAAGCCAACTGCCGCGATAAGGGAAAAGCTGAAAGGCATCAAAGCCAGCATGCTCGAAATGCGAGGTGTCAGCGATGAGCGGAAGAAAGAGGCTCGTGAAAAAGCCGAGCAGGAGTTCGCCGCGCGCCGGGCCTTTTTGTCTCAGCAGGCAATCGCCGCCCTTGCAAAGGAAGACGCTCATGTCTGATCAGCGCCTCGCCAACACCAATCCTGCCGATTACCGCTTCGCGGTGCACTGTTGCGGCTACAAGTGGGATCTCACCGATAAGCCAGACCGCGCCGTGGGTCTTTTTGAACATCGCTCCGTCGCCGTTCAATTTGGCCGTGCGCTGTGGCCGAGCACCTTTGAAGTCATCGATATCGTCACCGGGGAGAAGGTATGAAAGGCCGTAACGTAAACGCTCAGCAGAAGCGCTGGCACGACATGCTGGTGCAGACCATTGGGTGCGTTGCCTGCCGTATCGGCCAGGACATCCACAACGACCAATGCAGCATCCACCACGTCGACGGCCGCACTAAGCCTCATGCGCACTGGTGCGTACTTCCGCTGTGCGCTGGACACCACCAACACGGTTACGGCGCCGAAGGTTTCCCTGGCTACGCCGTGCACGGGCAGAAGGTGGCGTTTGAAGAGTCATACGGCACCCAGTCGGAGTTGCTCAATTTCTGCGCCCAGTTCGTCGCAGAGGCGGGGCACAGCGTTCCGGCTGGCTTGCTCGCCCGGATAAATGGTTCGGGGGTCGAAGCTTGATTCCTCTAATGTTTGCCGCCCCGAAGCAGAAAAGCACCCGCGCCAAGCCAACCGATTGGGAAGGGCAGGAACAAGTAACGCTGCTATCTGAGATCGAGCTGCGTCACCCGGCGGCCTTCAAGTTGATCTACCACCCGGCCAACGGCGGGCACCGGCACAAGTTGGTGGCCATAAAGCTGAAAAAACAGGGCGTCAAGGCGGGTGTTCCTGACCTGGTGCTGCCTATGGCGCGCGGCGGGTACTTCGGCCTGTATATCGAGTTCAAGGCTACGCCGCCGCATGATTCGCCGGTGTCTGCCAGCCAGGATGCATACATCCAAGGCTTGATCAGTGAAGGTTATCTGGCAGTCGTCTGCCGTGGGTGGCGTGATGCGATGGAAGTACTTGGTAACTATCTGAAGCAGACTCGCACGGCGGTGGCTGCATGAGCTGCGCCGTCGTCACGCTGACAGATGCCGAGATCCGCCGGCAGTCCTTGTCCGATGCAGTGCGAGATATTCGTGATCCGCGTCACCAAGGCCTTTATTTCCGGTTCAATACCAATCGGGAGCGCGGATCGTGGTATCTGGTGGTGAGCAAGAAATGGAACAAGATCGCTGGCTATCCCGAACTGAACACCAAGAGCGTGCTGGCTGTGCTGCCAGAGGTTCGTCAGCGGTTTTCGGCGGATGGGGCAGCCTCGGCCACCGTGTCGAAGTGGGGCACCACCGGCCAACTCCTGGCTTGGTACTCGGACCGTATGGGCCGTGACCGCAACTTGTCCAGCAAGCGCAAGAACACATCCAAGTCGGCCATTGCCTGCCACCTGATTCCGCGTCTGGGCGATATGCCGCTGGCTGACATCAGGCACGCCACACTGGACAGTCAGTTGATGTGGCCACTTCAGGAGACGCTTTCTCTCGAGTACGTGCGCCTGGTGTTCGGTCTTTTGGTTGTGGCATGTCGGCAGGCCATGGCACTCAACCTGATAGCCAGCAACCCCATGGACGGGATCAAGTTCAGCGACTTCTCCAAGACCAAGATCAAGGCCAAGCCTGCGCGCCTGCGTGGCGTCCAGCTCGAAAGCTTACTGACCACCCTGACCAGCGTGATGAGGTTGGCTCCGGCTGACGCAATGCTGGCCCTGATGATGCTCTGCCACGGCACCCGGGTCGGTGAGACACGCATGGCGCGCTGGTCGCACATCAGCTTGGCCGAGCGAGTGTGGTTCATTCCCGCCGAGCACACGAAGACCCGGGTCGAACATTCGCTTCCTCTGACTGACCAGGCGTGCGCGCTGCTGACCCAGTACAGGGACAACCAGACCGCCCAAGGCTATGACGGGCAGTACGTGTTCCCGGCTCGCAACGGGAAGGCGATGAGCGAAGGGCAGGGCTGCGCCGTGTTCTCTCGCCTTGGCCAGGGTGAGTGGACCAGTCACGACTTGCGCAAGTTGGCCCGCACTGGCTGGGCTGACCTCGGTGTCGACTTTCTGATTGGCGAGATGTTGGTGAACCACGCCATGGGCCACAACGTGCAAGCGTATATCCACACCCAGATCGAACAAGGCAAGCGCGAGGCGCTGGAGAAGTGGCACGCCCATCTAGACAGCAAGGGTTTCACTGTCATCCACGGGTTGACAGAGGGTGAATCGGGAAATTCGAAGAAACTGCTACAGGCCACGGAACATATGGCTTTGAGTGCCCTTCAAGAATCAACCATAGGCGAGGTTTAAAAACGTGAAAAAGAGCCACGGACCCGCCTTTCGGAAGACCTTGAAGCCGCTCCGTGAGTGTCTCGACTGTCGTGGTGTTGGTGTGGTTCGGGGTGTTTTCCACGAAATGGAGTGTGCCACCTGCAATGCATCGGGCTGGGTCTGCGCAGAGACCGGCGCCGCGCTGCCGTTGGCCGAGTTGGTATTGCAGTTGAACTTCAAGTTGCGTGCATTGGCTCGAGACCTGGCCATCGCCAGCCAACCGGCTAGCACGAGCGGTCCTCAACAGCAGTACGAACAGAACAACCGCCGCGGTGCCGGCGGATCGAATTACACCGGGGATTGATGGAGAGCCAAAATGCTCAATCAGATGTCTTTAGAGTTGCCGTCCCAGCCCGTGCAGCCGCGCCTGCGGATAGTGCCGCGATTGAAAATCGACTCCGGGCCGCCGCCTGCTCAGCTCGCGTTCGACTTCACTGCGGTATTTGCTCGAATCCCACGGCGCCCGATACGCAGTACGATTTGCGCGGGTGCCACGCTGATCACCAGGGACGGGGTAACGCTCCCGGCTGCGGAGTGGGCTGCACGGCTTGGGCTGAAATGGCAGACAGTGAAAATGCGCAGGCTGCGCGGGGATAACTGGTCAGATGCGCTGGCCCCAGAGTTGAGGCGCAGCACCTTTATGTCAGGCTGGAAGATGCACGGTTAACGCCAGACGTGTAGCACCTTATCGCCGTGGCCTTCGTCTACGGCCCGACGCTTCAACTCCTGCAACAGCACCAGCATGCGCTCGATGCCCTCGGCGCTCAGCGCACCGCCGATGGCAGCATTCTCGGTCTTGCCGCTCAGCGATATCACCAACAACGCATCAGGCGGATTGGTTCCCATCGCTTCGTCCGCCAGCGCCATCACTTCCGTAATTGCCATGTACTCGGAATCGCGCGTCGATCCGATATCTGATTTCGTTTTGCTGGTCATTGGAATTGCCCCATTGGTTGAGAGGCCAGTCCATGTGACTGAGTTCGCGTGCGCAAGGCTTGTGGTGGCTATTGAGTCACATAGGCTCGGCTCAACGATGAAACCTGCCTCAAGGGCCGACGATGATCACCAAATCCAGCACCGCATCAGCAGAGGTCGAACATGGAGTTCAATAGGGCTACGGTCTGGCTCGCCGGGCTGATTGGTGCCCTGATTTCGAGCTGGTGGCACAAAGATGATCTGGCCGATAAAAAGGCCTGGCTGATCTTTGTCACGTCAGGCGCATGCAGCGCGCTCTATCTGACGGGCATGGTCAGTTCCTACTTAGGTATCACTGATCCCAACAACGTTGCCGGTGTCGGCTTCCTGCTGGGCACCTTCGGCGGCTCGCTTATGGCTGCCATCAACCGCGCTATCAAAGCCGCTGACCTTTGGGCGTTGATTCGCTCGAAGTTCGGGGGAGGCAATCCATGACTCTCGAAACCCTGAGTTCGACCTGCATCGGCATTATCGCTGCCTGGGCAACCTGGTGCGTAGTGAGCCGGAAAGTGAACGACGGCCTGCTGGGCAAGATCATCTTCGCGGCTATCGCACTGACTGGTTACGCCATGGTTATTCGCACCGAAAGTACCTTTTTTACGCCAACTGTTGTGGGAGTGACCTTTCACGGCGCGCTGGCCATGGCTGGTGTCCGGCACTACGTCATGGTCAACCACTGGCCCCGCATCAAGGCGCTGCTCTGCCGTTATCTGCATTGCGAAAGTTGCCTCAATGAGCCGACTAAATCTGAGCCACGGGAGTCACGGAAATGATCCTGCTGATGATCAATGCTGTGCTGTTACTCGTCCCGAAACGGGGTGAGGGATGAGATTTATACCCATCCCCACGGATGTCGATTTCGAAGGCATTCAGTGGCGAGTTTGTCATGCAACTACCGACTATGAAATCAGCGAATACGGGCATGTTCGTCGCTTGACGCCTGGACGTAGAACCTATCCCGGCAAGATTCTTTCTTATTGCTGGCATCGGGCGGGCTACCCGGTTTTCAAGCTGACCATCAATGGAAAGCACAAAAACTTTGAAGCTCACAAGCTGGTTGCTTTTGCGTTCCTTGGGTATCCGACCCCAGAAGCGAATGAGGTCGCACACGGCGATGGTGATCCTACGAACAACCATCTAAGCAATTTATCGTGGAAGTCTCATTTCGAAAATGAGTTTGACAAGATCGGCCATGGAACTGTGCCACTCGGTGAAAGGAACGGCGGAGCGAAGCTTACCGCTGACACGGTATTGAAAATCCGGTCCATGCGGCTTACAGGGCTCAGCCTATCGGCGCTGGGCCGTGAATTCGGCGTGGCTTTTCAGACCATTTCAAAGATCGTTAACCGCCAGAGCTGGAGCCATATTTGATGAGTTTAAATGATAAAGATGTAGACGTTTTGGCGCGTACGCTGTTTGGCGAAGCCCGTGGTGAGGGAATAGCAGGGATGATTGCCGTGGCCTGGTCGATCCGCAACCGGGTGAACGACGGCAAGGACAAGTCTTGGTGGGGTGAAGGCTACTCTGGCGTGTGTCAGGCCCCGTGGCAGTACAGCTGTTGGAATAAGAACGACCCCAATTACCCATTTCTCAGCGGCGCGCGCCCGATCCCGGCTGGTGAGATGTCCGCCGCCCGTCAGGCCGCCACCACAGCTATCGAGAGCCCCGGTCCAGATCCCACCGGTGGTGCAACTCACTATTACGCTACCAGCATGCCCAAACCGCCCGCATGGGCTGCCGCCGCGACGCAGACACTAGCGCTCGGCCACCACATCTTCTTCAGGAACGTGCCATGACCGAAGTCGCGTTGAAGTGGATCGGCTTCGCCGTCCTTGCCCTGGTTCTGATCGGTATCGGCGCGGCAGGTGCATGGCAATGGCAGGCCAACAGCTACACGGCGATCATCAAGACCAACGAGGCAAATCATCAGGCGGACTTGACCGCAATCGCTAATGCCGGCGCCGCACAGGCCCGGCAAGCACTGGGCAAACAGAAAGACGCTGAGCAGGCGCTTGCGACCCTCGACACGAAAGCCACCCAGGAGAAGGCCGATGCCCTCGCTGAAAACGAAACGCTGCGCTCTCAACTCACCGGCACACAGGCTGACAATGACCGCCTGCGCGGCGACGTTGCTGCTGGTGATCGCCGGTTGCGCATCGCAGGTCGATGCCCCGCAAGTAATACCGGTGGCGGCAACGTGTCCGCTCCCTCCAGCACCACCGGCCTGGGCGATGCAGCCACCGTCGAAATCTCTGCAGCAGCTGGACAAACTGTTTTCGATATCCGCGCCGGGATCATTGCTGATCAAGCAGCCCTGAGGACATTGCAGGATTACGCGACCAACGTCTGCCAAGGCGCCCCCGCCGCAGGTAACGCCCAATGAACTGGTTCAAAACCCTGCTCGCTAAATTTGCGGGCTCACGCCATACCGAGGAAATCGCCATGCCTGAAGTTGATGCAGCCACCGCAGTAATTCCAGCCGCCCCGACAGAGTTGAACACTGACACGCTCAAGGCTCTGCTCTTGGCACTCGGCCATGACGTCGAAGCTGATTGGGAGCACCTGGTCGCGCTGGCCAAGAAAGTAATCTGAAATCCGCGCCACGTTCGGAGTTATCGCGAAACGTGGCGCGCCGTACAACTCGCATTGGAATACCTGAGTGGCTGAGCGCAAGAAAGTCGACTGGGAAGCGTTGGAGCGTGAGTTCCGTATTGGCTCGATGTCGCTGCGTGCTCTATGTGAAAAACACGGCGCCAACCCCGGTAACGCCAGTCGCAGGGCAAAGAAAGAGGGCTGGGTACAGGACGCAAGCCAAGAGGTCCGAGAGCGCACCCGCGCCGCACTAATCAGCCAGCCGAGGGAAGAAGACAACACTGTTGTATTCCGAGACAACGCTCCCACGCGGGCCGACGTCGATGTTGCTGTTCAGACTAACCTAGCTGTCATCACCAGGCACCGCAAGGACATCGGCCAGGGCCAAGAGATCGTCGGCCTACTCATGCGTCAGCTCGTCGAAACCGCGGTTAACCGCGAATCGATTGAGAATGACATTGAGGAAGAAACCAAAGGCGACGAAACCAACCAGCGCCGGTACCGGATGATCAAAGCCATCTCGTTGCCGACCAACGCAGCAGTGATGCGCGACCTTTCCACCGCCATGAAGAACCTGGTTGGGATGGAGCGTCAGGCTTTCAACCTTGACGAGCTGTCGTCAGAAGAAACGTACGAAGAGCGCTTGGCGCGCCTGATGGGCAGCAAGGAGTGAAGAAGAACTGGTCCGTCACTACGCCGGGACACAAACCATTTCCAATGATCCTGCTTGAGGGCGCGCTCGATCATGCGGGAGCGCTGGAGTTTGCCAGGTCGATCTGGCCTGAATGCACGATTGAGTGAGGCAAGCATGGCCAATGTCACGATCATCCGTCACGTAATCCCGATCAGCGTCGAGATAACGCAGGCCATCAACGATCTCGACACCACCATCGCCAAGGCAATCGACACTGCCAAGGCTGCCGGACTGCCTCAGGGATTCGTCGTATCGATCTTGCGCGGTCACGCGGCATTACAGACGAATAGCATGGGGAAGTGATCGGCTAATCCATGTATGGAGTTACGGCGTCAGGTATGGCTGGTTCTGGCGCCGATCGCCACGCTATGAATTAACAGCGGCCAATACCGCCGAATAGCCCATCGTGACGCCAATCCCAAATGCCTTTCCTGTAAGGGATTTCACTGTTCCCATCAGCCCTGCCTTGGCGGCTTCCTGTAGTTGAGAACCTATGCTTTTGCCCGAAAGGCTGTCTGGAACTGCCTTGAGCACTTCAAGACCCTTGGCGGTTAGAGTGCACTCGTAGAACTTGCATGGATGGCTACCCTGTTGCCCGAATGTTATGTAACCGCTCTTTGAAAGCCATGTGATAGAGGCGCAAAAAAATTCTTCCGACTCGAAGATCTGTTGTTCCCCTTCAGGAGTTTCAATTGAATCGATGGCTATAACGCTACTGAATTGCTCTGTCGTCAGGGATAGCGTCATAGGGAATGACTCATAGAGTCCTGCAAGCACCTTCCCTGCAAGCTGATCGAATCGATCTATGTTGCTGGTAGCCATGTCGCTCTCCTTGCGTTGATTGATCCCCACCAATACCGGCAACCCACCATTATTTCAAGTCCGATGCGCAAGCTGACGCCTGTTGCGCGTGTTGCTCCCTCGATTCAGTCACATAGGCTCGGCCCCGTCATTTCGATAATCGAGATAGGGGCTGATCATGAACGACCAAGCAATCGAGCAAGAGATCCAAGCCAAAGGCCTGACCGCGCCGCGTATCACTCCTGGCGACGTCGAACGCAATATCCGTAGCGAGTTTTATTTCACTGCCGGTGAAGGTGTGCTTGGCCAGAGCGAGATGGGAACCAAGCCTGCTGGCAACGCCGATAGTCTTAACCGACTGACGTTCTGTGTGTTGGTGCTGGCTAACGGTTTCACCGTCACTGGTGAGAGCGCCTGCGTCAGCCCCACCAACTTCGACGCTGAGATCGGCAAGAAGGTGGCTCGCCAGAACGCTATCACCAAAATCTGGCCGCTGATGGGATATGAACTGACGCAAAGGCTGTCTACCCAGGCAACCGTTTAACCCATGTCAGCCGACGCCATGCTGTCGAAGCTCATCACTGACGATGAGCTTTACTGCGCACGCAACTTGAAGATCCGGACGAAGGAGGGCGCAATCCTGCCCTTCATCTGGAACGACGCGCAACGCATCCTGCATGCCCGGCTAGAAGAGCAGTTGTCGTTGCGTGGCTGGATACGGGCAATCGTGCTCAAGGGCCGCCAGCAGGGTTGCAGTACCTACGTGGCGGCCAGGTTCTACAAGCGCACCTGCACGAACTTCGGCAAGCGCACCATGATTCTGACGCACCTCGACGGCGCGACACAGAACCTGTTCGGCATGGTCAAAACTTTCTTTGATCTCAGCGACAGTACGCTCAGGCCGAAGGTGAAGGCGAACAGCGGCACCGAACTCTCATTTGAGAAACTGCGCAGCGGTTACAAGGTGGCCACGGCCGGCAGCAAGAACGCCGGACGTTCCGACACCGTGCAGTACTTGCATGGAAGTGAAATGGCGTTCTGGCCGAACGCTAGCCAAATCATGATGGGCCTGGGTCAGACCGTGCCGATGGCCGATGGCTCGGAAATGATCCTCGAGTCAACGGCGAATGGGCTGGCCAACCTGTTCCGTAAGTTCTGGCTGATGGCTGTGTCGGGGAAATCCGACTACATGCCGGTGTTCATTCCGTGGTTCGTCCAGAAGGAATACCGCCGCAAGCCTGATGCTGACTTTGAACTGTCCGAAGAGGACATCGAGTACCAGGATGCGTACGCCCTCGACATCGAGCAGATGGCCTGGCGCCGCGCCAAGACCGACACCGACTTCGCCGGAGACAGTGACCAGTTCAACCAGGAGTATCCAGCATCGCCTGACCTGGCATTCCTCAAGGTTGGGCACAAGCCGCTGATCAACACGCTGAAGGTGCAACTGGCTCGCAAGAAGCTGATTGCACATATGCAGCGGATCGGTGCCCACGTCGTCGGGCTCGACCCTGCGCGCTTCGGTGACGATGACTCCGTGTTCATCCACCGCCAAGGGCGCGTTGCATGGGGCACTGAGCACATGGACGGCGCCGACACGATGGAAGTGGCTGGCCGTGCCGCACGAATGCTCACTGATGACCCGACCATCCGCATGATGTTCATCGACATCGGTGGGCTGGGCGCAGGTATCTACGACCGACTCGTCGAGCTTGGCTTCGGTGATCGCGTCACCGCCGTCAACTTCGGTTCCTCCGCGTCGGATTCGCGCAAGTACTTCAACAAGCGCACCGAGATGTGGGGTGAGCTCGCTGAATGGCTGCACGACAAGATCACCCCCAGCATTCCGGATGAAGACCTGCTCCACGCCGACCTGACGTCGCCATCGTTCACGTACAGCTCCAACGGGCAGAAGAAGCTCGATCCCAAAGAGAAGATCAAAGCCGAACTCGGCCGCTCTCCTGATGACGGCGACGCCCTGGCACTCACGTTCGCTGAGCCTGTGGCTGCGGACGACACATTCACCGAAGACTGGAAGGCCAAGCTAATGCGCCGCAACTCCCGTAAATCTGCGATGGGGGCCTGACATGGCTGATGAGGTTGCTGAGGCGAACTGGTCCCGCTACCAATACGGTATCAGACGAGGCCACAACGATTACATTCATGACGCTCGCTTGTGTGAGGGTTTTTACCTGGGTGGTGGTCGCCAGTGGACCAATGAGGACCGCCAGCGCCTGAATGAGGCCGGCAAGCCCGCGCTCGAGTTCAACCAGATCAAGAACAAGATCAATGCTGCCGTGGGTTACCAGATTGGCAACCGTATGGACATCGGATTCCGTCCCCGCTCAGGCGCCTCTGATCAGGAAACCGCCACAACGCTGTCCAAGTTGGCAATGCAGATTGCGGATAATAATCAGCTGCACTGGAAGGAAACTCAGGTCTTCGGTGACGGAGTGATCCAGCAGCGCGGATTTTTCGATATCCGTATGAGCTATGACGACACGCTACTGGGCGAGGTCAAGATTGATGTGCTTGACCCGCTCGACGTGATCCCTGATCCAGACGCGAAGGATTACGACCCAGACAGTTGGGCGGACGTCGTCGTTATCAAATGGCTGACCCTGATTGAGATTGAAATGCTGTACGGCTCCAAGACAGCCAATGACCTTGATGAGTCCGGCGATGTGGTGGACGGAGGCGATAGATCGAACACCAGGCGAAACAGCTTTGGCGGTGATGATCATGACTTCGATCAGTACGTGTCCGAGGACAAGGACGACGCGGCAAAACGCTTCTGTGTAGTTGATCGCCAATTCTGGCAGATGGACAAAGCCGACTGCATCATCACCTCGACAGGTGATATCCGCGTCATCTCGGACATGAAGCCTGAAGCCATCCAATCAATGGTTAAAGAGGGCGGCATTCAACAGAAACGCCGCGTAAGGCGCGTGCGCTGGGCCGTGTCGACTCAAGACAAAACGCTGCACGACGACTGGTCTCCGTTCGATCACTTCACCATTGTTCCGTTCTTCCCGACGTTCCGGCGCGGTCACACGCGAGGCCTGGTCGATGACGCGATCGGGCCGCAACAGCTGCTCAACAAGTCGATGAGCCAGTTTCTGCATACCATCAACACTACGGCGAACAGTGGCTGGATTACGGTCGCGGGTACGATTGCGAACATGCGCGATGATGAGATCTCGGAGCGTGGCAGCGAAACTGGCTTGCATATGGTTATCAAGTCCAAGACTCCTGTCGAGGACAGGCCGAGCAAGATCCAGCCCAACCAGGTGCCGACCGGATTTGACCGGCTGATCGATCGGGCTTCATCACTCCTCGAGCAGGCGACCGGAATCAACGAGGCCATGTCAGGCAAGCAGGGTAACGAAGTCTCCGGCATTGCCATCCAGACCCGCCAGTTCGCCGCACAGCAGCAACTGGCCGTGCCACTCGACAATCTGGCCCGCACCCGAGCAATGCTCGCTGGCCGGATGCTTGAGATGATCCAGAAGTTCTATGACCAGCCGCGAATCATGCGGATTACGGAAACAGATCAAAGTGGCAAGGAAACGACGCAGGAAATCCCGCTCAACTGGACACAGGATGACGCGCGGATCCTGAACGACCTGACCATTGGCGAATACGATGTAATCGTCACTGATGCCCCGGCACAGATCACATTCGAGAACAGCCAGTTCCTGCAGGCGATCGAATTGAACGAGAAGGGCGCCAACATTCCCTGGTCGTTCATCATTGGTTACTCGAACCTGGCCAACAAGAAAGAAGTTGTCGCGGCCATGGAAGCTCAGCCCGCGCCACCGGTTGATCCTTCAGTGCAGGCCAAGGCTGATTTGCTCGCCGCTCAAGGCCAGAAGACTCAGGCTGAAACCGCCAAGGCGCAGATATCTACCGATCTCATCAAAGCGCAGACCGACGATATCCGCGCTGACACGGTATCGAAATCGGTTACCGCTCAGTTCAGCGCCATTCAAACCGCAGCGACTATCGCTTCGACGCCGGCCACCTCAAGCCTCGCTGACGCGTTGTTGATGTCTGCGGGTTACATCGATCACGACGCTGCGCCAATCGTCCCGCAATACACCGGAACGGTCCTCGCTGCGCCGAATATCCCTCACAGCACCAATCCACTGACCCCAGCTCATCCAGCAGTGGGTCTTGATGCGGGTATCGAAACCCCGCGCATTGAAGGAGTACCAGCATGAGCAAAGTCTTGGATAGCGCAGCAGAAGACGACAGCGAAGACGAAGCATGGGAAGTCGAGTGTGACCTTCGAGCTCTGGCCACAGCCATCGAAATCAATAAAGACCCAAAAAGACTGGCGGCCGCCAAGGCCCTGGCTAAGCAAAAAAGCGTAGAGATGGCCTCGATCGCTAAGCAATAACACTGAAAATTAAAGGGGCAGAATATGAAACCAGCACTCGCACAAGAAACCCAGGAAGAGATCGACGCCCGCCTTGCGCAGGACGCTATCGACAGCGGCGACCACTTTGAGCCGACCGCTGATGATCTGGCTGACGAGGCCACCGCCGCTGCGCCACGCGACAAAAAACCAACTTTACAAGCCGATATCGATCTCGAAACCTTGGCTGTGATCGTGGGTGAAGACAAGCCTAAGATGGTTCCTCATTCGCGCTTCAACGAGGTGAACGAAGAGGCGAAGGCTCACCGCGCCCGCGTGCTGGAACTAGAAGAACAGTTAGCCCGGGCCAATGGCAAGGCCGCGCCTACGACCGCCAAGGATGAGCCGAAGCCGGTTGAGTTTGACTACGACGCGGCCGAAGAACTTTACAGCGCCGCCATCCTTGATGGCGACACGGCGAAAGCAAAAAGCATCCGCTCTGATATCCGCGCCAGCGAGAAAGCCGAAGCGATCCGTGACGCTGAAGCTGCCGCCGACCGCCGATATACAGCGAACCGTCAAAAGGATGATGTGGCCCGGGCGACCACTGAGCGTGATTTGGCAGTGGCCAAGGCCTATGTCGAGTACCCGTTTCTGGATTCGGCCAGCGCCGATGCCAATCAGGACGCGATTGATGAAGTTCTGTCGCTGACCAACCTGTTCACCAGCAAGGGCAAATCCATCGGCGAAGCATTGGCTGCTGCTGTGTCCCGGATCGGTCCGCGCTACGCGCCGGCGGCTGAGGTTGTTAAGTCATCAGCCGAGAACGTGCCCGACCTTAGAAAAGGTATTGATCGAGCTAGGCAGATTCCCGCTAAAGCAACTGGGCTTGGCGCCCGGGCCAATACCATTGATGTGCGCAAGTTGACTGGCGCCGATATCAAGAAAATGTCGAAAGAAGAAGATGCTCGGCTTTCTGGTGATGAAGTTAATTGACTGACCAATTCAGTCACATAACTTTGTGGTTGCGGTAGACATCGACGCACAAGGAAGTGCACCTCTCCTCAATCCCGTACTGGGCAGAGAGTAATAAGCCTCGCATCGGCCAGATGCTCGCTCACCGAGTTACGGTGTCCCTCGCCGCCGGGCGTTAAACGGACCAGCTGCAAGCGCCCCATGAGCGCCTAAACCATGTCCTCGCAAGGGTGGCGATATACCCAGAACCAGACCGCCACTCTCAAAGGAATGCCAATCATGGGCGTTACCAACTTTGCGGCCCTTCAGCCGCAGAACAAAGTTTATTGGTCCAAGAAGACCTGGGAAGCAGCTCGCGATCAGATGTTCGTGAACAAGTTTCTGGGTGACGGCGACACCGCGATTATCCAGCACATCACCGAACTGACCCAAACCGAAAAAGGCACCCAGGTGATTATCACTCTGGTCGCTGACTTGATCGGTGATGGTGTGTCCGGTGATAACTGGCGTGAAGGCAACGAAGAAGAAATGGAAGCCTACTTCCAAGAAATCCAAGTTGACCTGATCTCTCACCAGGTACGCAACAAAGGCAAGCTAGCTGAACAGCGTTCGGTTGTTAGCTTCCGCAACCAAGCAAAAAATCGTCTCTCGAACTGGCTGGCCCAGCGCGTCGACGAACTCGCAATCCTGACCCTTTCCGGTATTGGTTACACCTACAACACCGATGGCAGCCTGCGTTCTGGTTCTGCCTTCCCAAGTCTGTCTTTTGCCGCTGACGTGAGTGCCCCCTCGCCGAAACGGTATTTGACTTGGGACGGTTCTAATTTGATTGCTGGCAGCAATGCCGGGATCACCTCGGCCATGGTGCCGAAGTACAAAATGATTGTGGATCTGATGGCTTACGCCAAGACCCACCACATCCGCCCTGTGGTTTCGGGTGGCAAAGAATACTTCTTGGTCCTGCTGCAGCCCGGCACCCTGGCAGCTATGAAGATGGACCCGCTGTGGCAGAACGCTCTGTCGAACGCTGCCGTGAAAGGTGATCAAAACCCTTGGTTCACCGGCGCGACCATCACTGTGGATGGCGCGGTGATTCAGGAGTCGAACAAGGTGTTCACCACCTTGAACGCGCCTGCTGGTTCCAAGTGGGGCGCTGGCGGACTCATCAACGGTACTCGCACCTTGCTGCTTGGTGCACAAGCCCTCGGCTTCGCCGATATCGAGCAAGCGGGCGATTCCTGGAACGAAAAAACCTTCAACTACGGTGCCCAAACAGGTATCTCGGTTGACCGTTTCATCGGCTTCCTCAAACCGAAGTTCTACAGCATCTACGACAAGTCGACTGAAGACTTTGGCGTGATTGCTATCGATCACTTCCTGCCAAACGCTGGCCAGTAAGGAGTTCTGATGAACAAGTCCAATTACGAACACCAATGGCCCCTGGTTGGCCACAACAGCTTTCTGGTCGTCGACTTCGCAACGCTGGCCACCCAAAAGGTTATTGGTCTGCCAGCCGGCGCCCAGGTAATCAATGGGTGGGTGCTGGTCACTACGCCTTATGACTCTGCCACCACAGCGGTCTTGGACGTCGGCGACGTGGCCTTGCCGAATCGCTACGCCAATGACATCGACCTGAAAACGGCGGGCCGTAAGAACCTCACACCGACTGGCTTCCTGACGACTGCTGCGGGTGCTGTCACTGCAACCTTCACACAGACCGGCACACCGGCAACTGTCGGCGAGGCCCGGGTGTACATCGAGTACATCGCGGCTCGCAAGTCCGACGAAATCCAAGACTGATCTACCAATAGCCCCGGTTCGCCGGGGTCTTCACATGCGAAGGGGCAATAACCATGGCTGAAGCAACCCGTCTGTTACCGCCGAAAGGCAAAGAATCATTTCCAGTCTTCCTTGCGTCTGGGCAGAGCATTCGTATTTTTTGCGATGACCCTGACGGCAAGGAGGGCAGCATTGTTCCGCCGAAATATCGTCGCCTGGCACTGGCTGCTGGGTGTATTGAAGTCGGCACCGAGTATGAAGAAGATGAACTTGCTCAGGCTGACGGCCCGGTGGCGATGATCCTTCGTGCCATCGAGACGATCGTGAATCGCGATGTACTGGAAGAGCTGGAAGGCGATGGCCGCCCTAAGCTTGGCGTTATCAAGTCAGAAGTCGGCTTCAACGCGACCCGGGCGCAGGTCATTGAAGCCTGGAAGCTATTCGAAGAGTCGTTGGCTTAACCCATGGCCTACGAAACTGTCAGCGACCTCATCAAGGCCTTTCGTGAAGACGAGCAGGACACCATCGCGCCACACTTCTGGTCTGACAGCCAGTTGGTGCGCTGGACTAATGAGGCGCTGACAGAGTTCGCCGAGAGCTCGATGAGCATTTACGACGATGAAAGCCAGGTAACGCTCATCCCGTATGGCGTCGGTGAGAATCGGTTTTCGCTGGACCCCTGCATCATAGATATCATTGACGCCTGGATAGATGGACAGCCGCATTGCCACCTCTGCCGTAGCATTGTCAGTTTTGGAAATGGTTACCGTGGTGGGAATGGTTACGGAAATAGCCAGGGCTACAGTGGCAGCTGCACACATTTCCACTTCGATGGCGCCGGGCAACTGCGACTTCACCCCAAACCGACGACATCTGGAGCAATTCGCCTGCGTGTTGTACGGCGCCTAGTGAGGGAGCTCAGCAAGAGCGATCGAATCCCTGACTTGCTACCGCAAGAGCGGCGCCACCTACTGTCATATATCGCTTACAAGGCCTATCGCGTAAATGAGGGTGAGACCTATAACCAAGGAAGCTCTGACGAGCACCTGAAAAGGTTTGAAGAGGCTTGTCAGACAGTCCGGGAGACTTCAATTCTCCGCCGTGGATCATGCGCCAGGCCGATTCGGAGTAATTGGTAGTGGGCGGTTCTGCGCCGGCTATTCGCGGCCCATGGCCTGCTGGGATAAACAACCGCGCTAACGAAAAGGCGATCCCGACAGGCGCAGTGCGCGACTCTGTTAACTTCGACCCGAGCGCGGACGGCGTAATGCATCTGCGTTCCGGATTCGATCTGGTAGTGCCTGGGGAAAACATTCGCGGCGCTCTCGGTATTGGCGATCACGTATTGATCGCTGACGGTACCAAGTTGATCGATTTCAATGAGTCGACAGGGTCGACCGCCCAGCTGGCCAGTATCGCGGGTAGTGGTCGGTTCGTTGGTGATGTGCTGAATGATGAACTGTTCTTCTGTACCGAAAACCAATCCTTCCGTTACAAGAACGGCGCACTCCGACCTTGGGGCGTTCCGACTGTTACGTTGCAGCCGGTTCCCACTCTTGGCGCCGGATCGCTTGCGGCTGGTAGCTACCAGTGCGCAGCTACCTTTATCGATGCGCACGGCGACGAAGGTGGGACCACGGAAGCGCTCATCATTGACGTGCCGGCCAATAGTTCTTTGGGTTTCATCCTGCCATCACCTCCTGACGGCGGTAAGGTTCGACTCTATGTCAGCTCTGTAAACGGCGGCACGCCCTACCTCCAGTACGAAGGAGTCGGCGCTTATATTTGCTCGGTCGTAATGGATAGCAGCGCCCGCCTGGACACCCAATTCCTGCGCGAACCGGTAACCGGCGACTCAATTACTGCGCATAACGGCGTGCTGGTTATCGCCGCTGGTTCGACCCTGCATATGACCCTTCCAATGCGCCCGCATCTGCGCAGCGCAATGACAGGATTTTTTCAGTTTTCCAAGCCGATCGACATGGTCATGTCCTGTGACGGCGGAATCTATCTCGCCGCAGATAAGACGTTTTTCCTCACCGCTATCGAAACGCCAGAACCTGTTAGCACCAAGGTTCTGGATTTTGGCGCTGTGCGCGGATCCGGTGCGCGCGGTATCAAGAAGGAGGCGGTCTGGATGACCCGATACGGTGTGGCAATGAGCGACGGGCAGGGCGGAGCGACACTAATTAGTGAGGCTAACTTCGTGCCGGAACTTGCTTCCTCTGGTAGTTCAGGAGTGCTTGAGCACAACGGAAATCAACTGGTCGTCACGACAATGCATGACCCAAAAGGCCCAAACCCGCTCGCTGCGAGCGATTATTACGAAGCGGAGATTTTCACCCCATGACCAATCGTGACCATCACGAACAAGCGCTCCGCCTCGGTTTTATTTACGAGGGTGAGCTGGTAGACGCCGAAGGCAAGGTGCTCGACCGGTTCGTGGATCGAAATATTATTCCCCAGGCCGGTATCAACCATATCGTCGGCCTTATTCGTGGCGAAGCCAGCTTGCTGGCCCCTTGGTATGTGGGCGTCTATGAAGGCAATTACGTCCCGAACAGTGCGACCTCATCAGCAGATCTTCAGGCTGGCGCTCAAGAGTCTGTTTCCTACAGCGAGACTGCGCGGCCCGAATGGGTAGATGTTTATGATGGTGTTCAGCTGATCGGCAACCTGGCTTCCCGTGCTGAATTCACCTTTACCGCAGCCAAACGGCTTTATGGCGGCTTTCTCTGCTCGAACGCTGGAAAGGGCGGAAACAGCGGCGTGCTGCTCTCGATAGCGCGTTTTGCATCGCCTTACGATGTCCCTGCCGGGTCCACATTCCGTCTTGGCGTTTCCATCAGCATCGTTCCGGCGTCCTGAATATGGCTATGTCTCCAGATCTCATTGCTAGCTCCTTGGCGTACTACTTCACCGCAGACGCGTCGGTACCTAGGCCATCGGCATGGCAGCTCAGTCTGCACACAGCAACTCCAGGTGGTAACGGTACCGCGAATGAAGTTACGGACTCTGCCTATGCGCGCCAATCCGTGACGTTCAGCGATCCTGACTTGGCGAATCCGCTATTTCCACTTGTTTCCAACAGCGCACTGGTTTCATTCCCTGCGGCCTCGTCCTCATACACCGCAACTCATGTTGTCGTATGGGACGTAACACGTAGCGCTCCGCTGGTTATCCAGCGACTTATCGCAGACAAGGCCGTACCAATTGGCTCGCAAGCTCAGTTGGCAATCGGCGAACTTAAGATTGGAGGGGTAATTTAATGAAACGCAGCACTGGACTTCGAAACCTGATGCTGGCTTCCGGCTCCCTCAAGAGCGCGCTGGACGGGACAGTGATTGAAATCTATCAAGGCCCGGCCCCAGTTACCGCGGATGACGCACTATTAGCTGGAACAACACTGCTGTGCACCATCAGCGTCGGTGGTACGGGTACAGGGCTGACTATGGCCGCTACAGCAGCATCAGGGCAGCTGGCAAAAAATAGTTCTGAGGTGTGGAGCGGAACTGTAGTGGCTAACGGCACCGCGAGCTTCTTCCGTATGAAGACCGCAGCCGATGACAACTCAAGCTCAATCACGGCATCACGTATTCAGGGGAGTATCGGGCTGGATGGTGCGGATCTCAATTTCGCCACGCTCGGGTTGGTCGTTGGCAATCTGCGACAGATCAACTTTTTCGTGATTTCCGTTAGCGCGGGCTGAAAAAGGCATAACCAATGGCCCACCGACTGATCAAGCAGGCGACCTCGACCTATTTGCCTGCCGTCAAAGAGGTAATTGCCCAGCCGGCGCACTTCGATGTTGTTTTCACGCTGTCGGCGGTTACCAAGTACTCGCCCGGCACCAAGCCTGGCGTGCCGATACCTGTTTACGGGCCGGTTTCCGACGCGTCTGGGCGAACATCGCAACAAATCATTGGCTACACCTCAACACAAGTTCCTTCCGGCACGCCCTATGTTGTCTATGAACAGGTGCCCACCTATATCTATCGCCCAGCAATTTCGGATGTTCAGGGTCGCGATGCGACTGTTGTTACTGACAATCAGCCAGGGTGGAATGCCGGCGCCCATAGCTCAAAAGTCGTTGATGGTGACTTTGAAATAAGTTTCAGCCTTCCCCGTAGCGATATTGGCGCACTTGTTGGTCTGGCGGTACCAGGGAGCACTAACAGCTTTAATGGTGTTGAGCATGGGGTGTTACTGACTTCAGCAGGCAGCCTGACCATCGTAGAGTCGGGGGTCCCGCGTGACTCATCCGTAGCCTCGGAAGCTGTAGTGTCGATCAGAATTGTCCGGCGTAATAATGTAGTCACGTCCTACGTAGGGAGCGACTTTTCGTATATCAGCAGCATCCCGTCTTACGGTCCAAAGGTTTTATCAGCCGTTCTTTATGCGGCTACTGACTTTGTTGATGACCCCACAATCAGCGGCATAGTATTTTTCCAGTCTCGGGATGCTTGGGATTTGGGTGATGGCTTAGGCTTAATAGGTTTGCAGGCTCGTTCTGGTTGGGACCTGGCTGGTAGCGCGACAATTGGCGATGGCTCGGGGGAAATGTCCTTCGATTTGACGATGAATGCTCTTGATGCTGATCGCACCAGCGGGCATATGGTCATGGATGTGCCAACCCTGACAGCCACCGCTGGCTTTATTGACGTTGAGGCCAATGGGGTGACGGTCAATATCCCTATAAGCATGCTGTCCATGGCGATTGAGGTGGATATCGGATCGACGTCGTCGGTATTCGATCTGACTATGCATAGCGCCGATTATAACTATGGCGATGCATCCATAGTGTTGAATGCCCCTGATGTATTTGGCTTGTCTACCGAAGAACCGGTCGATACTTCGTCGTGGGCAGAGGCATCTTTTTTTGGTGATTTCTACAGCGTCGATCGCGTCCTGTTCGCGCTTATTCATGATGGTCTGTCGATCGGCGATTCGTTCGATTTGCTACTGAGCATGGACGCCGATCTGGCCGAGCACTTGATGCTCTACAGCGACTCTAGCGCCACGATGCTTATTCAGGCTCTCCTGACAAATGGCATTCAGGTTTCGAACATCGCATCGAGTGCCGCCCGAACCTTGCTGCAATACGTAACAAACCTCGCGAGTGGTGCTGTTGGTCGCTATCAGGGCTATGACTTTGATGGCTTCTGCCGCATAGGGATGCAGACCTTCGGATTTAAGCCTAACGGTCTCTACAGGCTTGGAGCGCCGGATGATAACGGTACGCTCATTAGCGCCCTCATTGATTTTGCCGCAGACAGCTTCGGTACCACTCAGGGCAAGAGGGTAGGAAACGTATTCCTTGGTCTTGGCACCGATGGCCAAGTGTTCGTGCGCACAACTGAAGATAACGACATCGAAATGACGTACCGCGCCTATCAACGCAAATCCGAGTTTCGTGCGGATATGCAGCGGGGCAGGGCGTCGCGCTTTTGGCGGATGCGTATTGAGATAGTAGATGCTTCCTTTGCGGAGCTAGACAACGTTGAGTGGGCGCTTGCGGCTACTGGGCGACGTACCTGAAGGAGAGCGACATGGCTTCTGAATACAGCAGTACAACGAATCAGCTCTTTTCGCTGGCGAGCTCAGCGCTCGGCCAAGTCGGGAATACTGCGGCGAATATCGGGGGTGGCGCCCGGCCAACACTTGGAAATACCACGCTAAGTTACAAGCCTGGATCGATGTCGCTTGGCGAAGTACCAAAATTCTCCGATCTTTTTAATGGGGTTGATAAGAGTGGCGAGCTCATCACTCAGCTAGACAGCCAGATAGATGCATGGATTGCCAAATACTTTCCATCTATCAATGGACAATTTAAAAGTCTGCCTGAAGATTGGTGTGCCAACGTAATCAGTGGGGTAAAGCCCTATGGGACCGATTCAACAATCTTCGATTTGATATGGCAGCAGTCTCGTGATCGCGCATACCGTGCAACCCGCAGCGAGCAACGCAATCTCGAAGCTAATCTGTCTTCACGAGGATTCACCCTGCCTATTGGTGCGTTGGTCGACACCATCAGCCAGTCCGAGCAGAGGGCCACAAGCGCGATCCTGGACGTTAATCGTGAACAGGCGATAAAGGACGCAGATATCAAAGTAGAACTGCTCAAGCAGGCCGTGAGCATGGCTGCAACGCTGAAGATGGGAATACTCAATACCAGCGCCGAGTATTTCCGCTCGTATTACAGCGTCCACAATCTAAATAATGAGACGGCAAAAATTCGTGGCGATGCGTACCGATCTTTCTACGGCGCGCTGTCCAGCTACTACAACGTTGAGGTTTCGTTTGAGGAGCTTCGCTTACGGGCAGCTACGTCGACAGCAGACGTAAGCCTGTCGTCTGACCGCAACAAGATCAGCCTTTACGGAAGTGATGGTAGCTCGAGCGCCTGGGCCCAGGCATCGAGAGGGTTTGCCGATATTGCAAGCCACTCAGCAAGCGCTGCTGGAACACTATCTACCCAGATACAGAGCGTCTCTTGATGGATGAGAATGAGGGGCGCCCTAATCAGCCGATTATCTCCCAGGTGGCTACTCGCACCGGAGCTGTAAACATCAGGATGGCGCAAGACCTTGCTCGTAGTGCCGGAAGATCAAAGGTGCAGATTAATACCAGAATACTAAATGGATACATAATTCGAGGAATTAAGCGGGGGAAGATTTCGCTCGCGCAAGTAGTAGATCCACCGTCGTTCGCTCTGCTGGCTGGGCGCTCCAATGTCGGGCCAGTGCAAGGCATAAGCCTGGGCATGGCTGTTGGCAACCGGGATGAAGTTTATCCGCCTGGGACCATAGCGACGTATGAGGGGAAAGAGTCAGTAGGCGATACCTCAATCAGCCGAACTGTATGGGTTGGCCTAAAGCCGGCTGGCGGCGCTCTTGCTCGGCAAGTTATAAATCGTAGTCAAATACAGATCAGTTCGGGCCTGATGTCAGACGGTCAGCTATCTGCCGGGATCGCTGTAGACTGGAACAATCACCAAAACCTTGATGATCTGACAAAATTCACCGATGCGAGTCCGGTAACGCTATCGGGTGCGATCCGCACCCAGTACTTATCGGCGCTCCCTATTAGCGTTGTTGATGGGACAATTATTTCTGGGCAGGCCCCAGCAAGTTACTTTGCCCACAACTCGTTCACGATCTCTGAGTCGCAGCTTCCCGCGGGCTGGCAGTTCTTCCCGCGCCGGCTGCGGCCTTGGCAGGACTACACGGATACTGTTGATGAGCTGCAGGTGGTGCGGTACGACGAACCGAGTAATTTCGGGTTCGTGGCGGCTCCCTCTGGACCGCCGGGCACTAGCGGGGTAGATAAATTCTGCCTGACTGCCGGATGCGATAATCAACCAAAGACCCTGTTCAGGGAGAGTTCGGATGGGGTTCCTGTATATGCGCGCTATGGACAGAAGGGACTTATGGTAGCGTTGGGATCGCTAGATAGGGCCGCATTTTCCGGTAAAGATGTCGCTGCTACACTTGACTCTCTGAGGGTGTTTACGCCCGATGACCTGCCAGCTGCAGTACGTCCATTTCCCGAGATACGCTTGCCAGCAAATGACTTTGGTCGACCAGACATAAAGAACCTGGGTTACTTCTACTTCCCTCTGCCACTACGCACTACCAATGGGTTCATTACCTTCTCTCTTTACTACGCGGTACAGCAGGTAAATTCAGTGCAGAGCTACGGTATCTACGGGATTGTAGCCGTACTCGACAGCGGTAATCTTATAAGTGTCAACTCGGACTGGTACAACACGGGAATTTCCGGGACTCCTACTCCCGCTATACCCGAGTCTTCCCCGGACTTCTTTGTATATCCTCATATCGTTGGCGGCGTCTCAGTAGGCGGGATGGATAGCTCTGGAAACCCTACTCATACCGCTCAGTGTTTAGTGTGGGAGTATCTGGCGGGGCGGTTTGGCGACGATCCCCCACATGGTGTTCGCTGGGTAATTTATAGTACACAATCCGGCGCTCCAACCAGAATAGTACTTACGGGGGATGACTGCGGTCCGCTCTTTGGGCAGATGATGGCTAGTCCGCCATGGCTGAGTCATGGTATCCCAAGCGGGTATACAGCAAGTCCATGGAACTGGTTTTATCCTGGCGATGTTGGTCGCGCAGATACGGAGCATCAGTTGTCGGCGGTGTATGACTGCGGTGGGGGTCGGCTCGTTACTGCAGCTATCGCTTACCCTTGGCCCGATGCAGAAATATTCGGGAGCGTAGATACTAATCTAGTGGTAGCGGAACACGATATCCGCTGTATGGTCATCGACCTATCTGTCACTGCTTCTGGCACCACGGGTACAGTGAAGTTGCGGGGATCTATTGCTGCGCGAACAAGCGTTACAAGCAAGTGCATTATCACAGTTGTCCAGCCCTATGTTCCGGCAGTCAATGGAAAACCAGCAGTAGAGGCTGTGCTACTAGCCTCTGTTGTGGAGCATAAGTATGGTAACTGGGGTGACGGAAAGACCTACCTATCCATGGATGGTGGTGACAACTGGCGTGAGTACATCACTGATATCGGCGGGCAATCTGGCACGTTTTGGGCAGGAAATAGCCTTTATTTGTTCGACCCGCTCAAGCCCTTTATCGAGGCGTCTCTATGAAGATCGTGCAGATACTCAATGAGTCCGGACAGATTAATGGCCACTCGAAGGCGTGGGACTCAGCCACTGGTAGCGTAGAAGAAAAGGTATGGGCCTGGCCTTACGGGACGAACCCGGGTCGAGTCGCCGAAATGCTCCGTACCTCTGGTGGGGTTATGGGGCTTACATACCACCAGATGGAATCCGATGGACGCTACTACATTGACAGCGCCTACACTGCAGTTGCTGGTGACAGCCCCGGCCCTATCACTGACCCTGCCGTAGGGTATCTGACACCGTTCGCGCAGAATAACTTCATGATTGGTGGCACCGTTATCATAGCGCTGCTGGACTGGAGGTCGCAGTACGTGGTGTACGACTTCGCTGCGGACATACCAGTGATAAAAATTGGTGCGATTGGCAGTTTCCCCGCCAGCATCAGCGGCCTTACGACAGTCAGCTACACCGACGGAGCAACCCGACTGGTTGCGATGTCCGGGGACACGGGGCTGATGTACCTATCTACACCTCTGGATGGGTCGACCCTGGACCTTGCGGCCTCATTGCCTATTGCGGTTCCACCATCTTCGCCCACTGACTACGCCGACATTTCCATACAGACGGCGTACGGGGCAACCCAGCTTGCCAATATTATTGCGGCCGGCTCTGGCACTCCAGTCTGGGGCGATGGCTGGATGGTTGGTAACGACCCGGGATATCCAGGGCTGTACGCTAGATCGCTCACCTCGCAATCAGTAGTAGCGCCTCTGCCTGGAAACTCGATACGGGTTGAGTTTGTAACTGGGGTCGATGGCGACCAGGCCGTAACTTTGATAGTAGATGCTGCGGGATCTATAACTGAGAAGTCAGTAGTTGCAGTTAGCGGGGTATCTGTTTCCGGTATCGACAAGTGGTTTGTTATGGGGCCAACAGGCGTGACGCCTCCAGCTGTTACTCCTCCTTTCTGGCGCAGTTTTGTGAAAACCTTCGAGCAGATATGAGGGACTAGCCGAAGCTTGATCGTCACGTTTAGTCACATAGCCTTGGGTACACAGCTGATCAGCGGAGTACTCAAGCATGGCCATTGGCGATATTGCCGGCGACATCCAAAATACGTACGGGCAAGGTTTGACGCCGGAACAAAGGGCCGCACGGCAGGCAGCGCTGGCGCAGGGCTCCGCACCATCATCCCTAGCCACATCTCCAATATCAGCACCGCCCGCTGGGCCGATTGGCCGAGCTCAGCAACAACTTGCCCCGAGCTCTAGCCTCAACGATCCAAGTTTTGGCTTGTCTTCCCAGGGTGATGCTCGGCAAACCTCTTTTGATGTTACCAACACGCCATCGAAGTACTTGCCGCCGGTTTCCCAGCCAGCGCCTGTTGTACAGCCTGTCGCATCACCTGCAGCGTCTCCACCACCGACTCAGGTAGCATCGCCCGCACAACAAGCGCCTGCGCCATTGTCGAGCCTGGATCAGGCTAATTTGGTCACGCCCATTCCCCAGGGGCTGCAAGTACCACCGCTGACGAACCTATCTCAGATCGGGACGACCGTCGGAACGAGCCTACTTGGCGGAGGCGCTAAAAATCAGCCGCCAGATCAGACTCTGGGCGGGGTAATTCCCACCGCAACATCGCCGACGGTTGATCCGTACGGTATCAAGTCAGTGAATGCCCAGAGCATGCTGAACGCCGCTAATCTTCTTGCTAACGTGACGCCGTCGCCGGCTGCTCCGGCCACAGGCCCGATATCTGCTGATCAATATCGTTCTACCGGTGTTGGCGGTGCTGGACGTGGCGGCCAGATCGTTGCTCGGACAGGGCCAAATGGTGAGCCACAATTTTCCAACCTACCGGCAGACCAACAGGCAGCTCAGGGTTTGGGGCAAATTAGCGTAAATCCAGCGCAGGGCGCCGGCACACCTCAACCAAACGCCAGTCTGTCGTCACTTGGCTCGGCCGGTAATCTTGGTGATGGGATCGGTACGTTCAGCCAGGCGCCGCCAGGTGATGCAGCGCTGTCGGCGGATAGGTTTGCTCGAGCAAATGAATTGCGCCAAGGCTATGCGAATCAGGATCGCTTGAGCCAGGCGCTTGGAGCTCAGTTCTCTGCAGATCACACCAATGTAGTTCATGACAGCAGCAAGCAATTGACTGACGGGCAGAGGCAGAGTGATCTGGGGTTGCAGCAAACCAGAGCCGCCGCAGATGGCAAGGTCTCGCTGTCTCAGGCGATGCTCGGATCGAGTATTCAAAACCGCGCAGGCGAACAGCAGCTCAAACAGACGTCCAGTTTGAACGATCTTCGGGCAACAGCTTCCTTACCCGGGGCTACCGCCGATCAGTAGAACAAGTATCTGGCTGCCGCAGACCCTAAAGCGTATCTCCAGGCTCAACAAAAAGCGCCGCTTAACGCTCTGGAAATTCAGGGCAAGCAGCTGGAAAACCAGCAAAAGGCCCAATCTATCGTCCAAACGACGAACTCTCAGCAGCAAGAACAGCAGGATCGGGCCAAAGGGCAGGCCGGACAGATAGCTACGATCGATCAGGCCATCACTTCCGTAGATTCGCTACTTGGCACCAAGATCGATCCTAAAAATCCGAATGGCCCTCGGCTTGATGAGGATCCAGGTCTTACCAAGTCACTTGGGCCTATCGACGGGTTGATCCCGAGCGCACCGGGCACTCAGGGCGCAGATTTCAAAGCTCGACTCGATACGTTGAAAGCACAGACGTTCCTTCCCCAAGTGGCCTTACTCAAAGGTGCCGGCGCACTCTCTGATGCCGAGGGCAAAAAGCTGTCCGACTCTGTCGGGGCGCTATCTACAAGCATGAGTGAGGGTGCTTTCCGGAAATCGCTGAGTGATATCAGGACGTCATTTGCAGCAGCCCGCGAGCGAGCAGCAACGGGGTTAGTTGCCGGCAGTGGTGGTTTCGCTGCACCTGGTGCACAACCGACAGCACCGGTCCGCGCACCGACCGGTGCTGCCGCAGCCGTCTTAGCGCCGGTACAGATATCGACTAATGCTGCGTATCTGGCGCTTCCCTCCGGCGCTCAGTACATCGATCCTCAGGGCAATCACCGGAGCAAGCCATAATGGCCGCTTGGGATAACGATCCAATCATCACGCCTGCGGCACAGGTAGCGCCTTCTGCGGCTATCGCGCCTCCAGTTATGGGCGCCGCGCCCGCAGTTCCTGCGGCAAACCCATGGGATAACGACCCGATTGTGCAGGCTGCGCCGAAACCAGTCGCACCCGCAGTGTCTGCACCGGCTCCTGTCGTTGCTCAACCGGCTCCTGTTGCCGCTCAGCAGTTGAGCCCAATTCCTTCTCCACTCAGCAGTCCACCAGCGGCTGCGCCGGTTCAGGACGCAGCACCTGCCACTCCAGAGCCTGGCTTTCTCGATAAGGTCGGCAACTTCTTTACCGGCGCTGACAGAGAGACCCGGGCAACGAACGAACTACCCGAACTACAGAACTCGGGCCTACTGGCTGGTCTGGGTATGTCTCCGGCGAAAGCTGCCGCACTCAGCGCAACGCTGGCTACCACGCTCGATCCGGAAGAGATGTCGCGGATATTGAAGGCTTCTTCGCCCGATATCGGCGTCGAGCAGGATGAAAAAGGCAACTTCATCGTTGCCAACAACAAAACCGGCGCCCAGGCAGTGGTAAATAAGCCGGGTGTCTCGGCCCTTGACGCGCTCCAGCTCGCGGCCACTGCTGGCGCTTATGCTCCTTCGGGCGGCGCGGCCTCGTTAGTCGGTAAAGGTATTCTGAAGTCTGCTGCAGCTGTGGGTGCAGCATCGGCATTGACCGAAACCGGGCTTCAAGCTGCTCAGGCTGCCGAGGGCGGTTCGTTCGATCCTGCTGACGTGGCGCTGGCGGGTGTGGGTGGTGCTGGCGGTGATCTGGTGGCGCAGGGTGTGGGCGCAATCGGCAAGGCGGCGCGTAGTGCGATCGCAGGGCGTAAAGCCGAGGGTGATGCGCTGGTGTCGGGTTACGACACGGCGGTTGCTGGGGGCGAAACCCCAGCGTCTGCGGCGGAGCGATTAGTCGGCAATGTTCCGGTTCCAACCCAGCAAACTGCAGCAGAAGCCGTCGTGAATGCGACCAATTCAAGCGGCAAGGCTCAAGATAAAAATATTGGTGCAGTACTTGAGCAAGTTTCTCCGGATCAGTCTGTTCTAGATGCTGCTCAGCGTCTTGATTTGGGGGTAGATCTGACGCCGGCCCAGTTCTCAAGCAGCCAAGCTTATCGAGAGATCGAGCAGGGACTATCGTCACTGCCTGGCAGCCCGTTAAATGCAAAGCAAAACGAATCTTATAATGCATTAGCCCAGCGGGCTGATAAGTTGATTACTGACTTTGGCGGATCTACCGACAAGGCAAGGTTTTCTGACGATTTCAGAAGTCAGGGCATTGATACGGTTAACCGGTTGGAGCAGGGCGCTACGAACCTCTATGGGCAAGTGAGCGCAGCCATCCCGAAAGATGCTCCAGCGGTGGCGGATAACGCGCTGGCTCACTTGCAAGCCAGACTCACAACCTTGAATGGAGATACCTCACTGCTCACTACACCTGAGCAGAGAGCATATAGGGCGCTCACTGCGGATCCAGATATTGGAAAGCCTTTAGTTTCGACTGTCGGCCTGAAGGTGCCAGAGCGTCATGTCGCAGCGGCGCAAGCGGTCGCGCAGGATGCCAACGGTCTTGTCACTGATCTGGGCGGCAGTTTCGACAAAGCAAGGTTTTCTGACACGTACAAGGCTCAAAATCTCGCAACTGTAGAAAGACTAGAAAAACATTCAGATGAGATCTTCCAGCAAATCAACAAGGCAATCCCTGCCACTTATAGCGCCCCAGCTACTACGACTGTTGGGTTTCTGAATAACAAGCTTGACGACTTCGGCGGACGCTCAGCGCTGATGAGCACTGCGGAGCGGCGGACTCTTTCAAACCTTTCACCCAAAGAGGGCGATCTACCAGGCGAGATCGTTGAACCTACTTATGCAGCGCTCGATGCTGTACGTCGCCAGGTCGGCGCAGGGTATAAGGGCCGCGGTATTTTTGCTCAAAGCGACACTGCCGACCTTGACGCGCTATATGGGACGTTGAGTCAGGATCAGCAACGTATCGTGGATGAGGTCAGTCCAGAACTTGGTGCCCAATTTAAGCAGGGAAAGGCACTGATAGTTGAGCGTAAGGGCATTGAAAGGGGCCTGAAGTCCACGATTGGGATCGATCTCACTGGTTCGGTGGCCAACAAGCTCAGCTCTTCACTCAAAGCGCTATCGACCGGGGATTTCCAGGCATTTGACCGAACCATTGCGAATGTCCCTGACAATTTGAAGCGGCAAGCAGTAGCTACTGCGTTGAGTGATGTATTTACGGGTGGGAAGGGCAAAGAACTCAACGTGCCAGCGCTCACGACCTGGTATGAAAATATGAGTAAAAACCCAGCTGCTAAAGCTCGGTTAACCAATTTGCTGCCCGCGCCCGCAGTGCAGCGACTGGAAAGGCTCTACGCAAATTCAAAACTTCTACAAGATACTGTCACTGGCAAAACGCCGGACAACACGCTACGGACTCCGAGCTTTATCTCGCTTGATAGCATCCGAAGACAGGCGGAATCGAAACTGAAAGCCAGTAGTTTCCCTGGCGAAGATGCTCAAGCAATTTCTGGGCTGCACTCTGCACTTTTATCTGACCAGCAGGTGGTTGCTGATGCTCATGGTGTGGGCGATTCGTTCAAATATGCCCGCGAACTAGCGGCGAAAAGAGATGTGGCGCACGGCAATCTAACTGACCTTTTGGGCAAAGAACTCCACGGCGCAGTAACGTCGACTCTCGGAACAGCTGTCGACCAGCTAAAAAAAGGCAACCTTCGAACTTTCGATACTGTTATGTCGAAAATTCCAGAAGACATGCGACAAGGCGCAGTCTTGACGGCGCTGAACGACGCGTTCACGAGCAGTAGCCACAGCGCTCAGGATCTGGCGACCAAAGGGTTCGCTGACTGGTACGGTGGGATTTCTAGGCATGCGGCGGCTAAAGAGCGGCTTTTGAAATATCTACCGGAGGAAGCCGGAAAACAGCTTGAGGACATTTATACCGTAGCAAAGGGAATGGCCAACGCCGCAGGATCGAAGATTAGAACCGGTCTTATCACTGGCTTATTGGAAGGCTACACATCGGCCAACGGCTTGCTCGCAAAAGTATGGGACGTGGGCAAACAGGTTGGGACAGCAGAGGGCGTCACTTCTTCTTTGGGATTTCCTGGTGCGGGTACGCTTGGGGTTCTATACAAGACCCTATCTACGCAGAAGACCCCCATCAAAGAGGCGGCAGGGAAGTTTCTCGCGTCGCCTCAGTTTAACGATGCTATGAAGGCTTATATTCTGGCTGGCGGCGCCATGAGAGCGAACGTACTGGCAAGGCAAAAGCAAATGGTCAGGACGTCGATTTATAAGAAGTGGGCGGCGGCGCTGGGGGATGACGCTACTGCACGAATAGCGGCAGTCGGTCCAGTTGTGTACTTGACAGAGCAGACGAAACAGTAGATTTGTAATCTCGATTGCCTTGCCATCCGGTGTCACCGTAACATTATCCGCTTGTTACCGTCGTCCCCTCAGGCGGTCGAGTTCCGTCGTGCTGAAAAAGGATTTCGTCTTGGTTTGGATTTTTGCCTCAGTGGTCTTAGTCCTTCTTGTCGTGTCAGTAGGATTTAGAGTTTTTGTATCTCGCATTGCTCTCGCGCTCATAGGATTGTGCGTCGTCTTAGGTATTGGGTATGGGTTGTATCAGGCCTACGACTACGAATTCGGCCCCAAGGTAACCATCGAAGGGGTTAAATACCGCGAAGGCTCCAGTGAAGCTGTCTATGCATACGGTCAAGAGCGGGAACATCAAGAACAAAAAATAGCAGCCGAAACTGCAGCTGAGGCTGCTGAGCAGCAGCGTAGGGCAGCTGTCGTCGAGAAAGCCCGAATCGTATCCGAGGAGTATGCTGCGCAGCGGAGAAATTCTGATACTGGCGCTTCAGAACTGGCTAGCTTTAACGCGGCCTTACTGGGAGTTTACGCAAAGTATCCTTTCCTGAACTCGGAAAACCCTAAACATAACCAGCCGGCCATTGATGCCGTACTAGCCTCTACGAATGACTGGGTTGCCAAAGGGTATACCAGGGCCAACGCAGTCATGTTTGCTGCTGATAAAATAGCACCGAAATTTCAGCAGTAGCTGTGGGTTGGGTGGGTACCTGTAGGGACAGCTCGGGAAGCTAAAAGCACTAGTCACAGTTATCCAGTCACATACGCTCGTTGGAAATCGCAGGAGATTTCCATGGGCGCCCCCGTCGTCGACATCACCATCGTCAAAGGTAAGACTTTCGAGTTTGCTTACCGCTATGCCGAAGACGAACTAGTTTATTTGCCGATTACGGCCATGACCAGCCTGGCGCCGGTACGTCTCACCATTACTGCCCACAACATCCCTGACGGCTGGCCGATTACGGTTAGCTGCGTCAAAAACCCCGAAGAACTGAACAGCGACGCGGACGGCGACGAGCCTTACTACTTCGCAAAGCTTGTCGACGCTGACACGATCGAGCTCAACACGGTAAACGCGACCTGCTGGAAGACCTATACGTCCGGCGGCTTGGCCGTGTTCCGAAAGCCTGTCGACCTCACAGGTTACAAGGCAAGGATGTGGATCAAGACCCGGGTGGGCGGCGATGTGCTGCTCAAGCTCGATTCAGACCCCGCAACCTTACCTGCAGGCACAATCCAGATCGATACCGCGCTCAGCGCCTTCATTCCTAAGTTGTCGGCGGAGGCCACTCAGCTGCTCACTTGGAGCAAAGGCGTTTACGACTTCGAAGCAATCACACCGACTGGCGAGGTCTACGCGATCGCGGCAATCAGCGCCGTGACGGTTTCGGATGAGGTCACCCAGTGAAAAGCGCTCTGGTCATCCAGCCGCGACGGGGAGAGGCGTTTATCGCCAAGAACCAGGGCGTGGTGGTGACCATGATCGTCCGCGATCAGCAACAGGCCGCGTTTATCGCGAAAGGTTTGCGGGTAGCGATATCGAAGCCGCCCGGCTATTACGTGCACGTCTCGCGCGACAACGGCGCCGCAGTAATCCTCGCCGGCCAGCGCGGCGCCCCAGGTATCGGTATTCCCGGTCCTGCCGGCGGCTCAACTGTTCAGCGCACAGCGGGTGAAACGCTAAGCGCATTGCTGGCTGTTTACGAACTCGGTGGCCAGGTGTTCATGCTGGATTACCGAGACGCTGGACACATCAACCTTCTGCTTGGAATAACCCTCACGGCGGGAGGCTCAGGCCAGCTACTCAATGTTCAGCGCAGCGGCATCATCGATGACTCGGGCTGGTCATGGACGCCTGGCCGAATCTGGCTTGGTGCCGATGGGTCGCTTACACAGATTGCCCCGGCCAATGGTTACGACCTGTTGATCGGCTCGGCGACTTCCGCAACTCGCATCACTATCAACCTTCAAGACCCAATCGAACTGGAGTAACAACGCATGGCTGGACAAGGCTTCCTCGCTCGGGTTGCTGGGCGCACAAAACAGATTTTCGGTATCCAGACCTCGGCTGGAGCCGCGGACGCAGGCAAGATCCCCGCGCTGGACGCTACGGGTAAGATCGACACCAGCATGATGCCCACTGGTATCGGCGCTAACTCGGTTTCGGTTCCTGCATCCGAAGCAATCGGCGCGGGCAAGTTCGTGAACCTGTGGAGCAACGCTGGAGTTCTGTCGATGCGCCTGGCAGACAACAGCAACGGCCGGCCGGCCCATGGTTATGTGAACACGGCGGTCGCATCGGCGGGCACTGGTACCGCGTACCGGCTCAACACTGTGAACGCTGGGCTGACTGGGCTCGTCGCCGGTGGCGACTACTGGCTTGGGTTGGCAGGCGGCGTACTCACGGCGGCGCTTGATCCGGTTGCAGACACTGGCAAGTTGGACCAGTACCTCGGCCTGGCGAAGTCGGCTACCGAGCTAGCCACCGTTGAGTACGACACGGTCACGCTGTAATGGCAGTCCGGCGCCCTCTGGTTAGGTTTGGGGGCCGTACGCGCCAACTACCAGCGGGCGACGCTCTCGCTGGAGTTCCGTGCTACCTGCCAGTGATTCAGCAGTCGTCCGCGATGCTCAAGGTCGCTGTGAACGCTACCGCTTATACCGTCGCTGCTACTCAGCAGAGCGGCACAATTCTCGCAGTATCGGTGGCAATCAATGGCTGACAAGATCCCCCTTAAACTCGTCGACAATGGCTCTGGCTCTGGCTCCATTACTGAGTTTGGTTCTGCAGATACAGTTCCGGTTGCGCAGGGAGGGACGGGGGGAAATACACAGCTTACAGCTCAGGCTGCGCTGGGTTTGGTTAAGCAGGCGTCGCCTACGGACGGTACAGCGGGCAGCTTATTGAGCGTGGGGGCATTTGGCCTAGGCGTATCCTACACCACGGGGCTACAGTTGCTGGCTAGTGCGGACTCTGTTGCGCCGACTGGTATTTACCGCTACAACTCTGCGACTGTAAGCAAGCCCGGTTTTGGCAGTGGTTTTGGAGAACTACTCAACCTTACCGCCATCAGCTCATCAGGTAACTACGGTAACCAACTGGCAGTAGACTACGCCGCCGATGAAATGGGATTCAGGCGGATAAGTGGCTCAGGGTGGCTGCCTTGGAATAGGTTGTTTCACTCCGCAAATGCTGTCGGCACCGTTGCACAAGGCGCACTCGTTGAAACTGGTACTAATGCTAACGGTACTTATACAAAGTTTATCGACGGTACAATGATTTGTACGTCAGAAGGATCTAATATAACTACAGCATCTATCGCAGCCAATGCTACAACTAGCAGCGCCATCACAATGCCGGCCGCATTTATTAATGGAGCCTTTTCGATAGCAGCGAGCGCTTACCCAACAGGATACTGGGACCATTACGGTGTGGTCGGGGAGGCCCCTAGCGGCACGACTACGGCGGTGATATTCATCCGCAACGGTGCAACAGCGGCGCAAGCATTCGCTCTAAAATTCACAGCAACAGGTAGGTGGAAATAATGCGTATTAAACTTTCGCCAACACGTCGTGATGACACGCTCTCGGTGGTCCGCACAGGAAATATCCTAACACTTAACGGTGTTACATTCGATTTCTCTCAAATGAACGATGGCGACACACTTCCTCGTTCGGCCATCCAATCGGAGTGGTTCGCGGGCGACGTAGATAACACCGGCGGTGAACTGACGTTGACGCTCCTGCTCCCGCTTCCTGTTAATTTCAGTCAGGAGCAGGCATTTCCTGTTGATCTAACTAACGTGCCAGACGGCCCCGTCATATTACCGCAGCCATTACCAATTGTTGAAGTTCAAACTGAGGTGCCCGCATGAGTGTCGACTGGAGCAAACTCAATACCTCTTTAGATAAGAGCGTGACTGCGCTAGCCGCTACCAAGGCAGATATTGCATCCCGACGCTTCACTGCGGAAACACGAGGTATCACGTTCAACGGAATGAGCGTTTATACCGACCGCACAACGCAAAGCAAGCTGACTGGTGCTGCGCTCAGGGCGACACGGGACAGCACGTATACCGTGGACTGGAAACTCACGGGGAACACATTCGTCTCTCTGACTTCAGCGCAGATTCTGGCCGTAGCTGATGCTGTCGGTGACTATGTGCAGGCGTGCTACAAAAGGGAAGCCGCACTGCTCGTTGCCTTGGGTGACGGTACCTATACGGACGCAATACTGGAAGAGGGGTGGCCAGTATGAGCAAATTCCTCACCACTCTGAAAACTGAGCAGGTCGGCAAGTTTAATCACACGCTGCTGGCCTATCTTGCGCTCACGGATGACGAGGTTGGCACCATTATCGTGCCCAGTGGGTTTCAGACAGACTTCGCCAGCATCCTCGTACTGCACAATGTTTTCCTGTTCCCGCTGTTCGCCCTCATCGCCGGTTACGGCAACTACGCGGCAACGGTGCATGACTGGCTCTACACGACGGGCAAAGTGACCAGGGAACAGGCTGATGCCGTGCTTTACCGGGCGCTGCGTGCGGAAGGTGTCGCAGCCTGGCGGGCCTGGCTGTTTTGGGCTGGTGTCCGCATCGGCGGAGCATCGAAATATGACAAATCCTCGGCGATGCCCGAGTAAATGGGTTGGCGTGCAAGGCCGCTTATGATGGGTTGCGAAGCGACCCGGCGGAATAAGTAAGCCGGGGGCCAACTCCGCGACTACGTGCTAATTTTTCGCTCCTACATTGTTGGTCGAAAAAATTAGCATGACCTCCATTTATGTAGGAAAACCGGAGTAGGCCTCGCGGCTGCTCAAGATGGGGTGGCCTGGCGCGATATGGACGGTAATGAGCTACGCTGATTTGAGGATCAATCCATGCAGAAGGAGGGGTAATGGAGCTACGCCTTATCTGGCTGACAGTACTACTAACTACTTTTTTGGGTCGTGGCTGTGACGATGGTCATTTATGCGATGGTTGAATAAGCAAAGCCCCGGAGGTTCGCGGCTCCAGGGCTTCTGTTTTCGCCTCCATCCCTTAATGGCTGGCGAACGTGGGCGAGATATTACCAGCGGCACAAGGTCGGCTCACTACTGCTATGTGGGGATTGTGTTCGGTCGGCAGGACGCCGGAGGAAGGATAGCGCTCGAGGTGAAGGTAAGGGCGCTGCTTGCTGAGCGTCGGCAGCATATCGGCTATGAAAAGAAAATAATCGCGGAGGTGAGCGCTTGTCCGTGATTAAGGCAAGGAACTGCGTTGAGTATGGCTTGGCGTTTTAGTCAGCGTCGCACGACACGCCTCTAAAAAATCGGATTAACCGGCTTGCTGTTGGCCAGCAAAAAAAGCTGCAGCTCAGCCATTGATGTCAATAGTCGCCCGAAGGCGTCCTGATCTTCTTGACGAAGGGATCTAAAATTAAACAGTATGCTCTCTTCGGTCGCGCTGAGATTGTTGAGATGAATCGGGATCGCTGTCCTGTGAGCACGAACAGTATGTCTACGCCAGCGGCGGCAACAGCGGCAAGATAATCGGCTTTAGGGAGACGGTATCCTTTCTTTTCGTAGACGGTTACCGACTCCATTCGATTGAGTGATCAATTTGCGCAACTCTACTTTTTTGAATATAAAAATTCATTTTAGTTGAACTAGTTGAGCTCATTTGGATAAATTTAAACTATGGTTACTATACGCACCGCCGCACAAGCCAAGGCTTGGCTAGAGCAGCAAGGAAAATCCGTCCAGGAATTTGCTAGAGAAAATAGCGTTGACCCAGCCACGACTTATCAAGTCCTTTCCGGTCGTAAAAAAGGACGTCGTGGAGAGGCGCATAAAATCGCGGTTTTGCTGGGCATGAAAATAGGTATCGTTGATACCGATAAGGTGTTGTGCCCAACAAAAGCAGGGAGAATTGAATAATTTTCGCAGTGAAGGCTGGCCTCGGTCAGAGGCGTTTTTCTTGGGCTAGGACATTGGGGTATGTCCTACGGGCCTACCACTCAATGAGTTTCCCATACGGAACGAAGCAGGTGCTCTGACAGCGAAATCCCAATCAACGAGTTCAGCAGTTCGTAGAATGTGCTCAGCAATTCGTTGCCATATATCGTGGCCGTATCGATATCCTGCTGCTCAAGTAAACATCTTAGCCGGGCAAGATCCTCATTGGCGCTTCCATGCGTATCGGTAAGGCATGGGTGAAACGAGGTGCAAAGATGAAAACTGCGTCTGTAAAACGCAGAAAACTCTTCCTGACCGATCATAGGGGTCAGGATTGCACTAATTGCACTAATTGCACTAATTGCACTCAGCGCTTGGATTTTCACCGGCTCGCTGCGCCATCGAGGCCGCAATCTTATGGCTCCCGTCGCGTTCCATGGAAATGTGTCACGTAGTGGTACGAGAACATTGATCGTACACCTTATCTGCTGCCCAGCAGGGTCGTTCCCAGTATTTTGATTGAGGATTGTGTTCGGTCGGCAGGGCGCCGGGGAGGAGGGGTGTTTTTGGGCCAATGGGTGCTTCTCACTGCATGCTAGAGAGGGCTGGGGGTGGTTTTGGTCCGGCAAAATAGGCCCTTGAGCATGCTTCCATCTGCCAAATTAATCGCATGGTGATGTTGGCGGTGGAGATCAGGTGCGTTTTCGAGCAGCGGTATGCAGGATCGGCATAATCCGGGTATATTTGGGCTGTCGTGGAAGGCAGGAAATGCAAGCAATTTGCCACATTTTCCCCTTCCGCAATTATTTTGCACCCCTTGCTGTGTCTGGCTTACAAGCGGCCTGAATTTGACAGTTTGCGGAACGGGAATGCCAGCAAGGCAGCGAAAACTATAGGGATGTCTTGGGACTTAAAATCCCTCGTTCGTAAGGACGTGCCGGTTCGACCCCGGCTTCGGGCACCATTTAAAATCAAGGGCTTACACGCGATATCGCATGTAGGCCCTTGTTTGTTTCTGGTCCGCAATTCACCTAGATATCCGATCACGCTTCAAGTGAGGAGCTTCTTGAGCCATATTGAGCCGCTGGATTTATTGGCTCAGGCAATCAGAACGTGAAACCGGGGGAGAGGTTGATGTCATCCATAAAAAGTCCAACTGCCATTATGGCGGCTGACGCTTCGAAACGGGCCAAGCCGAGCAGCTACCCTGAACCGTTCGCCTCGCTTATGTCGGGCAGGATCAAACATCCGCTGGGCGATATTTTCGGCATCAAGAACTTTGGTGTAAACCTGACTCGACTGTCACCGGGCGCGGTATCCGCGCTGCATCATTGCCATTCCCGGCAGGACGAGTTCATCTACGTCCTTGAGGGCGAACCCACGCTATTCACCCATGAGGGTGAAACCAGGCTGCGACCCGGTATGGTGGCCGGGTTTGCGGCAGGCGTGACGCCGCACCATCTTGAGAATCGCACTGAGTCCGACTGTGTGATTCTGGAGGTGGGGGATCGCGCATCAGGCGACACAGTGAGTTATCCCGATGATGATCTTGAGGTGGCGCTGCAAGCGGACGGCCAGTGGCTGTTTAATCATAAGGATGGCAGCCCCTACTAAATCATCGCCCTGCCAATGTTTTCGCCAAAAATGGCGCTGTCTTGCTCGGTTTAACATGGGCAACGGTCTCTGGTGTGTCATGAGCCACCAGCATGCCGACTTGGTCGCCCCCGGGCCAGCGTGCTGACCAGTCGTCGTTTCTGGTTAATCTCAAGCATTCTAATCTCCGATTTTTTTTGAGAAACTTTATGGGTCAATAACACAATGGTGGCCAGGCCAATGAATGAGATAGGCTTCAGGATCAGGCAAGAACGCAAACGGTTAGGGTATTCGCAACGGGAAATGGGGCTTCTGGGCGGCGTTGCTGTAAACGCGCAAGGCAAGTATGAAAGCGGCGAGCGTGTGCCTAAGGCCGATTATCTGGTCGCCTTGGCGAACGTGGGTGTCGATGTCTTGTATGTTCTGACTAACAAGCGCAACACAGGTGTCATTGTCGATAACACCTTGAACACAGTAGCGTACGCCGCGCCGCCTGACGCATTGTTCGTCGAGGTTCAGCACGCGGTTCGTCATTTCCTATTAAAAATTGAAGAGTTGTCGACCACCTACCAGGTCAACGGCAACGCCACTCAACCCTACTTGTGCGCTACGCCAACACCGCTACCGACTTGATCTGTGCCCATAGATGTTGGCCCGGGTACAGGCGCATTTGATCGCGGGAGTAACGGGTAATCCGCGCGAGCAATGGTGTGCCGGCCGCGTCGAGCCGAACCAGCACGTGCGCCCTGTTGTCGGCAGCAATTTCGCTGATCACGGTCACAGGCAATCGGTTGAGAATGCTGCTTTGCTCATCGGGTTGCAGGTTCAGGCTCACGTCCCTGGCTTGCACCTTAAAACGCAGGGTCTTGCCGACCGACAGGGGTGAATGCGCGACACGAACTATCAGGTCGCTGCCAGGCAGGTGCAACGTCAGCAACTGATAGTTGGGGTCATAAGCGCTGACGATGCCTTCGACCACTACGCCGGCATCGTCGCCTGTCGCCATCGGCAGGTCGAGGCGCGCCAAGGTTTCACCGATGGGACCGCTGGCCAAGGCTTTGCCCTCGCTTAACACGACTATGTGATCGGACAGCCGTGCAACTTCGTCCTGAGAGTGGCTGACATAGAGCATGGGGATTTCCAGCTCATCGTGAAGGCGCTCCAGGTACGGCAGGATTTCGCTCTTGCGTTGGGTGTCCAGCGCCGCCAGAGGTTCGTCGAGTAATAACAAGCGTGGGCTGGTCAGCAGGGCGCGAGCGATACCGACACGTTGTCGCTCGCCGCCGGACAGGTTGTCGGTGTGGCGCTCGAGCAGATGATCGATACCCAGCAATGTGCTGGCTTGATCCAGTTGTACCTTGCGCTGACTGCTCGCAACACGCCGCAGTCCGAATTCCAGGTTGCCCCTCACCGACAGATGCGGGAAGAGACTGGCCTCCTGAAACACATACCCCAGCGCACGTTTATGTGGCGGGAGGAAAATGCCTCGGGCGTTGTCCTGCCAGACTTCACCATTAATCTGAATGAAGCCCTGTCGCGCTTTCTCCAGCCCGGCGATACAGCGCAAGCAGGTGGTTTTTCCTGAGCCGGAGTGGCCATACAGCGCCGTCACACCATGGCCCGGCAATGCGAGGTCGACATCCAGATCAAAACCGGGATAGGCCACTTGCAGGCGCACCTGTATCTGCGAGGTCATCGGCTCAACTCCAGCTTGCTTTGGTTTTGCCGCTTGAGTACAGCGCCAGTAGAACCAGGAAAGAAAATACCAACATCACCCCGGCCAGCCAATGCGCTTGCAGGTATTCCATTGACTCGACGTGGTCGTAGATCTGCACGGAAACCACGCGGGTTTTTTCCGGGATATTGCCACCGATCATCAGTACCACGCCAAACTCGCCCACGGTATGGGCAAAACCGAGAATGGCGCCCGTTATAAAGCCGGGGCGGGCCAGTGGCAACATCACACTGAAGAAGGTGTCCCATGGGCCGGCGCGCAGGGTGGCTGCGACCTCCAGCGGTCGCTTGCCAATGGCGGCGAAGGCATTTTGCAGTGGCTGTACGACAAAGGGCATCGAGTAGATGACGGAGCCGATCACCAGACCGGGGAAGCTGAAGGTCAGCGTTCCAAGGCCGATACTCTGGGTGAAGTGACCGACCATGCCGTTAGGCCCCATCGCCAGCAGCAGGTAAAAGCCAATGACCGTTGGCGGCAGCACCAGCGGCAGAGCGACCACTGCAGCCACCGGGCCCTTGAGCCACGAACGGGTGTGCGCCAGCCATAAAGCGATGGGCGTACCGATAAGGAGCAGGATGACCGTGGTCAATGACGCCAGTTTCAGCGTCAGCCAGATGGCCGCGATATCGTCGCTGTTCAGTGGCATTAAAACTGATAACCGAACGACTTGATCACTACGGCCGCTTTTGGCCCTTTCAGGTATTCAAACAGCGCCTTGGCTGCAGCGTTGTCCTTGCCTTTGTTAAGGATGACGGCGTCTTGTTTGATTGGGTCATGCAGATTGGCCGGTACGATCCACGCCGAACCACGGGTGATCTGACCGTCCTTGTAGATCTGCGACAAAGCAACGAAACCCAGTTCAGCATTGCCGGTAGAGACAAACTGATACGCCTGAGTAATGTTCTGGCCAGTTACGATTTTGTCTTTGGTTGCGTCGGTGAGGTTGAGCTTGCTGAGCACTTGGGTCGCGGCAAGGCCGTAAGGTGCTGTTTTAGCATCGGCAATGGATAAATGCTGATACTGGTTGGCCTTGAGAACGGCGCCTTTATCGTCGACATAGTCTTCTTTGGCAGACCATAAGGCCAAGGTGCCGACAGCGTAGGTGAAGCGAGAGCCTGGGACAGTATCGCCTTCTTTTTCCAGCTTGGCCGGGGTGGCATCATCGGCAGAGAGGAGCACTTCGAACGGCGCGCCATTTTTTATCTGGCTATAGAACTGGCCTGTCGCACCGTAGGCAGCAATCAGTTTATGCCCCGTGTCTTTCTCGAAATCCTTGGCGATGGCCTGGATCGGTGCGGTGAAGTTGGCAGCAACGGCCACGTGTACTTCGTCGGCGAACGCTGCGCTCATGGTCAGCAGGGTACTGACAGCCGTCAGGGATTTGAGGATGACGCCAAGGTGTCCAGTGCGCATAAAGGCTTCCATAGTCTTTGTGGGTGGGGCGGGTGACTGCCTGACACCTGCCGCTATATAGCAGAGTATATAGCGGCTGATCATCTTAGCGCCTGGTCAATTGTTCCAGCGCTTGAGTGGCCAGTAGACGGGTCAATACGTCTGCCGACAATTCATGTTTCAGCCCGACCGCCTGACCGGCCCAGAGGTTCATGAAGTCGCCACTGCCTTGCGGTTCGGACTTGGCGCGCAGGGGCATCAGCGCGCCGCCGGCCAGGGGGAAAGCGGGTGCGACATCACTGATCGGGCCCAGTTCGCGCATGATCCGGTTGACGATGCCCCGTGCTGGCCTGCCGGTGAAAATGTTGGTCAGTGCCGTCTGGCTTCCTTTGGCGCTACGCAGGGCCTGGTAGTGCGGTTTCGTCACCTTGGCTTCCGGGCAGAAGAGATAGGCGGTGCCCAGTTGGACAGCCGATGCCCCCAGCGCGAATGCCGCGACAATGCCGCGCGCATCGCCAATACCTCCTGCAGCAATCACCGGCACGCCGACGGCGTCTACTACCTGTGGCACCAACGCCAGGGTGCCGACCTGGGTGTCGAGGTCCTTACTGAGAAACATCCCTCGATGACCTCCGGCTTCGTAGCCCATGGCGATGATAGCGTCACAGCCGTTTTGCTCCAGCCAGACAGCCTCCTCGACGGTGGTGGCAGAAGAAATGATCTTGGCTCCGGTCGCCTTGACCCGATCCAGCAACGCTTGCTCTGGCAGACCGAAATGAAAACTGATGATCTCGGGTTTCAACGCTTCAATCAGCGCGCAACTGGCGTCATCGAAGGGCGCACGTGCGGACACCGGTGTGGGCGCTTCGAAGTCAGCGCCCAGCTCGGTGTAATAGTCTTTGAGCGTGTTTTTCCAGCGAGCCTCTCGGGCTGGGTCGACAGCGGGTGGTTGGTGGCAAAAGAAATTGAGGTTCAATGGGCCGTTGGTATTTTGGCGGATCAATGCCACTTCTTCGCGTATCTGATCCAGAGTCAGCGCGGCGCAGGGCAGGGATGCCAGCCCCCCGGCGTTGGCGACGGCAATCGCCATGGCTGAGCCACTTGCTCCGGCCATAGGCGCTTGAAGGATGGGGAGTGTCACCCCGAAGAGATCAAGAATACGGCTATCAGGCCAAGTGCTCATGGTGGTTTCCTCCGAAATAGAACGACAGGCAGGCCGCTATTGAACGGGCAGGGGGCACCCTTTGCAACTGAGGTGTTTGGAATGAGCTACTTTTGGCCGTGAGGTGCTGCACCCTGGCCCGACAGATCGGTGGCGAACCGCGCCTTGGCGATCCTCCACACCAGGATCAAACGACCTCGCCAGCTGGAAGGGAAACCGGCCTGTATGTGCTTGAGTCGCTCGCCTTCGGACTGTCCGCGTAGCTCGTTGGAGATCAGCCAAAAGGAAGGCTCTAATTGCTTTATGGCTTTGCCTCGCGTTCCAGCAGTTGTCGTTTACGTTCCACTCCCCAGCGATAACCTGAAAGATTGCCGTCGCTGCGCACCACCCTATGACAGGGGATAGCGACGGCCAGCCAGTTAGCGCCGCAGGCCTGTGCAACGGCGCGAAAAGAGGTGGGTGCGCCAATCCGTTGAGCAATCTCGGCGTAACTGGCTGTGCTACCCACCGGAATTTCCCTGAGTGCCTTCCACACCCGTTCTTGAAACGCCGTACCGCGCAGGTCCAGTGGCAAATCAAGGCCGATGGCAGGCATTTCAATAAATCCAACGACCTTTGCAATCAGTTGCTCGAAATCGGCATCGCCACCCATCAGGTTGGCGTTGCTAAATTTGTCCTGCAGATTACGCACCAAGGTGTTCGGGTCATCACCCAGCAGAATGGCGCATACCCCGCGTTCGCTTTGCGCTACCAGAATCGAGCCCAGCGAGCATTCCCCAACCGCGAAGCGAATGTCGTTATTCACGCCGCCTGCGCGATAGTCGCTGGGTTTCATGCCAAGCATCGTGTCCGAGGCCTCGTAAAAGCGGCTGTTTGAATTGAAACCTGCCTCGTAAAAAGCGTTGGTGATCGATCCCGGGCGGCTCAAATGCTCGCGCATTTTTCGTGCGCGATGGGCCCGTGCATACCCGTTGGGCGTCAGGCCGGTGATGGCCTTGAAGACCCGATGGAAGTGATAGGGACTCAAACCGACGTTGTCTGCCAGTTGATTCAGGCTGGGCAGGCGATCGGCCTGTTCGATTTGTCGGCAGGCCTCTGCTACCAGGATTACATGCTGCGCGAAGACGCTGGTCTGATCCGCTGCGGCCCGTTTGCTCGGGCGATAACCTGCGGCTTCTGCGTCTGTGGCATTGGCGAAAAACTCGACGTTCTCTGGCCGTGGCAGGCGCGACGAACTGCTTGCCCGACAGTACACGCCGGTGGTTTTCACCGCGTAAACGAATTGGTTGTCTGCCGTCGCATCCCTTGCCAACACCGCAGCCCAGCGGGGATCGTTTTCCGTGATCTGCTTATCCTGCTGTGATGTGCGTGGATTGACCGTACTCATGCGTGTGTACTCATCGTGAAGGCGATTACTGACAAGGTTATCGCGCAGGCAGGCAGGCGGCACTCCGAAGCTTGCGCTTGAACTCCCTGCTGACAGCCGTCAAACATTCAGCATTGGCGGCAATGTGCCCAATAAGGAAACAGCTGCAACGGCTGCTATGCCGAACAGGCATTCGAGGGCCACACTGGTGCGCAACAGGTTGAGCCGATCACTGTTGCTATTGAGCAGTAATCTATTGGTCAGTGCTAATAGCAGCATGCACAGCACGAGACACACCTTGATCATCAGGATCAGCCCAAACCCGGAAAATGCTGGCTCGGGCCAAACGGCGCCGCTCATTACCCTGACATTGATTAGCCCAGTGGTAATGATTGCAGCCACGAGACCATAACCGATGCCGCTGAAGCGCCGAAGCAAGTGCTGAGCGTTTCCGGCAGACGGTTGCGCCAGCAGCAATGACAGCAACAATATCCCTCCTAGCCAGGCGCCGACGCAGCATAGGTGAATCATCTGATTGAGAATCATCAGTCCACCGCTCAGGCCGTCGAACATCGCACCGTGCCCGACCGGTGCCAGTGTCGCCAATAGCAACGTACTCAGTGCCAGCCGCAGGTTGGGTGAAGAAAACCGTCGCGAGGCAAGGCTTATCAATAGCAGCGCGCTGAAGAGCAGATGCCCGCTCCAGACCTGACCGAAAAATGTATTGCGGAGCACCAGCATCAGGGTTGGCGGATCAAGTCCGTCCTGCCAGCTACCTGCCATGCTGCCGGCAATGAGCACAAGCCACAGCAGGCTGCTGGCCAATGCCACTGACGTCAGCGAGCGAAGCACCCATGTGAGCTTCGCGTCCAGCGTGGCTGTTGCTGCTTCAATCAGCAACGGTTTGAATAGCCATGTCCGAAACAGGCAGATACCGAACAGCAACAACACCACGGCAAAGTGCGCGAATCGGCACAGGATCAGTGCACTCGACATTGGGTTACGGGCTTACTTTGAAGGAGTATTCGCCCTCGCTTTTATGAGTGTCGACCGACACAGCGTGCCATTCCACCTTGTATTCGCCGGCAGCGATGGGCGTGGCAGGGGTGATAATCAAAACTTTCTTATTGTCGGGGTCAGTCGCAACGGTATTAACGATTACCGTTTTACCGCCGTTCGTGGTGAGGCTGACTTTGGTGAACTTGTCCTCGACACCCTCGGAGAAATTCAGGCGCAGGTCCTTGGGTGCTGTGGTGGTGCTGTCGGCAGCCGGCTCTTCACTTTTCAGGTTGGCGTGGGCAAAGACGAAGGTGGCGCTAGCGACGGAGATAAGCAGGGCGAACGATGTCAGGACTTTCTTGAAAAGCGGGGCAAACATTAAAAATACCTTTTTCAGAGGGCTGGATCGTTAAGCAATGCGTGCTAATAAAACAGAAACGGGCGAACGACTCCAGACAAGAAATCCATGCAGACCTCGTCGCGGCCATCAGGCGATGGCGCTAGACCGCTAGCCGAGCACACGCGTGCGGATGAATTTATTCATCAGTCTTACAGGTTTTTTCGCCCGGCCGGCAGCATGCGGCGCAACGTCGAATCTTTCAGCAGATAGTGATGCCCAAGGGCGATGCAGGCATGCAGGCCGGAAAGGATAATGATGGCCCAGGCCACCGTCCCATGCAGGTCACCCAGCGTGCTGCTCAGCGCATGATCGATGATGAATGGAGCGGGCACCGAGAACAGGCCGAAAAAGCTGAAGGGTTCGTCTTGCGCCCAACGGAACCCAAAGCCCAGTACGACTTGTGCCAGCAACAACGCATAAAGGCCAAGGTGCGCGAGCGTCGCCAGCAGGTGAGTTGTTCTGGACGTGATCACGGGTAGACGATTGCCGCCGAACAAGCGCCAGGCAATCCGCGCGACGATCAGCACCGCCAGCGCAATCCCTAGTGAGATATGCACCGATTGCAGGCCTTTGCGCAGGGGCGTGCCTTTCTCAAGGATGTCCCATACCTGTGCGCTGGCGAACAAAAAAATCACCAAGGCTACCGTTAGCCAGTGGAAAGAACGGGTCAGTCGGTCATAGCGTTCAGCATTTGGAGTGGTATGCATGGTCAGCTCTCTGTAGTGATACGTACTTAACGTCCGAGGGTGAAGATTTATTTGAAGACTATATAGGTAATTTGTGATCAACCCGAATCGCATCCGCAGGCCCACGAATGGTTATTCCAGGACTATAATTTTTGGCGTGGGCCGGCGTTGTCCATGAGCCCATTGCCCAGTCGTGAGGTAAACCTATGAACATCGGGATGATTGGCGCTGCGACCGTGGGGGAAACGCTCGCGGCAGCGTTCATTCAAGCAGGGCATGACGTGGTGCTCAGTAATCGCCGAGGTCCTGGGAGTCTGGCGTCATTGATTCATAAGCTGGGATCCAAGGCAAAGGCGGGCACTCTGGAGCAGGCCGCTGCTTGCCCAATCGTCGTGCTGGCGATTCCCTGGTTCAACGTGGCAAGTGCCTTGCCGGCGCTGCCGAAGTGGGAAGGGCGCGTGCTGATCGATGCGACCAATACCTTTCTCCACTACTTTCCGGATTTCAGGGTTGCGGACCTGGGCGAAGACAGTGGCAGCGAAATTGTCGCCCGTCTCGCGCCGGACGCTAAAGTGATCAAGGCGTTCAATACGTTACCCATAGCGGGCTTTTTCCTTGATGCGCCGGCTGGTTACAGGCGCGTGGCGTTTCTGGCAGGTGACGATGCCCAGGCCAAGGCGTTGGTCAACGGGCTGATCGAGTCCATAGGGTTGGCGCCCATGGACCTTGGTGCACTCGCCAGTGGCGGCCGATTGATGCAACTGGGTGGAATATTCAACGGAGTCGAGTTATTAAAAGCCCGCGACCGATAATGGAAGTGCGTGCCAGGCTCCGGTTTTCAGGCATTAAGTAACGAAAGAATTTCCTTTTTCTTCAATTGGTTAGCAACAGACGTTGTGGTGTAGAGTGGTATTTTCCAGTCACTCAAGACAGGTTGTCCATGTCGCTGCCCGAGGTTCAGAATCCGTTGGCGCTTTACTTGGCGCGTCTGGCACCATCGAGCCAATTGACGATGAAATATGTGCTGCAGGATGCAGCGGATCGTCTGGGTTTCGTCGAGATGGACATCCACGAGGTGCCGTGGCATCAATTACAGCCAGGCCATGTCATCGCCCTGGTCGCTGCGCTTCGCGAAGACGGCTATGCGCCCAATACCTCGTCGTTATACGTCAATGCCATTCGCGGCGTGACCAACGAAGCCTGGCGACAAAGCCTGATCAGCCATGAGCACTTGCTCAAGATGCGCTCGGTCAAACCCATGGCGGGGACGCGTCTGAGCAAGGGCAAAAATATTCGACGAACGCTGATTCGGGAACTTATGGACGTGTGTGCCGCCGACCCTCGTCCGCAAGGACGACGCGATGCAGCGATCATTGCCATTCTGTACGGATCAGGGATGCGAAAGTCCGAGTCGGTGAACCTGGACCTGGCGCAGATCGACTTTGCCGAACGCAGCCTGCAGGTCACGGGCAAGGGCAACAAACAACTGATCAAATACGCGCCGACCTGGGCATTCACAGTTCTCAATGATTGGCTGGAACTGCGCCGCTCATGCTTACCCGAAGGTCAGAGCGACGATGCCTTCCTGTTCAACCGCATCCGCCGTGGCAGCCACATCACCCGTGACCGGATCACCAAACATGCGATCTACTTCATTGCCAAGCAGCGCGGTCGGCAGATTGGCATGGACATCATGCCCCATGACTTTCGGCGCTCATTCATCACGCGAGTGATCGAAGAGCACGATCTGTCGATTGCGCAAAAACTGGCGCATCACACCAACATCTCGACCACCGCCAGCTATGACATGCGCGGCGAAAATGAGCGACGTCGGGCGATTGATCGGTTTGATCTTTAACCTCGGCAGCGTATCAGGTGCTTTGCAGGCCCAGGGGTATTGGGACCACATCGGATGAACGTGCCTTTGATGGCGGCGTGTATTGTGAGTCACTCTGTTTCATGACCGTCCGTAACCCCGCATGAGCGTCTGCTCAGGCTTCGCTACTCTTAAAATATGGACCGCTGGAACTGCTGAATGCACGTCAGGCGGCATGAGCGCCAGAAGCAAAAGTCTGGCGACGAGGACGCACGTTGAAAAGAGGAATGAATGATGAAGATGCTACTGACGGTCGAACTTCCTCATGAACCCTTCAATTCCCTCGTCAGAGCGGGGAAGGTGGGCGAGATTATTGGACGTATCCTGGAAAGCATCCATCCGGAGGTCGCTTATTTTACTGAGCAAGATGGAATGCGTGGCGGGATTTTTCTGGTCAACGTAAAAGACCCGTCCGACGTCCCCGGGTTTGCGGAACCCTTTTTTCTCAACTTCCAGGCTGACTGCAAGTTCCGCATCGCGATGAGCCCGCAGGACTTGCAAAAGTCTGGTCTGGAGGCGCTCGGGAAAACGTGGGCGTGAGAAACGGTCGGTGGGGTCGGTAACGTACGACCCCGATCCGGCCAAGTGCCCCGCAATTACGCATCTGCGAAAGCTTTATGTCAGGCACTGAACATCGCTATATGAGCGACTGTTCAGCTTCACTAATGTTGGCGTCTGCGATGTCCACTCGCATTTAAGGGCAACCCACGGTGAGGGGTTATACGACCGTATTGTTCAATTATTACGTCAACGGATAATGACTATCACATGATCGGGGTTAAATAGCGGCCCGCAAAAATGTTAAAAGTTTGAGGGAAGGGGCAACCCCCTGAACCGAGAAGATAAAAATAGGGCTAAAAAGCCTGTTATTACCGGACGTGCAACTCCGGTCTCACTGTGTTAGCTGACCTGCCATCGCTCAATCCACTGTTTCATCCTTCGCCTGAACCCAGGGGAAACTCTATTGCTCAGGTATTGGATGACGGCGGACTTTATTTTGAATCAGGGGAAAATGAATGATGTGTGTGAAGTGGAATCTCGTGACCCTTGCGGTCTCGCTCGGGGTCAGTCAGTTAGTATCGGCCGCGCCGGTGACGGATCAGGCCGATGCCAAGGGATTTATTGAAGACAGCAGTCTCAATGTCCACCTCAAAAACTACTACTTCGACCACGATGGTAAGGATGGCGGTGCAACCAATAAGGACTGGACCCAAGGTGTACTGGCTAACTACAGTTCGGGGTTCACTCAGGGGACGGTTGGGTTTGGGGTAGAGGTGTTTGGTAATTGGGCCATCAAACTTGATGGTTCGGCGGACACTAACGGCACGGGCAACTTACCGGTGCGCCATGATGGATCCCTGGAAGATGAATACGGCACGGTGGGGGGCGCACTGAAAGTCCGGATTTCCAAGACCGAACTTCTTTGGGGCACCCTGCAGCCGACAGCACCTGTTTTCGCCGCGGGTGGCTCACGCTTGTTTCCGCAGACGGGCACCGGCTTCAATGTGCTGAGCAGCGAAATTGCTGGCCTTGATCTGGATGCCGGGCACTTCACCGGCGGGAACGGTCCGGTCACCACCAATGGCAGCCACGAACTGTTTGCCGCCTACGCTAACGTCGCTGCCGACAGCATTGATTATGTCGGTGGCAAATACGCGGTTTCGGACAGCCTGACCTTTAGCCTGTACGGCTCGGAACTCAAGGATATCTGGCGTCAGTACTACGGGAACGCCAACTATACGTTGCCGATCTCGGAGCTACAGTCAGTGAACTTTGATTTCAACATCTACCGTACCAATGACGAAGGACAGGCCAACGCCGGTAGCATTGACAACACCACCTGGTCGCTGGGCGCGGCTTACTCGTTCCTGAGCGCGCATACCGTCTCACTTTCCTATCAAAAAGTACGTGGCGATACTCCGTTCGACTACGTCTCGTTCGGTCAAAACGGACCTGGCGACACGTCGGACTCGATTAGCCTGGCCAACTCGATTCAGTATTCAGACTTCAACGGTCCGGGGGAAAAATCCTGGCAGGCGCGCTATGACCTGAACATGCTGACCTATGGGGTTCCGGGCCTGAGTTTCATGGTTCGTTATGCTCACGGTGACAACATCGACGGCACACACATGGCGGCTGATAGCCCTTATCGTACTTACAATGGCACCGGTTATGGCGCAGACGGTAAACACCATGAAACCAACCTTGAAGCCAAATACGTTGTTCAGACCGGTCCGGCTAAAAACCTGTCCCTACGGATGCGTCAGGCGTGGCATCGTGGTAATGCCGATCAAGCCGAGGGTAACGTTAACGAGTTTCGTTTGATCGCCGATTACCCGATCTCGATCTTCTAAACCGTCAATCACGACAGCGAGGCTCGACGCTGCAATAGGCGAGCCGAGTTTTGCTCGACGGGGCTCATAGAGAGGCAGCCGTTTGCCGGTGACGGCAACGCGCTGCCTTTTTTGCCTTTAGATGTTCAGTACTGCCAGGGTTCCGAGCGCTAAACAGCGGTATTCAGGAGGAATTTTCTATCTGGCACGTGCCTTGCTGTATCTGATCCAAAAATGCATTCCAAAAAATGCGCCACTTCACGGGAGTCGTTGAAATGAGCACTATCACTGGTTTGGGCAGGTACGACCTTTCGATCCCAATACCAAGCGCTGTATCGACCACGTCCAACTCAGACAGCTTTCTGAGTCTTTTAGATTCTACGGTTCAAACGGAAAAGGTCGGCAGCAGCGCCTCGTCCAGTGCCAGTGCCTCTAGCCAGCAGCAAGATGAAGACCGCCAAGAAGCCTTCGCGAAAATGATGGTCAGTCTGCAAAACGCTAACTCGCTGGTGGCAACGCACACGGCATCTGACAACAGTAGCTCCGGTGTTGGACAGGTGGGTGCCAGTTCGCTGAACGCTTCAGTCGACGCAACAGCAGGGTCGTCCGCGACTAAAAGCGCGCTGGATGAATTCAAGGATTACATGGCCCTGACGCCGGCACAGAAGATGCGTTACAGCACCTTGAAAGGCATGGGACTCACCGAGGCTGATCTTAAGGCCATGCCTCCTGCAGAGCAGGCCAAGGTTGAGGCCAAAATAGCGGAAGTGCTCAAGAAACAGACTGAAATGCAGGCCAGCGCAAGCACCGGCACAGACTTCAGTTCGGGTTCAAGCGCCAGCGCTGGAAATCAGGGACAGTCGCTGGTGAACGCCGCGCTATTGAATATGACCCAGTCCCTCGATCAGGAAAAATCCAGGCTCGGTTTATCCTGAATCAGGTTTAAGGCTACAAAGCTTTGCACCTGATCTTTCAGGGGCAAAGCCTGATCTTCTGTCCTTCATTCATCGGTGAGCTACTTAGCGGTTTTAAGCCAGAAACTGCTCGGTCGACACCACTCTCGCGTAACCAAAGCCCAATGCGGACATGAACGCTGCATGCACATGGGCCGCGGGCACCGTCAGGCCGTTGAACTCCACGTCGCAGGAAGCGCAGGCATCATGGATTACCGTGGCTTTATAGCCAAGGTCGGCGGCGGCGCGGGTGATAGCGTCGATACACAGGTGGCTCATGCTGCCGACAATGACCAGGTCCTCGATGGCATGGCGTTCAAGCACTGTCGCAAGATTGGTTTCGAGAAACGAATTGACGTGGTGCTTGAGTATCACCTGCTCATCAGGCAGATTTTGCACCTTGGGATGCAGGTGCGCGCCTTCAGAACCAGGGGCAAAGAACGGTGCATCGTCACTGGTGAATTCGTGACGGATATACACCACCAAATCGCCCGCAGAACGGGCAGCGGCAATAATCCTCGCTGCATTGTCGGCGGCGGCGTCAACGCCACTCAGTGGCCACTTTCCTCCAGGGAAGTAGTCATTTTGAATATCGACTACGATAAGCGCTTGTTTGGACATGGGATGTTCCTCAATAGTGTGGCCTGTGTTCCGTGGGGTGAAGTATTGGCTCTGCAGCGCTGGCTGAGGATTGGCCGGAACGACAATATCGAGGGGTAAACTGACAATGGCGGGGCAAATCAATGTGGCCGAGATCGGCTTGCTGGTCTATCCAGGTGCGCAGATGGCTGCGGTGCATGGCCTGACCGACCTGTTCTCCGTGGCCAATCGCATCGTCCGTGAGCAGCCCATGGCCAATGTGCCGCTGCTGCGAATTTCTCATTGGAGCGCTACAGTGCCCGGGGCTCCCCTCGAGAGGATCTTCGACAGCCAGCCGGAACTTACCAGCCGACCCGTTGCAGTGCTGATCCCGCCGTCTCTGGACACACTGCCTTCGGCTGAGTGGTTGCAGACGCTGGCGGCCTGGATCACCCGGCAGCACAGCGCCGGGGCGGTTATTGGTTCAGTGTGCCTGGGTGTATTTGTACTGGCCGAAACCGGTCTGCTTACAGGCCGTACAGTCACCACCCACTGGACTCAAGCCAAAACCCTGGGCGAACGGTTTCCTCTGCTCAAGGTGGATGTCGAGAAGCCGATGATCGATGATGGCGACCTCATTACCACGGCGGGTCTGATGGCGTGGGCCGAACTGGGGTTGAGGGTGGTAGAGCGATTGTTGGGGCCGAGCATTGCCTCAGCTACGGCGCGCTTTCTAATGGTCGAGCACAGCGACAGCGACAGCGCGAAGTGCGGTGGCAATTTTGCACCTATTCTTGGTCACGGTGATGCAGCAGTACTCAAGGTCCAGCACTGGTTACAAGCCAGCGGCGCAGTGGAGGTTTCACTGAGCACGATGGCCGCCGAGGCAGGCCTGGAGGCGCGAACATTCTTACGGCGTTTTCGCGCGGCGACGGGGCTCAAGCCCACGCAATACTGCCAGCACCTGCGGGTTGGAAAAGCTCGCGAAATGCTCGAATTCACCAACCGCACCGTCGACCACATCGCCTGGACCGTGGGATATCAGGATCCAGGCGCCTTTCGCCAGACCTTCAAGAAAATTACCGGGTTTTCGCCGAGGGATTATCGGGGACGCTTTGGTGTTGGCACGGCTGTCGGTAATGGTTGACTAGCAACGGCAACTCCCGCATGGCGCCTGTGCGCTGTTTAGCAAAGCTCAGTGATGAACGCGCCATGAAAGTGATATGTGGAGCGTGACTTGTCTGGAGCGGTCTGTTTCCATGCCAGACACCTCTCTATCTCCCTCCTGGAACCCAGCTCCACATGCCTGTCGTCAGTCGGTTCACCTCTTTTTTCGACCAGGCCCGACGCGCCTTGGAGCTGGTATGGAGCACGTCGAGAGGCTTGTTCCTGGGCCTTGTAGTGGCAACGCTGGTGGCCGGTGTTCTTCCTGCTCTGGCCGCATGGCTGGGGCAGCGGATTGTCGATGCGGTGGTCGCTGCCATGCAGTTGCATGCGGACCTCGGCAGCGCTCCGTTGTGGCCGGTATTGCGTTACGTGCTACTCGAAGCCGGAGTGCTCGCGTTACTCGCTGGCGCTCAACGTGCACTCTCGGTTCAGCAGTCGCTGTTGAGAGTACAGCTGGGGCAGAAGGTCAACACGTTGATCCTGGAAAAAGCACAGACGCTGTCGCTTATCCAGTTCGAGAATTCGGAGTTTTACGACAAGCTCGTTCGCGTACGCCGCGAGGCCTCCACGCGCCCCCTGGCATTGGTAACCAAGTCCCTTGGGCTGATTCAGAACCTGATCTCGCTCATCAGTTTTGCGGTGTTGCTGGTGCATTTTTCGCCTTGGGCGCTGGTGATCCTGGTGCTCGGCGCGTTGCCGGTGTTCTTCGCCGAAGCACATTTCTCCGGTGACGCGTTTCGCTTGTTCACCCGCCGTGCCCCCGAGAGCCGACAACAAGGCTACATCGAAGCACTGCTGTCTCAGGAAGCGCATATAAAAGAGGTCAAGTTGTTCGGCTTTGCGCCTCTTCTGCTGCAACGTTACAGAGACACGTTTGACCGGCTCTACGCCGAAGACCGTCGGCTGACCCTGCGGCGCGATGGCTGGGGTTTCCTCCTCGGACTGCTTGGTACCAGTGCGTTTTACCTGGCTTACGCCTGGGTGGTGGTCGATACGGTCAATGGCCGCATCAGCCTCGGACAAATGACGATGTATCTGGTGTTGTTCAAACAGGGGCAGACGGCGGTCAGCAGCAGCCTCAGTGCCATCAGTGGTCTTTATGAAGATGGCCTGTACCTGACCAATCTGTATGAGTATCTGGCTCAGCCGGTTGTTGTCGAAACCGGTACCCTCACTCAAGGCATCCTCCCGGGGGATGGCTTGCGTTGCGAGGGCGTCAGCTTTCGTTATCCAGATTCCAGTCGTGTCACGCTTGAGAATATCAATCTCCACCTTGCACCGGGACGTAGCGTGGCGCTGGTGGGTGAAAACGGCTCGGGCAAGACCACGTTGATCAAGCTGCTGACCCGTCTGTACCGGCCTGATGAGGGACGCATTCTGCTGGATGGCAGTGATCTTCAGGACTGGAACGAGGATGCGCTGCGCAGGCGTATCGGTGTCATTTTTCAGGACTACATCCGCTACCAGTTTCCTGTGGGCGATAACCTTGGGGTGGGTGATATTGAGGCGTTCAGTGATGAAACCCGATGGCGCGAAGCGGCAGCCCAGGGCATGGCAGCAGAATTCATTGAGCGTCTCGATCATGGCTATGCCACCCAGCTAGGTCGGTGGTTCGCGGGAGGGCAGGAACTGTCGGGAGGGCAATGGCAAAAGATCGCGTTGTCCCGAGCCTACATGCGCCGCAACGCCGATATTCTTATCCTCGACGAGCCTACGTCAGCCCTGGACGCGGCTGCAGAAGCCGCCGTGTTTGAACACTTCCGTGAGTACGCCAAGGGCCGTATGACGCTGCTGATTTCTCACCGTTTTTCCAGCGTGCGCAATGCGGATCACATCGTTGTATTGGATCAGGGCAGGGTGCTTGAGCGTGGCGATCACGCCAGCCTGATCGCCGCTGGCGGGCGCTATGCACACTTGTTCGACCTGCAAGCGCGTGGTTACCGGTAACGTAGGCTATTGTTCAAATACGCGCTAACTCTTGTACAAAATCATATTAACGTATAGGTTTTGTATAGGATTTGACTGCCCATGTGTCGACACCGACCACTGTCAGGTCCTTATGACCCTGATGCTGTGTCTGTGGAGATAGACCATGTTGAACAAACTCGTACTGCTGCTGTTCTGCATCTGCCTGGGAAGCTGCAGCGATATCGATGTGAACCGCTATAGCCAGGAAACCCCAAAACTTGAACTGCGCGATTTTTTCTCGGGGCGGGTAGACGCGTGGGGCATGTTCCAGAAGCGTTCGGGAGAGGTGATAAAACGGTTTCACGCCGTTATCAACAGCCACTCCGAGGGCGACCGGTTCATCATGCATGAAGACTTCACCTACAGCGACGGGACCAAGCAGACCCGGGTGTGGACACTGCACCCGGATGGTCCTGGACGGTGGCGCGGTACCGCAGGCGATGTTGTCGGCGAGGCAATCGGAGAGGTGGCTGGCAATGCACTGCATTGGCGGTACGTGATGAGCTTGCCCGTGGACGGTAAGGTCTATCAGGTCAACTTCGATGACTGGATGTACTTGCTTGATGACGACACGATGGCCAATCGTTCCTCAATGACCAAGTTCGGCTTTGAACTGGGTCAGGTGACGTTATTTTTCCGTAAGCAAGCCAGCTGATGCCGGGGTTGAGTCGCGTGCCTTTCAACTGATAACAATCGTTCACGCGCGTGACTTCCATCAGGACCGCGCTCTTTGCAATCGTTTAGCCGTTTGACAGGAAACGGATAGCGATCTGCATGAATCGGATATCTCCAGTTTTTTCCCGGCCATAGACTCACTCCGTCAAATAAAAACAACGGAGGCTCTGGCCATGTCCATAAGCGTCGAGTATCTCAATTCCTTGCTTGAAGAAAACCGAGAAAAGGGTGTTTACCGCTGCAAGCGGGAAATGTTCACCGATACTCGCTTGTTCGATCTCGAGATGAAGCACATTTTCGAGGGCAACTGGTTGTACCTCGCTCATGAGAGCCAGATTCCGAACAAAAACGACTACATCACCCTGGAAATGGGTCGCCAGCCTGTTTTCATTGCCCGCAACAAAGACGGCGCGCTCAATGCATTTCTCAATGCATGCAGCCATCGCGGCGCTATGCTCTGCCGACACAAACGTGGCAACAAGGCGTCCTATACCTGTCCGTTCCACGGCTGGACTTTCAACAACTCCGGCAAGTTGCTCAAAGTCAAAGATCCGACCGATGCCGGCTACCCGTCGAGCTTTAACTGCGAAGGCTCTCACGACCTGACCAAAGTGGCGCGTTTAGAGTCCTATCGCGGATTCCTGTTCGGTAGCCTGAACCCTGATGTGGTCCCGCTGGTGGAGCATCTGGGTGAGTCGGCGAAGATCATCGACATGATCGTCGATCAGTCTCCGGACGGCCTGGAAGTGCTGCGCGGCTCCTCAAGCTATATCTATGAAGGCAACTGGAAGCTCACCGCCGAGAACGGCGCCGACGGTTATCACGTCAGCTCCGTGCACTGGAACTACGCGGCCACTCAGAATCAGCGCAAGGAACGCCAGGCTGGCGACAGCAATCCGACCATGAGCGCCGGTGGCTGGGCTAAGCGTGGCGGTGGTTTCTATTCCTTCGACAAGGGCCACATGTTGCTATGGACCCGTTGGGCTAATCCCGAGGATCGGCCTCTGTACGAGCGCCGCGATGAGCTGGCCCAGGACTTCGGCCAGGCCCGCGCAGACTGGATGATCGGTAACTCGCGCAACCTGTGCCTGTACCCCAACGTGTACCTGATGGACCAGTTCAGCTCGCAGATTCGCATCGCCCGGCCGATCTCGGTGGATCGCACTGAAATCACCATTTATTGCATCGCGCCCAAAGGCGAGAGCGACGAAGCGCGTGCGCGCCGGATTCGTCAGTACGAGGACTTCTTCAACGTCAGTGGCATGGCCACCCCGGATGATCTGGAAGAGTTTCGCTCCTGCCAGATGGGCTATCAGGGCAGTACCACAGCCTGGAACGACATGTCCCGTGGTGCCGAACACTGGGTCGAAGGCGCGGATGAAGCGGCCAAAGAAATTGATCTGCACCCATTGCTTAGCGGCGTGCGCACCGAGGACGAGGGGCTGTTCGTGCTGCAACACAAGTACTGGCAGGAAACCATGCTCAAGGCATTGGCAGCCGAGCAGTCGCAATTGATCTGCGTGGAGGGCGGGCAATGAGCCTTTCTTACGACGCAGTACGCGACTTCCTCTACCGCGAAGCGCGCTATCTGGATGACAAGGATTGGGATAACTGGCTGGAACTGTATGCCGCGAATGCGACGTTCTGGATGCCATCCTGGGACGATGACGACGAACTGACCGAAGACCCGCAAAAGGAAATCTCGCTGATCTGGTACGGCAGCCGCGAAGGGTTGGAGGACCGTGTTTTCCGGATCAAGACCGAGCGCTCCAGCGCCAGCATCCCGGATACCCGCACCTCTCACAACCTGAGCAATCTCGAGATCCTCGAACAAGGCGATGGCCTGTGCAAGGTGCGCTTCAACTGGCACACCCTGAGCTTTCGCTACAAGACCGTGGACAGCTATTTCGGTACCAGCTTCTACACCCTCGATGTGCGCGGCGACCAGCCTCTGATCAAGGCTAAAAAAGTCGTCCTGAAAAACGACTACGTCCGTCAGGTCATCGACATCTATCACCTGTGAACGAGCGGTCTGTCGCCATTGGGCTTGCACCCGACGCTTCAGCCCCTGGTCCAGCGAGGAACACCATGAGCCACAAAATTGCACTCAATTTCGAAGACGGCGTTACCCGTTTCATTGACGCCAACCCCAGTGAAACCGTCGCCGACGCTGCGTACCGGCAGGGGATCAATATTCCTCTGGACTGCCGCGACGGTGCTTGCGGTACCTGCAAGTGCTTCGCTGAATCCGGCGAGTACGACCTCGGCCAGGAATACATCGAAGATGCGCTCAGCGAAGAGGAAGCGGATCAGGGGTATGTGCTGACCTGTCAGATGCGCGCTCAAAGCGACTGTGTGGTACGTGTGCCGGCATCTTCAGATGTTTGCAAAACACAGCAGGCGACTTACCAGGCGGCAATCAGCGAAGTCCGTCAGCTCTCTGACAGCACGATTTCGCTGTCTATTCAGGGCGAAGCCCTGAACCACCTGACCTTTCTGCCGGGCCAGTACGTCAACCTGCAAGTGCCGGGCAGTGAGCAGACCCGAGCCTATTCATTCAGCTCGCTGCAGAAAGACGGTCGCGTCAGCTTTTTGATCCGAAACGTGCCAGGCGGCTTGATGAGCAGCTTCCTTACGGAGCTGGCCAAGGTCGGTGACAGCATGAACCTGGCCGGTCCTCTGGGCAGTTTCTATCTGCGCACCATCAAACGCCCACTGCTGTTGCTGGCGGGCGGCACCGGGCTGGCGCCATTCACTGCGATGCTGGATACGATTGCGCAGAAGGGGAGCGAGCATCCATTGCACCTGATCTACGGCGTTACCAACGATTTCGATCTGGTGGAAATGGATCGCCTGAACGACTTCGCTGCGCGGATCCCGAACTTCACCTTCAGCGCCTGTGTGGCCAACCCCGCCAGCAGTCATCCGCACAAAGGCTACGTGACCCAGCACATCGCGCCCACGCACCTCAACGGCGGCGACGTCGATATCTACCTGTGTGGTCCGCCACCGATGGTCGAGGCGGTCAGCCAATACATTCGCGAACAGGGTATCGAGCCAGCGAACTTCTACTACGAGAAGTTCGCCGCCAGCGCCGCTTAACTGCCACTGACTGACGTGTATTTTCGAGGTTGCCATGAGCATGAGATTTAAAAATAAAGTCGCCCTGGTCACCGGGGCAGCGCAGGGCATTGGACGCCGCGTCGCCGAGCGTTTGCTCGAGGAAGGCGCGCAGGTGGTGGCGGTTGACCGTTCCGAACTGGTCAGGGAACTGCAAGGCGAGGCGCTGCTGGCGCTGACCGCTGACCTTGAACAGTACGCCGACTGCCAGCGAGTGATGGCTGCTGCTGTGGAGCGTTTTGGACGGCTGGACGTGCTGGTCAATAACGTCGGCGGCACCATTTGGGCCAAGCCATTCGAACATTACAAAGAAAGCGAGATCGAGGCCGAAGTACGCCGCTCGCTGTTTCCCACGCTGTGGTGCTGTCACGCCGCGTTGCCATACATGGTGGAGCAGGGCAGCGGCGCCATCGTCAACGTCTCATCGATCGCCACTCGCGGGATCAATCGAGCGCCTTACGGTGCAGCCAAGGGTGGTGTCAATGCACTCACCGCCTGCCTGGCGTTTGAGAACGCCGAGCGCGGCATCCGGGTCAACGCCACGGCGCCTGGTGGTACCGAAGCACCTCCGCGGCGTATTCCGCGCAACACCGCCGAGCAGAGCGAGCAGGAGAAGGTCTGGTATCAGCAAATCGTCGACCAGACTGTCGATAGCAGCCTGATGAAGCGCTACGGCAGCCTCGAAGAACAGGTCGGTGCAATCCTGTTCCTGGCCTCCGATGAAGCCTCCTACATCACCGGCATGACCCTGCCCGTAGGCGGCGGTGACCTCGGCTGAACCCCTGTCTCACAGCGCTAATGCACCACCAACAAGTAACCTGATAACAACATTAAGAGGTACATCTCCATGACCGTGAAAATTTCCCAGACCCCTGAGGTCCAGGCATTCTTTAAGGACGTCAGCGGGCTCGGCAACGACCAGGGCAGCCCTCGCTTGAAGCAACTGATGTTCCGCGTCCTCAATGAGGTAGCGAAGATTGTCGAGGATATGGAGGTGGGCGAAGACGAGTTCTGGACCCTGGTGGATTACCTCAACCGCCTGGGCGGTCGCAACGAAGCCGGGCTGCTGGTGGCCGGTTTGGGCATTGAGCATTTTCTTGACCTGCTGCAAGACGCGAAAGACGCGCAGGAAGGCCTCGTGGGCGGTACGCCGCGCACCATTGAAGGCCCGCTCTATGTCGCCGGCGCACCGCTGTATGACAGCGAGACGCGGATGGACGACGGCAGTGAGGACGAGGTCGCCACGCCGATGTTCCTTCAGGGTGTGGTGCGCGACGCCAATGGTCAGCCAGTCGCCGGCGCCGTTGTCGACCTCTGGCACGCCAACACTCAGGGTAACTACTCGTACTTCGATCAGAGCCAGAGCGAGTACAACCTGCGTCGACGTATCGTCACCGATGCCGAAGGCCGCTACCGCGCGCGCAGCATTGTGCCGTCAGGCTATGGTTGCAACCCCCAGGGTCCGACCCAGGAATGCCTCGACCAGCTTGGCCGTCACGGTCAACGTCCGGCGCATATTCATTTTTTCATCTCGGCACCGGGCCATCGTCACTTGACCACGCAGATCAACCTGTCTGGCGATAAGTACCTGTGGGACGACTTCGCTTACGCCACCCGTGATGGTCTGGTGGGTGAAATCCGTTTCGTCGAGGATCGCGCTGCGGCGAACGACCGAGGGGTGACGGGGTCATTCGCCGAGCTGGACTTCGACTTCCAGCTGCAAAAGGCAGCCAGCACCGATGCTGAACAACGCAGCCACCGCCCGCGCGCATTACAGGACTGAGGTGAAGGGCGCCGAGCTTCTCTCTCGGGAAGGTCAGATCGAGCTTGGCAGGTGTTCAGATCAATCAGGCTGTCCTGATTGATCTGAGGTGCAAACGTTCCAGAACGCGGTTGAAGGTGCCATTATCACCCGAGTAATTTTCTGGAGAGGTTTACATGAGTAACTACCAGCCTGGCATTCTTGCCAAGCCCGTGCCATTACAGGCGCGCCATTTGTTTTTTGCCCTTGAGTCCGTAGACGCCCTGCCAGCTGCGCTCAAAGAACTGGCGCAGCTGGCAGACGGCAAAAAAATGGTTGTCGGCTTTGGTGAGTCGCTTGTGCATGCGATAGGGGGTCAAGTTGAGGGCTTGCGTGTGTTCCCGGCATTGAGTGGCGTCGGGGTGGACAACCCCTCGACCCAGCACGCACTTTGGTGCTGGCTGCACGGTGAGGACCGGGGTGAATTGCTGCATCGCAGCCGCGCATTAGAGGCCGCATTGGCACCGGCCCTGCGCCTGGTGCAGATGACCGAAGCGTTCCGCTACAAGACCGGTCATGACCTGACCGGCTATGAAGATGGCACCGAAAACCCGGTAGACGAAGCGGCCATAGGGGCGGCGGTAGTAAACAATGACATCCCGGGGCTGCAAGGGGGTAGCTTCGCCGCCATCCAGCAGTGGCAGCACGACCTGGATGGTTTCGCCGCCATGCCGCAGGGGGAGCAAGACCACATCATGGGCCGCCGAAAAAGCGATAACGAAGAGCTGGAAGAGGCTCCGAAATCAGCACATGTAAAGCGCACCGCCCAAGAAAGTTTCACCCCTGAAGCCTTCGTTGTGCGTCGCTCTATGCCTTGGTCAGACGGCCTGCAGGCCGGTTTGGTATTCCTTGCCTTTGGTCACTCCCTCGACGCTTTCGAAGCCCAATTGCGACGCATGAGCGGACTCGATGATGGCATTGTTGACGCCCTCTATCGCTTTAGCCGCCCCCTTACCGGCGGCTACTACTGGTGTCCGCCGCTGAAGGATGATTGCCTTGATCTGAGTGCGCTCAGGGCATGATAGCCGCAGGTCAAGAATGTGACGTTGCCGCTGCTGATAGCTGCTGCAACGTCACACTGGATAAACACCCGTGAGCTTGCCCGCCATCAACTCAACTATGTGCTGATGGCGGGGCAACTCACGTTCAGAACAGCTCAGCGACATATTTGAACGGGTAATCGATCGTCTGGTAGTCGCCAATTTTGCGCTTGGGTAGTTTGACCTTTGGCTGCTTGACCTCCTTATAGGGGATTTGTGTCAGCACGTGAGTGAGCACGTTTAGACGAACACTTTTCTTGTCTTCCGAGCGGGCGACGAACCAGGGCGCCCATGGGGTGTCGGTGGCGACGAACATCTCGTCGCGTGCTCGTGTGTAGTCGTCCCAGCGGTTATAAGAGAGGACGTCCATGGGGGACAGTTTCCATACCTTGCGGCCATCTGTAATACGGTCTTTGAGGCGACGCTCCTGCTCTTGCGGACTGACTTCCAGCCAGTACTTGAGCAGGATGATTCCCGAGTGGATCAGTTGATTCTCGAACATGGGTGCCAGCTCTAAAAAATTAAGCACCTGGCTTTCATCGCAGAAACCCATGACCCGTTCGACACCCGCGCGGTTGTACCAGCTGCGGTCGAAGATCACCACTTCTCCGGCTGCGGGAAAGTGCGGCATGTAGCGCTGCAAGTACATCTGGCTTTTTTCCCGCTCGGTCGGCGCCGGCAATGCCACCACGCGAAAAATTCGCGGGCTGACACGCTCGGTCAGCGCCTTGATGGTGCCGCCCTTACCAGCACCGTCGCGACCTTCGAACACCACCACTACCTTGGCGCCGTTCGCCACCACCCATTGTTGCAACTTGACCAGCTCGATGTGCAGGGTCCTCAGTTGTGTTTCGTAGCCCTTGCGACTGAGCTTTTTTACCGGGTGTGTGTCTGGATCAAACAATGTCTGGTCATGTTTTTTCATCGGAGTTACCTAGCCTCCAGTTAGCTTGAAGAGGGCCTTGCCCCTCTCAGATCAGAAGGTATTGCTCGGAAAATGCTTTCCCGCAGTCGAATCAATGCTCACGGTGGACCAGCCGCGCAACCCACGGGTTGGCGCTCAACCCGTGCAGAAGAACACTGAGTAACACCGTGCAAATGGCGGTAGCGATCAGCGTATTACTCGCCAATAGAGGGTAGTCCATTATCATGACGGCAAAGACGATGGTCGCCAGGCCACGTGGGCCGAACCAGGCCATGAATAGGCGGGTTTCGATGTCGAAGCAGGCCCCCAGGAGGCTGATGAGCACGGGTAGCATGCGCACCACGGTCAAACTGAGCAGCGCGTAAAGCCAGATATCCAGGGTTAGGCTGCTCCAGGCTTTGGGGATGACCAATGCGCCAAACACGGCCCAAGTGATGACCGATAGCAGGCTGGCAAATTCTTCGCTGGCTTGAAGCAGCTGATGCTTTTGCTCCTTAAACAGGTAACCCGCGAGCAGCCCCCCGACGAAGGCGGCAATAAAGCCACTGCCGCCCAATGTTTGCGCAGTGGCAAAGCACAGAACGGCGAGGCCGGGGAGGGTAAGTTGTGACCACACGGGCATCTGCCACTGGTGCTTCCAGGAGAGCCGCTGCAACTGCCAGGCGACCATGGTCAGGGCGATCCCGGACAGCGCGCCAATGCCCAGTTCCTCGACAAGCAGCTTCGCCGCCAGAGAGAGAGGGGCCTGAGTCTGTTCTTCGACCAATAACGCCAGGAACATCAATAGCACCGGCACGCAGATCCCGTCATTCAAGCCGCTCTCTACGTTCAACCCTTCACGCACGGGAGCGGCAACCTTTGGGTTGCTCACAACCGCCTTGCCCAGCGCTGCGTCGGTAGGCGCCAACAGGGTTGCCAGAATGGCCAACTCTATCAGCGGCACCTGAGGGAATAGCCAGATACCCACCAGCCACCCACACAAGATGGTCAGGGGAAGGCCTATCAGCAGCAACCGTAACGGAAGCCCTTCATGGGCCCGCAGGACTTTGAGGTTAGCGTTGGCTGCATCACTGAACAGAACAATCGCCAGGGTCAACTCGGCCAAGGCTTTGAGGCCTTCCCGACCAATCCGGAGTTGCAGAATGTCTAGCACAGCAGGCCCGAGAATGAGACCTGCGAGCATAAACATCAGTGGACCATTGAGCAGGCTCGACTCGAACCGCCCAGCGAAAATGCTGTAGATCAAGAGGAAGGCCGTGAGCAGAGCGAGGTTCTGGTACATGGGGCCTGCCTGTCTGAAGGACGGTAGTTCCATTATGGTCGGCACCTGACTATCCGCAAATCGGTTGCAGAACTTCCTGCCGGTGCCGGTGACAGGCTCTCAAACAGGCTACATTTATAATTGCAAATATGTGGTGGCTGCGCGAACACGTGAAAGGGTGCTCGACTATCTGGGCTGACAGATAGCCACGGCATCGCTGCTGACGAAGTTGCAGGGGGCGGGGGAGTGAGTGTTTCGCGCTCCTCTTGCGGGTCGTAAATGCTCATACCGGTACCGGCAGGCGGTATGAGCACTTGTTGTAGGGCAAACAGCGAAACCAGCTGCGTACCATTGTGACTCCATGGAGATCAAACCACCGAATGTGGTGAGTCTTGGCCTGGAGTGTCTGATGAATCGACAAGACCTTGAACCGAACGACCCGCAACAAGACTCCAAGACCCAAATGGTCTCTCGGCATTCGAGGGGCAGTTTTCGTCAGTGGGTACCGGAGTGGATTCGCAACTACCGGCAGGGCTGGTTCAAAGGCGATGCCATTGCCGGCATGACGACGGCGGCGGTGGTCATACCAAAAGCACTGGCTTACGCCACTATTGCCGGACTCCCGGTACAAGTCGGGCTCTATACGGTGTTGGTGCCGATGGCGATTTATGCCTTACTCGGCTCTTCGCGCCCGCTCAGCGTGAGTACAACCACGACAATCGCCATCCTCGCAGGTTCTGCACTGGGTCAGATCAGCCCGACGGGCGACCCTGTTGTATTGATAGTGGGATCCGCCACGTTGGCAGTGCTGGTAGGCGCTTTCCTTGTCCTTGCGGGGGTATTGCGCCTTGGATTTGTAGCCAACTTCATCTCCGAGCCCGTGCTGGTTGGATTCAAGGCCGGCATTGGCATCGTCATCGTGCTTGACCAAGCGCCCAAGTTGTTAGGCATCCACATTGAAAAGGGCAACTTCCTCCATAACCTGATCGCCACGTTTTGGGGTATACCGCACGCTTCGCTGCCCACCGTTGCGGTGGGTATCTTGATGGTGCTGATCCTGGTCGCGATGAAGCGTTTCACCCCAAGCGCGCCCGCGCCACTGGTCGCGGTGGCCATCGGGATTGCAGGGGTGAGCCTGCTTGGCCTGGACCGCTTCGGCATTTCGTTAGTCGGCAATGTTCCAACCGGATTACCTGCCTTGACGTTGCCAGGATGGGAGTGGGTGACTCCTCTCTGGCCAGCAGCCATAGGGATCGCGCTGATGAGCTTTACCGAGACCATCGCTGCCGGACGTGCCTTCGCCCGAAGTGACGAGCCCACGCCTCAGCCCAATCGGGAACTAATCGCGACGGGCATAGCGAACATAGGCGGAGCCTTCCTGGGGGGCATGACGGCGGGAGGAGGAACCACGCAGACCGCGGTAAACCGGCTGGCGGGGGCTCATACGCAACTGGCAGGGCTGATTACAGCGGCGCTGGCACTGGGAACGTGCCTGCTGCTGGCGCCTTTCATTAGCCTGATGCCGAATGCCACGCTGGCGGCCGTGGTGATTGTCTATTCGGTGGGCCTTATCGAAGCCTCAGAGTTTCGCGACATTCTGGCGGTGCGCCGAACAGAGTTTATCTGGGCGCTCGCCGCCATGTTGGGGGTCATGCTGCTAGGAACATTGAAGGGCATTGTCGTTGCGATCATCGTGTCGCTCGTCGCCTTGGCCTATCAGGTTTCAGACCCCCCAGTTTATGCCTTGGTCCGAAAACCAGGCACCAACGTTTTCCGCCCGAAATCCGATGAGCATCCCGAGGATGAAAGCTTCGCCGGATTGCTGCTGGTGCGCTCAGAAGGCCGGATTTTCTTCGTGAATGCCCAGCGGGTTGGCCATAAGTTGCTGGCGTTGATTGCTGAGTCCAAACCGCGGGTCATTGCTCTCGACCTTAGCGGCGTGTTCGATTTGGAATACACCGCCCTGAAAATGCTGACCGAGGCCGAAAACCGAATGCGTGAACAGGGTGTAATGCTGTGGCTGGTGGGCATGAACCCAGGCGTGTTTGCCATGGTAAGAAATTCGCCGCTGGGGCGCTCGCTGGGCCCCACGCGAATGTTCTTCAATCTGGAGCAGGCTGTTGCGCATTTTCAGGTATAGCCGGCGTTAACAGGGATTCGAAGGTTTCGAACATCGTTAACGCCTGGCCCGGAGGTGAGCCTCATGCACGACATCAAAGAAGAGAAGCGGGCGCGCGTGCTCGATCCGATCGATCGTGTCTCGGAGGTGATCTTCGGCCTGCTGATGGCGATGACTTTTATCGGCTCGCTTAGCGTGGCAACGGCTGGCCAGGAGACGGTGCGCACGATGATGGTCACGGCACTCGGTTGCAATCTTGCCTGGGGCCTCGCGGATGCCGTCATGTACCTCGTACGCACGGTCACCGATCGCACGCGCAATCGGACGCTTTTCTTACGCCTGTGCAAAGAAACGAATGCAGCATCAGGGCAGGCACTCATTGCTGGAGCACTGCCTCCTCGTATCGCGGCGGCGGCGGGCAACGAGGGCCTTGAAATGATTCGTCGTCGGATGCTCGAGTTTTCGGACGCACCCATACCTCCACGTCTTCGCCTGGACGACTTCAAGGGTGCATTCGGCATTTTCCTTCTGGTGACCCTGGCAACATTTCCTGTGGTAGTGCCGTTCATGCTGCTTCATCAAGTGGCGGTTGCGATACGCGTGTCCAACATGGTCGCACTCGGGATGCTGTTTCTAGCCGGCTGGGCTCTTGCGCGATACGCGGGCGGAAGCCGCTGGCGCGGAGGTACGGTAATGGCGATCACCGGTACATTACTGATGTTGGCGATCATGGCGCTGGGAGGGTGATTCCATCAGCGCCAGTACGGAGGGCGTATAGCCGGACTGATCTTGGACTCACACATAAACTGCTCGGCCAGGACGACTCTTAAAGCCCGTCTTTCGCCAGGTTATCCAAGTTAATCGGTTCGCCGGGTTTGATGCCCAGTTTGTCGCGAATATCTTCGAACATCGCATCGTATTCGGCGTGGCTGCGCATGATAGGACTTTCGTTAGGGGGCAGACCGTGCTTGACCGCGACCTTGGCCAGCAGACTGGCAAAGTTGGAGGCGGTATCGCGGTGCATGTCGAACTCATCAACGAACTCTCGGCCCGACACCTGTCCGACCATTTTGAAGTGCATCAACGTGCCTTCCTTTGGGTCATGACGAACCTCGTAGAAAACGTCGATGTTGAATTTTGGTATGCCTGGCATTCCAGGAATACTGGCGCGATTGAGATGGCCTGGCGTGAACATACGATGACCCTGTTTAGTCTGACACTGTGAGTCCTGCTCATGCCCGCTGAATCAGACGACATGTTTCATGTGGGCTACACGGGAGGAGCTTACCGTGGATATAGACCTGCTGCTCCAGCACGTACACATCTCTGGATGTTCTCAAGCAAGACTAGCGGGCGCTGGACAGACTGCAAGGCGAGTAACGGAATCCAGCGGTAGCCCGTGACGACATGGGCACGGGCTGTATCGAAGGTTTAGTGGGCGCTTCTGCCCGCTAGCCAACGAATCTGTCAGTAGCGTTCCAGCCAGTGGGCATAAGGTGCCGGGAGCGTCCAGGACGCACGGTCAATGCCCAGTTCACGGGCGGCAAAATAGGTCCAGTGTGGGTTGGCCAGATGTGCGCGACCGACCATCACCAGGTCCAGTTGACCGTCCTTGAGCACTTTCTCTGCAATCGCCGGGGTGCCGAAGCCCCAAGCCGAAGAGACCGGAATGTCGGCTTCGCGACGCACGCGCTCGGCAATCGGGCCCATGAACGACGGCGCCCAGGGAATGTTGGTTTCAGGAATGGTGAAACCAATGCTGACGCTAAGCATATCCAGGCCGGCGGCTTTGAAGCGTCGGGTCAGCTCGATGGACTCCACCAGGGTTTGCTCGTCCCGACCGTCGTATTCGAGCACGCCGAAACGCGCGGTCAACGGCAGGTTTTCCGGCCAGACTTCGCGCACGGCTGCCAGTGTTTCCAGAAGGAAACGGCTACGGTTGTCAAAACTGCCACCGTAGGCGTCTTGACGATGATTTGAATGCTCGGAAAAGAAAGTCTGCGCCAGATAACCGTGAGCGAAGTGAAGTTCCAGCCATTCGAAGCCGGCTTCACGAGCGCGACGGGCGGCAGCGACAAAATCGTCACGCACACGAGCAATATCGTCCAGGGTCATGGCCTTGGGCCTTTTCGGCAGGTTGGCGCCGAACGCGATGGCGGACGGCGCGATGGTCTGCCAGCCACGGGTATCATCGTCAGCAATATGATCATCGCCTTCCCATGGACGGTTGGCGCTGGCTTTGCGCCCGGCGTGGGCGATCTGGATGCCCGGCACCGAGCCTGCGGCCTTGATGGCCTGAACCACCGGTACAAACGCCTGTGCCAGCTCGTCGCTCCAGATCCCCGTGCAGCCTGGAGTAATGCGTCCTTCGGGAGCAACAGCGGTTGCTTCTACAATCACCAAACCGGCGCCGCCGCGCGCGATAGAGGCCAAGTGAACTTGATGCCATTCGTTGATCAAACCATCAATTGCCGAGTACTGGCACATGGGCGGGACCGCAATCCGGTTGCGCAGCGTGACATCCTTGAGTTTGAACGGTTGGAACAGCGCAGACATGGTCATACCTCTTAGCGAAGGAATATTCCGTAGTTCGATAGTATTCGAACAATAGCTCATGGGTAAACCCCTGTGTATGATTCACCCATGCGCGCATTCAAACATCCACCTGCCAGCGACTTTGTCCTCGAACGAGTGCTCTATGCCTTGAGCGATCCGGTTCGCCTGGAAATCGTCCGTCATCTTGGCCGTGTCGCCGAAGCGAGTTGCGGCGAGCTGGATGGCGGCAGGCCAAAGTCGAGCATGTCTCATCATTTTCGGGTGCTGCGCGATGCCGGTCTTGTTCACACTCAGAACGTCGGTACCCTGCACATGAACTCATTGCGCAGTGCTGACTTGAACAGTCGGTTTCCCGGGCTGATGACGGCAATCCTGACTCAACAGGATTGAGTTCATCCAGCCCCAAGAGGCAGTGAACGCACCGAGGATCTCACTTCGCGAGCCGCTGACGGATTGCCTGCAATTCCTTCTGACGGTTAGCATCCGTATTGGGGTAAGTCATATTGAGCCCCACGAGGGTATCGAGAATAATTTGCGAGACAAATAGCCTGGCGTTTTTCTTGTCATCCGCAGGAACGACATACCAAGGGGCATTGGTTGTGCTCGTGGCACTGATGCATTTTTCATAGGCACTCATGTAATCCTTCCAGAATTCCCGCTCCTCAATATCAGCGAGGCTGAATTTCCAGTTTTTTTCCGGCTCATCGATGCGTTCAAGGAAGCGTTTACGCTGTTCTTCTTTCGATAGATGGAGAAAAAACTTGATGATGCGAGTTCCGTTACTGAAAAGGTGCCGCTCCAACTCTGTGATCGAGCGATACCGGTCGTGCCAAATCGTCGTTTCATCGAGATTGGTTTCCGAAAGGCCTTCGCTGCTGAGGATTTCTGGATGTACACGCGTTATCAGCACCTCTTCATAGTAGGATCGGTTGAAAATGCCGATCCGCCCGCGCTCTGGCAGATCGCGGGTGGTGCGCCAAAGGAAGTCATGTTGCAACTCAGCCGCGCTGGGATGTTTGAAACTGAATACCTGACAGCCTTGCGGGTTGACACCTGACATCACGTGTTTGATGGCACCATCTTTTCCTGCGGTATCCATCGCCTGAAAGATCAGTAGCACGGCATAGCGATTAGACGCATAGAGCAGCTGTTGCAACGCACTCAATTGCGCAACGTGCTGACCCAAAAGTTGGCGATATTGCTCCGTCGTTTTATACACAGGCTTCACGTTCGTAGGCCATTTTCGAAGGCTGACCAATTCACCTTCCCGTACGTGAAAGTCTTTTGAATGTATTTTCATCTTGATCTTCCAGGGGGACATCGCTCCTCATAGCGTGTAGTGCCCCCTCTGTGGCCATCTTGACCATTATCAAGTTATGGCAAGACAAAACCGTCGCCGTCGATGATCATCTGTTAGTCATGACAGCACTCTCAATGCGGAGGAATGGAGTACAGGCGTACTTCAGTGTCTCCGACTTTCAACTCTGTCACCTTCGTCCAGTCGCTAGGTATGGAAGAAAAATCATCCGGTGGCTCGCTGTTGCTGATCAACCACACACGTGCCGAGTCGCCGGGTAACGCTTCAAGACTGTCCAGGTAAATTTTATCGGAATCCTGATCGACCAGCGTACCGAACCCGTAGCTGTTTGGTCGCCCCGAAGTACCATTGGCTAGTTTCGGTGTGTAGAGCAGTGGCTCAGACCCCGTCTTGTTGTAGTAGACATAACTGAAATACCAGAATAAATCGCTGACAACGATGCGGTCATTGGCAGCATAGTGCTCATTTACATAGCTAACCAGCTTGTCGAACTGTTCATCATCCACTTGGTAGTCGTTACTCAACCCGACCAGTTCTACCCCCAAGATACCCATGAGCATAGCGATTGCCACGTAACGGAAATGACGCTCAATTTGATCGATGGCGATTGCCAGAATCATGGGTAAACCCAGGGCAGAGAACATCAGATAACGCTCGACCAACAGTGGTGTTATCCACGAGATCAGAAACACAACCACCAAAGGTAGAAAGGTATAGGTCACCAATAAAACATGAAATTTATAGGGGCCTCGATCACGCAGGGCAACAGCACCGGCGACCAACGCCACCGCGAGTGGAAGTGAAAAATAGAGGGGCCATTTCAGGCTTAAACCGTCCGTAAGGATCAAATACTGCCAGATAGTTGAGGGCAGAGAATAACGTGTAACCGGCAGTATCCAGCCGACGTCGCCACCCACCTTGAGTTGTTCAAGGTGCTGCAACTGGTCAATCAGGCCAGGAATCCAGGGGGCATATAGCAAGGCAATGAGACCGTTGGCGATCCACCATGCAGGGCGAGTGATGAGGCGGGGCTTTTCACCGCGCATAAAAAACAGGTAGGCCCAGTGTGAAAGTACACAAAGGCCCGTGAAGTAATGGGTGTAAAAACTGGCTGCCATTAACAGAGAATAAATGACGAGGTATCGATGACGGTCTGGATTTTTCACCCAATAGACGAGTGCTATGGTTGCGCCCATCAGCCAGAACCCCATGAGGGAGTACATCCGGACTTCCTGGCTATAACGCACTGCAATGGGCAGTAAGGCTAATAAAACGCCGGCCAGGATCGCCGCTCGCCGTGTTGCGATCAATTGAACCAGCCAGACACCAAGGGCTACCGTCAGAATGCCCGGTACGACGCTCATGGACCTGACCGAGAAGATACCGTTCCCGAATACCTCTATCCATAGGTGCAGGAGGAAGTAATAAAGAGGTGGATGTACATCGTGAGCGCTGTGAAACCAGATCAGCGCTGGTGAGTACTGGCTCATGAGCAAACTGGAGCCTTCATCGCACCAGATGGCTGATGCGGTTGAACCATAGACGCGCACCAGCGCCGCCAGTATCAGAATAGGTAACAACCAAAGCTCGCGAGCCCAGAAGGCAGTGCGTTCAATTTTCTGTGCAGCGCCAGGGTCGAGAACCCTGTCTATAAAATGATTTTTTTGAAATTTCATACTTTCTCCCGCGCCATGCAACCCCTGGCACGAAGCAATTTTCGATTGTTGGCGATCGTACGTGGATGCCGACCATTTCAGGAAAGTTCCCGACTATCTGAGTGATGGGAGGAGGGTAAGCACTAACCTTGATCTCGAACTTTTTTTTGATTCAGGATATCGACGTGGCTGACAGCCATATCGCTCGTATAAGCTTTGCGCGTAATGTATCCAATCACGTCATGTTTTTACATCGGTGTCTCGTTAAAGAAGACGGCCACCACCACTACGCATCGGGCGACTCGTGAAAGTCCGGTACTTGTTGATTGACATGAGGCAACCATGAGCACAGGTTTTCCATCGGCCCCCAGTTTCGTCAGCCAACGTGAACAGTTTCTGGCTGCGGCCAAGGCGGCGGGTGCAAGCCTGACCGAATACCGCCATCCATTGACCGGGCCCTCCGGCGAACCGCTGAGTACCGACGTTGCCGTGCTTGGAGATCCACATGCGAAACGGCTGCTGATTGCGCTCTGCGGCACGCACGGTATTGAAGGTTTCTATGGCTCGGACTGCCAGATCAAATGGCTGCAAGCGCTCACCGATAGAACCTTGCCCGACGATGTGGCAGTAGTGATGATCCACTTGATCAATCCCTGGGGCACGGCCTGGATGCGCCGTGTCAACGAAGACAATATCGACCTCAACCGCAACTATCTGAATTTCACACAAGCGCTGCCGGATAATCAACGGTACGAGGCGCTGCATGAGATCTATACCTGCACCCAACTGCAGGGGCCGAAGCGGGAGAGGGCCGACGCCCTGCTCAACGAGCGAATTAGTGAAGAGGGCTGGTCAGCGGTAATGTCGATTGTCGAGGCCGGTCAGTACGTACATCACGACGGTCTTTTCTATGGTGGCAAGGCACCTGCCTGGTCGAACAAAACCCTGCGCAAGATCATACAAGAGCACCTCACTCACGCCCAAGTGGCCATGTGCTTTGACCTGCATACCGGCGCTGGAGACTACGGCCATCCCATGCTGATGACGATTGCTCAGTCTTCCTACCCGGCGCTGCACGATGCCCAGGCGGTATACGGCCCATGGCTGTATACCCTGCTCACTGGAGCTGAAAGCAAAAGTGATACAGGGGTGGCAGCCACAGCAACCGGTTACACCTCGCAGGCCATGATTGATGCATTGCCGCAGGTGCACTTAATGCCGTTCGTTATCGAATGTGGCACTTATCCGGGAGAGCAGGTCCACACTGTTTTGCGTAACGATCAGTGGTTGCACCTGCACGGAGACCTCACTGATCAGGTCGCCAGGAAAATCAAGCTGGAGTTGCTCGAGCAGTTCTACCCCGCTGACAGTGACTGGCAAGAGGTTGTCTGGCTACGCACCCGACAAATCTGGGAACGGGCATTGGCGGCACTGCCACGGATACAAGCTCCAACTCATCAGTAACCGCTCGGCCTGTCGCGGCCGCAACGGCCCACCCCTGGGGCTGCGAAATAAGATAAATGCCTTATGGGGAAACGACAGCGAGGACGTTTGGCCTCACTGCATTGAGTTTCGTCAATAAAAGGCGCAACGCCACAAGAGAAAGTGTCTGGATCAAGCGTCCGGAGGCTGCTGAATATGATTTCAGCGATGGGTGTGCTTCGCGTTGCAGACTTAAACGGCGCAATTTCCGACGGAGCTTGTAAATGGACAGCATCTGGCTAGGCTTCAGCCAGGGTTATGTCACTTGACAGTCTCTTTCCAGAGGGAATTGAAATGTATCTGAAGGACGGCGAAGCAGGCGGGAAGAAGGCGGTGGCATGGTCGTTTTTTTTCGGGTCACCGTTTTTTTTCAGACACCTTAGACGACCGGGAACACTGTTAGGGGCACTATTGTTGTTGGTGCTCTGTCAGTCGGCCCAGGCCCTGCCTTCCTTTGCACGCCAAACAGGGCAAAGCTGCGTTGCCTGCCATGCGGGAGGGCAATTTCCTGAACTGACACCTTATGGGCGCTTGTTCAAGCTGACGGGTTACACCAACGGCGTACAAACCAACCCCTTGGCCGCCATGATCGTCGGCGACTTCACTTCAACGCGCAACAACAGCGACGGTGCGGGCAGCTCGATTTCCGCCAAAGACAAACAATTCATCATTGATTACGGAAGTGTGTTCCTGGGCGGAAAGATCACTGACGTCATTGGCGGCTTTGCCCAATTCACTTACAGCTCATATGACCATCAGGATGCCTCGGGTAATTGGGTAAGTCACCTAGGCTCGGACAACTTTGACCTGCGTTATGCGGACCGCCAAGTGGACGCCTCACGTGATGTCATCTGGGGTGTCACATTGAATAACAACCCCACAGTTCAGGATGTCTGGAACAGCACGCCTGCCTGGGGCTATCCGTATGTCAGTTCAGCCTTGGGCGCCTTTGGCGGGGTCCCGGCCTCGACGCTGATTGAAGGGGGGGTGGCTCAACAGGTGGCGGGTATCGGTGCCTATGTTTATTTGAACAAGTCGTTGTATCTGGAGCTGACCTCCTACCAGACAGCCAAAAATACGTGGGCCTTTCTAAGTTTGGGTAACAAGAAGGGCGACACCTACCATCCGTTGACGTACATGGATGGCTCAAGCCCTTATGCGAGGCTGGCCTATACCTACGAGTGGGGGCCCCAAAACGTGATGGTGGGCGCCTTTGCAATGAATGCCAAAATTCTTCCCATGGATGACTCCAATAATCCGATCTACGGCCAGGGCAGCACCGAATACCGGGATGTAGGCTTTGATGCCCAGTACCAGTACCTCCTTGATCCCCACGCTTTTACTGCACAGATACGGTATGTAAAGGAAGAAATAAGAGATGACACCCAGACGCTCTACGATGGACCGGCTTCCCTTCGATCATTCAAGTTGAAGGGCAGTTATGTGTACCGTGCCAAATATGGTGCGAGCCTGTCTTATAGCAATGTCAATGGCAGTTCGGATGCGACGGCGTACCCGAACAGTGCCAATTTTTCACCCGATACACAGATGTGGACGCCAGAGGTTTTCTGGTTACCGATGCAGAACCTGAGGGTCGGACTTCAATATAACTATTTCACCCGTTATTTGGGCGCAACGAATAACTATGATGGCAATGGTCGTGATGCCAGCGAAAACAACACCACTTATCTTTATATGTGGTACGCACTTTGATCTGTTGGGCGCAGGGGCGTAGACCATGGAGGCAACGGGCATGAAGGGTACTTTCAAACGACCACTTTCTTTTCTTGCCCTCTGCGTGGTTACGCTCACGGGCTGCACAGGTACGAACGGGGAGACAGCGCAACAAACGTCGCCCATGTCCGGCATCGCCATGGCGGACAAGGTGTGCTCCATGTGCCATGGGCTGACGGGGGAATCCATCTCGCCGATGTTTCCCAAGTTGGCCGGTCAGCAAAAGGAGTACCTGAAGTTGCAGCTGACTGACTTCAAGGGCCATGCACGCAGCGATGAAACCGGGACTCAGTACATGTGGGGATTTACCCATTTGACAGAGACTCAGATCAGCGAACTGGCAGACTATTTTTCAAGTCAGAGTCCTATGAAGGCTGATGCTGATACGGCTGATGCACGCGGCGAATTAATCTTTCGCAAGGGCTTGCCTGAGTCTGGCGTCGCTCAGTGCAGTTCCTGCCACGGTGCTGACGGGCAGGGCAATGGTCAGTTTCCGCGCCTGGCGGGTCAACACGCCTACTATATGATTCGCCAGATCAAGGTTTTCCAACAGACCGACCAGCGCCCCCGTGGTGCCCTGATGAAGCAGGTCACGCACTCACTGTCTGATGCAGATGCTGAATCTGTCGCTCATTACATTGCAACACTCGGGGCAAAAAAATAACGGCCTTTGCGGCACCTGTGATGATGTGCCGGGGCTGGTTACTCTGGGCGGTATTGCACTCTGGTTGAGGCGCCGCTGGTTCGATAATTCAAACAACGATGCAGTTGCTCAGGACAACGAACCACAAGCCACGCAGTGGGGCAAAGTTTCTCGACAAGCCATGACAGATATAAAGCCTGCCCACTCAACGGCTCAGCATGCTGAGTCGTTGAGTGGGCAGGCTTGTAAATCACCTCTAAGGTTTTTAATCAATCGACTGCCAGTCGTGCCGTCAGACTGTCGATAAAAATCATCTCGGCGCGACTCATTTTCTGGTCTCGATTCCATAACAGGTGGATATCTACATCTGCGATGCCGTCGTGAGGCGGCAAACGCCACAGCAGACCGTTCTTCTCATCGTCAGCGACAACATGGACCGGCAGGCAGCCAAGGCCGAAGCCGGCGATCACAAGACGTCGCACTTCTTCCAGGCTTGGCGATGATGCAACGATGCGTCCGCTGAAACCTTGCTGGTCGCGAAAGATGGTCAGCGGCGAAAGCATCCCGCCAATCTGGTCGCTCGTGAAACTGACAAAATTTTCCGATTGCAGGTCGCCTTCTGCCAAACCTGCACGGCCAAACAGGGCGTGGTGTCGACCACAAAAAAACGCATAGCGCTGGCGCAGGAACAAATGTTGTTCGAGGCGAGGCTGCGGCCGGCGATTGAGACTCAAGCCCAGAGTTGCGGTTTTCTCCAGCAGCGCGCTGACGATGTCGGAGCTGCGCATGACTTCTATGTCTAGATCTACCCTCGGGTGCTGTCGATGGAATGCGGCCAAGAAGTCATCGAAACGTTCCGAGAAAATCCGGCTGATCATCAGCAGCCGCACCTTGCCTATTACCTCGTCACCCGGCTTTTGCAGGGCATTGCTCATCTGCGAGACCTGGCCGTACATCTCACCTGCAATGGCGAAGATCTCTTCACCGGCTTCGGTGAGAACAAAGCGTGGACCGCGTCGGGCGATGAGCTGGCAATCAAGTTGTTCCTCCAGCCGTTTGAGCGCCTGGCTGATGGCAGGCTGGGTCAAATGCAGACGGGCTGCGGCGCGGCTGATGCTCAGCTCCTGACCAATGACTCGAAAGGTGCGCAGCAGGTTCCAGTCCAGACGATCGTTGAGCAGTGGATGCACATTCCGGCGGAGCTTGGGGTTATCGGTATCTGGCATGACGGCGCTCAATAATAAACAGAATTTATAATTGAAATAATAAATAGAAAATTGACTAATCATAGCCCCAAGACGATAAATCACTTCAATCAAGCGCCATAAGAGCGCATGTGCGACACGCTTTCTCCTGCCAAAAAAACAAACCAAAAGGAGCCTGACCCATGAAGCCTTCCGCTTCGCCACAGCCGCGCCGTGCTGCGGCAGCCGCATTCATCGGCACCATGATTGAGTGGTACGACTTTTACATTTACGCCACCGCGGCAGCTCTGGTATTCGGCCAACTGTTCTTTCCTTCCGAAGACAAGCTTTTCAGTACCATGGCCGCGTTCGGCACCTTCGCCGTGGGTTTCTTCGCCCGTCCACTGGGTGGGGTGGTCTTCGGTCATATCGGTGATCGCATCGGTCGCAAGAAGTCTCTGATCATCACCTTGGTCATGATGGGCGTGGTGACGGTGTGCATCGGTCTGCTGCCGACTTATACGCAGGTTGGCGTTGCAGCACCGGTCCTGCTTATCCTGCTGCGTGTGGTCCAGGGCATCGCAGTCGGAGGTGAGTGGGGCGGCGCAGTGTTGATGGCTGGCGAGCATGCGCCCAAAGGTCGTCGCAATTTTTTCGCGTCGTTCGCTCAGCTAGGCAGCCCAGCGGGCCTGATTCTGTCGCTGCTGGCGTTCGGCGCGGTCACCCGGTTGTCTGAGGAAGACTTGATGAGCTGGGGCTGGCGCTTGCCGTTCCTCGCCAGCGCACTGCTGCTCGTGGTGGGGTTGGTGATACGTCTCGGTGTCAGTGAGTCTCCTGAATTCCTCGAGGATAGAGCGCGCGCAGACAGGGCTCGTGCCGTCTCTAACCGCAAGGAGCAGGCGCCGGTTCTAGAGGTGCTTAAAACCTCTTGGAGACCACTGTTACTGTGCATTGGCGCTAACACGCTGGGCATTGCAGGCGTGTACTTCACCAATACCTTCATGATTGCCTATACCACCCAACAGCTCAACTTGCCGCGTTCGTTGATTCTCGAATGCCTGTTCGTGGTAGCGATCATCCAGTTCTGCATTCAGCCTTTAGCCGCGTGGGTGGCCGAGAAGGTGGGCGCGACCCGTTTCCTGTGTGCCATGTGCCTGTTGGCGATGGCTTCGCCGTATCCGATGTTCATGTTGGTGAGCAGCGGCCAGGCGCCGCTGATCATCTTCGGTATTGCCCTGGCGGTAGTATGCATGGCTTCGTTCTACGCAGTGATCGCTGGTTACGTCAGTGGTCTGTTCGAAACTCGAGTGCGTTACACGGCTATCTCCATGGCCTATCAAGTGTGTGGCGCTCTGGCTGGCGGGTTGACGCCATTGATAGGCACCTGGCTTGCCCATGAGTACCTCGGCCAGTGGTGGCCTATGGCAGTGTTCTACAGTTCGATCGCAGGCGTATCTCTGTTCTGCGTGCTGGCACTTTCCCGCCGTCATGCCCATGCACATCGCCTTGAAATGGCTCATAGCGCCTGACACCGTTGGAGAATCTGTATGTTGAAAATCAATGGCGAGCGCCTATGGGCCAGCCTTATGGCCATGGCCGAAATTGGCGCAACGGCGCGGGGCGGGAGTTGCCGTCTGGCCCTGAGTGGCGAAGACAAGGTCGGTCGTGAACTATTCAGCGGTTGGTGCCTGGATGCAGGGCTGACCCTGAGTATTGACGGTATTGGCAACCTGTTTGCCCGACGTGCCGGTACTGACCCGCAGGCAGCTCCGGTAATGATGGGTAGCCATCTGGATACTCAGCCCGAAGGTGGGCGCTTCGATGGTGTCTATGGCGTGTTGGCTGGGTTGGAAGTGGTGCGGCGCCTGGATGATTTAGGGATTAAGACCCGAAAACCGCTTGAAATCGCGGTCTGGACCAATGAAGAGGGCGCACGGTTTACTCCCGCCATGCTCGGTTCTGCGGTGTTCACCGGAACGCTGGCGCTGGAAAAAGCGCTGAGCGTCGAGGACAACGACGGTGTGACGGTAGCGCAGGCGCTCAAGCGTACTGGCTATGACGGTGAGCGTGCGCTAGGCGGGGCGGTGGACGCGTATTTTGAAGCTCACATCGAGCAGGGGCCAATCCTTGAAGACAACGCAAAAAGTATTGGCGTTGTGAGCGGCGGCCAGGCCATACGCTGGCTAGACGTATGCGTTGAGGGCATGGCGGCTCATGCGGGCACCACGCCGATGCCATTGCGCAAGGATGCCTTGTACGGCGCGGCGCAGATGATTCAGGCGCTGGAAGCGTTGGCCGGTGATTTCGCGCCCGAGGGGCTGACCACGGTCGGCCAGTTGAACATTGCAAAGTCGTCGCGCAATACCATCCCCGGGATGGTGAACTTCACGGTCGACCTTCGTCATCATCGCGATGCCGCCATTGAGGTGATGGAGCAACAGGTCCGTTCGCGCCTGCAAGACATTGCCGCCAAGCGCGGCTTGTCTCTTAGTGTCAATCCGCACTGGATCAGCCCAGCCACGCCATTCGATGCCGATTGCGTGGCCGCCGTGCAACAAGCCGTGGACGCTTTGGGCTATGCCCAGCAGCCTATCGTCAGTGGTGCCGGCCATGATGCCATTCACCTTGCGCGGTTCTGCCCGACGGCAATGATCTTTATTCCTTGCGTCGGCGGTTTGAGTCACAACGAAGCAGAAGATGTGTTGCCCGAAGATGTGCGTCGGGGTACTGACGTATTGCTCAACGCAGTACTGACCCGTGCTGGTCAGGTTGAATAAGGAAAGAGTCCGATGCGTAGTTTTTTTCACCCCGAACAACTTCTCCATTATCCGCGCAGCTATTACTCCCGTGGTCAGATGCGTACGCCTCAGGAAGTACCTGAGCGTGCTTGCAATCTGCTAAAAGCGGCACAGGCGCTGGGTTTCGATATTCAACAGCCGCAAGATTACGGCCTTGATCCATTATTGGCCGTCCACGGAGGCCATTACCTGGCTTTCTTGCAAGAGGCTCATCAACGCTGGAAAGAAGTGCCGGAAGATTGGGGCGAAGAGGTGATGTCTAATATCTTCGTTCGCGAACCCAATGCGTTGCGGGGGATTCTCGCCCAGGCTGCGCGTTACCTGGCCGATGGGAGTTGCCCGATCGGTGAGTTAACCTGGCGTTCGGCGTACTGGTCAGCGCAAAGCGCGGTAGCTGCGGCGAAGACCTTGCTCGAAGGTGCACCTGCCGCCTATGCGCTATGCCGCCCGCCGGGACATCACGCCCGAGCTGAGGCCGCCGGCGGTTTTTGTTATCTGAACAACGCGGCGATTGCTGCCCAGGCGTTGCGTGACGGTTTCCAGCGTGTGGCTGTGATGGATACCGACATGCATCACGGTCAGGGCATACAGGAAATCTTCTATGATCGTGACGACGTTTTGTATGTGTCGATTCATGGCGACCCGACCAATTTCTATCCCGGCGTAGCAGGCTTTTCAGATGAGCGTGGGGTTGCGGCTGGTGAGGGTTACAACCTCAATCTTCCGATGGCCCATGGGGCCAGCGAAGCGGATTTCTTCGGTAAGTTGGAGCTGGCACTGGCCGCGGTAAAAGCGTTTTCCGCCGACGCACTGGTGTTGTCATTGGGTTTCGACATTTATGAGCTGGACCCACAAAGCAAAGTGGCGGTCACTCGTGAAGGCTTTGCCCGTTTAGGCGAGTGCGTGCGTGACCTCGGTGTGCCATGCGTGATTGTGCAGGAAGGCGGTTATCACTTAGAAACACTGGAGAGCAACGCTAGAGCGTTTTTCGATAGCCCTGAGGCATGGCTGGGCTAGTTCCGAGAGCTGCAGATTTCACGTAGCAACGTAAAAAAAGCATTTCCAACTCGCAGTGAGTGGTGAGAGCCAAGCCCTGCGAAAGTCAGGAACGGCAACGACTGAGTAGTCGGTGCTATTGCCCGGTCCGCAAAGCCGCTTACTTACTATAAGCGAGCGGCTTTTTTACATGCGAAGAACTCCCTCAGGGATCGCTGGCGACCTAGCGGCTAGCGTTGAACCAGCGTTGGGTATCCTCAAGCGAGCGGGCAAAACGCTCGAGGATCAAACGGATCTCGGATTCGCTGGAAATCAGCGGAGGGCAGAAGGCAATAGCATCGCCCATATTGCGAGTTATCATGCCGTGTTCCTGAGCGCGACCGGCCAGGTAGCGACCGAGCTTGCCTGTTACCTCGAATGGGGCTTTGCTTGCACGGTCGGCGACCAGCTCCACAGCGGCGATCAGACCTTGCCCACGCACTTCGCCCACCAACGGGTGATCGGCTAATTGGTTCAGCCCGTCCTGGAGGATCTTGCCCATGGCGGCGGCATGCTGCACCAGATTGTCTTCTTCAATGATCTTGATGTTTTCCAGTGCTACGGCGGCAGCGACCGGATGGCCTCCGGCGGTAAAACCGTGGCCCAGGGTGCCCAGGGCATGGCTCTGGTCTGCGATGCCTTGATACAACTCGTCATTGATCAGAATCGCCGAGATCGGCTGATAGGACGAGGAAAGCTGCTTTGACAGCACCACAACGTCCGGGCGAATACCGAAGGTCTCGCTGCCGAACATGTTGCCGGTACGGCCGAAGCCACAAATCACTTCGTCCGCAACAACCAGTACGTCGTACTTGCGGCAGACCGCCTGAATTTTATCCCAGTAGGTGCGCGGCGGAACAATCACTCCCCCCGCGCCCATCAGCGGTTCGCCGTAAAAAGCGGCGATAGTTTCCGGCCCTTCGCGAAGAATCAGATTTTCCAGCTCTGCGGCGAGGCGATCGGCGAACTGCTCCTGGCTCTCGCCGGCCAGCGCATGGCGATAGTGATGCGGGTTGCCTACATGGTAGAACCCTGGCAGCGGCACATCGAAGCCGCGCTGGTTGGCTGGCAGACCAGTAAGGCTGGCGCTGACGATGGTGATGCCGTGGTAACCATTGATGCGACTGATGAATTTCTTTTTGGCCGGTTTGCCCAAGGCGTTATTGCGATACCAGATCATTTTGACCACGGTGTCGTTGGCTTCAGAGCCTGAGTTGGTAAAAAACACCTTGCTCATCGGCACCGGCGCCAGCTCGATCAGTTTGTCTGCCAGTTCGATGCTGGGGGCGTGCGCCTTGTGGCCGAACAGGTGGTAGAAGGGCAGCTTGCGTAGTTGACTCTCTGCGGCCTTGATCAAGCGTTCGTTACTGAAACCCAGGGCTGCGCTCCACAGGCCGGACATGGCCTCAATGTAGGGTTTTCCCTGGTCGTCATAGACATAGATGCCCTCGCCACGCTCGATGATGAGCGGGCCGACTTCCTCGTGCACACGAGCATCGGTGTAGGGGTGAAGTTGGTGTTGTACGTCTTTTTCGGCAAGTGACAATTTATTATTGTTCATTGATTAGCACTCATGGGTACAGGAAAAAGTTTCGATGACACGATGGTGTCTCGGCGGCGCCCATCTTTGGCACCCAGCCTCAGGTTGCAGTGGATGCAGCCCGAACGGAGTTGTACGGTTTGACGAAACTGACGCCGGTGCTTGCTAACTGCTCGCGGACCTTGTCGACAATGTACGCACCGATCGGGATGGCCGACGTCGCTGCGGGCGATGGGGCGTTGCAAACGCTAACGCTACGGGCGGTGTTGATGAACAGGAAGTCGTCGATCAGCTTTCCGTCCAGCGAGACAGCCTGGGCGCGCACACCGGCCGGGTAGGCGGTGAGGTCGCTCTTGGCTATGGTTGGGCAATACTTCTGAACCTCTTTCAGGTAACCACCCTTGAACAGCGAGTTTTTCATCTCGATCAGGCCGGGGCGCAGGTTCTTCATCAGCACTTTGAGAATGCCCGGAGTGGTCAGGGTTTCGAACATATCGGACAGCGAGATATCGGTTTTGCGATAGCCTTCACGCTTCATCGCCAACACGGCGTTGGGGCCGACAGTGACGGTGCCGTCGATCATGCGGGTCAGGTGCACGCCGAGGAATGGCATGGACGGATCCGGGATCGGGTAGATCAAGTGGTTGACGATCTGGTTGTGTTGCTTGGGCAGCAAGTAGTACTCGCCACGGAACGGGCAGATGATGAAGTTCGGCTTGATCCCCAGCATGCGCACGACGCGGTCGGCCATCAGGCCCGAGCAGGTGATCAGGAAACGCCCGTGGTGCTCCTGATCGCCGGTGCGCACCACCACTTCATCGGGACGCTCGTCGATGGCAACCACTTCGCTGTTGTAGCGGATTTCGCCACCGGCGGCTTCGAATTCACGGCCCATGGCCACGGTGACTTGTGCGTAGTTCACGATGCCGCTGGACGGCACGAAGATACCGCCCAGACCGACGATGTTCGGCTCGCGCTCACTCAGTTCGGAGGCCGATAACCACTCACGCTTGAGGCCATTGGCTTCGGTACGGTCCCACAACGCGCTCATACGCTGCATTTCTAGCTCGTTGGTGGCCACCAGCAGCTTGCCGCACTCGTCGTAACGGATACTGTGCTTGTCGCAGAAGGCCTTGGTCGCCTTGTTACCTTCCAGGCAGAAACGTGCCTTCAGGCTGCCGGGTGTGTAGTAAACACCGGCATGGATCACGCCACTGTTATGGCCAGTCTGGTGCTTGGCCGGGCCGGACTCTTTTTCCAGCAGGAGGATCTTTGCATCCGGGTAAACCTGGGTCAGTTGCATGGCCGTGGACATGCCCACAATGCCGCCACCGATGATAATGAAGTCGTACGCAGCCATTAGCTTGCACCCACCTGAATTACGTTTTGATTTGAGGCATGACGAGGACCACACGTGGTGGCCCTCGTCATTTCAGCTGTTGGCAAACCTTACTGGCCGCGCTGGTACATGGTTTTTTGGTAGCTGATGTAGCCACGCTGGCGCATCAGCTCACGACGCAGGCCCGGGTGGGCGGTGAAGCGGTCACGGCCGTGCAGCCAGAACATGTTGTTGACCAAGACGAAGCTACCGACCGGCACCGGTACCGATACCTTCTTCTGGCTGCCTTCCAGGGACTCGCTCATGGCGGTCAGCCAGATGCCTTCCTCGAAGTCCTTGGGCTGCACGAACTGGTCGATGTAACGCATGGTCGGGCGGCCTTCAGCGTCGTTGTCGAACACCGCATGGAACACGTCTTCACGCACGTTCTTGCTCGGTGGCGCGGTGAAGCGCATTTCACGGCGGGCCAGCGGGTGCGTGCAGTAGTGGCTCAGGTCTTCCCAGTCGTCCAGGTGCAGCAGCAGGGTATTGCCGCCTTCCATGTTCTGCTCGTCGATCTTCATCATAAGCACGTAGTCGGTGCGCTCTTGGACAAATGTGCCGTCGTTATGCAACTCCATCACACGGTGTGGCTGGCGCAGATAGCTGTCGGAATTGTCGGTGTTGACCACTGCGAAGCGCGCGTAGAACTGGCCGCTCATGGCATCAAAGTTGGAGCGACCAATCAGATGCGCCACTGCCGAAGAGAACTTGACCATGTCATCGGCCTGGGTCACGTCGCACAGGCCTTCAGGGGTGATCAGCATGCCGCCGGTGGCGCGGTCCAGGATGGTGTTGATCAGAACCGGGCGCAGAGTACCTTCGCACAGATCGTCAAGGATCTGACCGACACGAAAGCGCAGGAACGACTTGTACTCCAGTGCCTGTACCGGCCACTCGGCAACAGCACTAACGAACGCGTCGACGGTTTCCTTGGCGAAGGTCAGCTCAAGAAGGCGAGGTGACTGCTTGGAAGGGGCGAGGGTGAAGCCCTTGCTTTCCGACGGCAGCGGCATCACAAGGTCCTGAATCTGAGTAAAGGCGTTCATGGCGGCTCCTGGCAAAGTGGGGTGAAAATCGCTTTCCCGTGTTGATCTGGGTCAAGCAGGAATGAAAATATCGCCATTAACATAAAATGTCTACGTTTTTAAAAAGAAGAGACAAAATACTTCATTGTCTAATATTTTTCGGTCAGTAGATGTTTAGGTATGATGGAGACTTTGACGAGTTGAGGAGCAGTACCTTGGATAGCCTCACCCCCAGGCAGAACTCTGTATTCAGCGGGTATGAGCGGCTTAAGCGGGACATCATCCGTGGAGTCTTCAAGCCTGGAGAGAAGCTCCTTATGAGCGGGCTGAAGGAACGTTATGACCTTGGTGTAGGCCCACTGCGAGAAGCTTTGTCACAACTGGTGGCTGAACACCTAGTGGTGGTAATCAGCCAGAAAGGTTACCGCGTAGCGCCCATGTCGCTGCAGGAAATGCAGGACATCTATGATGCCCGCGCCAACCTGGAAGCCATGATTGTCGGCCTGGCCATCGAACGCGGCGACGACGCCTGGGAGGCTCAGATACTCGCGCAGTCCCATACGCTATCTAAGGTAATGGACGTGAAAACCCGCGAGCAGGTGCTCGACGTCTGGGATGAGCGGCACAAGACTTTCCACAGTGCCATTGCGGCTGGCTGCGGCTCCAAGCATTTACTCCAGGCGCGTACCTACCTGTTTGACCAAGCCGAGCGCTACCGCCACCTGTGGCTGACACAAACGGTTTTTTCTGACGAAGCCCTGAAGCTCAAGCGCGAGGAACATGCCGCGCTGGTCGAAGCCATCCTCGCCCGCGATACCGTTCGTGCAACAGCAATGATGCGCAACCACCTGATGACTCCAGTGCCAATCATCGTCGAGGTTATGCAGCGCGGCGGTCTGGGCAAGGCTGCCGCTGCTCTTTGAGCTTGGCGCTCAGCGAGTCGGGCAGCATTTGGCGGTGGCGGGTTCTAAACACGAGGACCCTTTGGCAGCACTTGATTTGGACTACCAAGGCTAGAGCACTACATTAAATGCGAAAGGAACGCTCAAACAATGTAGGAACCTTTTCAGCTCATGCGCATGCTGAGTGCAGCATATTTCATTAGAGGAGGGCGCTCACAATTGAGCGCGTGGACAACCGTGGGGTGATAGTTTTATGCCGTCTGAATAATAGCTCATCTAAATGGTAATTTAGTTTAGTTATAATTATTGGTTATCAAAGGAGGAGGGTAGCTCATTAGATAAACTAGGGGTAGTTCATCCTTGATCGCTATCTTCCAAGCATGTGCGGTATCTTTCAAGGCCGCATGGATGCACGTGTAATTGGTAACAAGCCACGTAAATCAAGGGCTCCAGCATTCCGAAGCTCTTGGCTTTGGTGTCTAAGAACTGAACGAAAACGAGTGAGAGGACTGTTGTAATGGCAAATTTATCGCCTTGGATGGTTGAAAGCGCCGATCGCTATTTGCAGGCTGCGAAGCACCTTAGACGTGGCCATGACATGCTGGACATTGCGCAGATCAATGGCCAGGTCAATGAAACCTACGAACTGGACCCGGGCGCAATAAAGCTGCCCATGAGCATTTGAAAGCCACAGACAGAATTCCGGCTTATCGGAAAGACAGAGCGCCTAATAAGCACGATCTGCTTACGCTGTTTCATGCAATACCTGAACCGATCAGGCAACGTATTCGGCTTGATCGCCATGAGCATTGGATCGAGAAGGATCGTGAAGTTTTCACTAATGCGCGTTATCGATATGAAGCCGGTGCTCCTGGAGGTTACGACGACATTCTGATCGGAGTCTTGGACGAACTGATTGAAGACGTTGTGCACTGGTATCGCGAGCTGGGCTGCAAAGATGTGTTCATCGTGTTTTATGGAATGCCGCTGCTTAAGTTGCTGCCTGATCCCGATAGGAGCCGGAGACCCTATGAGCCAGAGCTTCAAATCTGACCGCCAGAGCCCTCCAGCCCCGCATAGGACGGTTCGCATAATATTCAAGACGTTATGGTACTTGCGGCCAACGGCCAGAATCTGACACCGGGAAAATCGCTTGCGCC
>NZ_JASJVE010000014.1:0-185955 GCF_036346185.1 Pseudomonas sp. 10C3 | reverse complement strand
TCGTTCAGGCCGGTGGCGCTGTCGATCACGTACAGATAACCGTCACGCAACATGCGTAGACCCAAGGGGCGGCTTTGTAGCGTGTAAGGCATCGCCAGATCAGCGCTCGGATCGAGACCGTCTTCAACCAGGCCGTAACGTACCGGCAGCAGGTGAATGGTTGTTTGCATGAGTGGGCAAACCCCGACTTCGCCGAAGGGCGTGGCGCTTTTGGATTGGGCGACCAGATTGGCCAGATGACCGCGAGGGGTCATGAAATCGGTCATGGCTGGCACCTTTTCTGGGCCAGATCAGCAATGCGTTCGATGCGCTGGGCCTTGGGTAAACTGGATTTAGGGTCTAAAAGGCTGACGATGTCGGGGTCTTTCCGTAGCCCTTGTTCGTCCACAAAGCCATGGGCATTGGCGTACAGGTACAGTTCTTTTTCACAGTCAAAACCGTGCTCGACAGCACGGCGCGCCAACGCCTGCAGATGCTCCCGATACTGCTGATCCGTTAAATCGGCCTGATAGTCAGGAAAGTAGTGCTTCATGTGCCGGGAGAGTTCGGTCACCCGTTTACGAAAGCTGGCGTCGTGGAGACGGTCCCACTGCTTTTCATTAAACCGGTAGGGTGCATCGTGTTTCGGGGGCGGCATTTCGCTGGGGCGGGTGTAGCGATGCCAGCCGCTACGCGCAAGGTCTGCGATGAAAATGTGCTGGCAGGGGCCGAACAGCATGGAGTCGGGATATTCCGTTCCAAACAGGGCATCTGCCACTGGTGGGAACGCCATGCGCAGCAGCATTTCTTGCCCGGACGGATGCTCAATGACGGTCAACCAGCGCAGATGCGCAACCACTTGCTCCCAAGACTCATCGCTGACGAGCAGGTAGCCCCACTGCTGATCGACCTGTTCCAGGAATTGCGCCAGTGCAGGGTCGCCCGCACCTCTCAGGCGGACAAGACAAGGGGATAGGTCTCTAAACTCGGCAAGTCGAGTGGTGAGATAGAGCACGTCCACCCTCGGAGTTTCGTCCCACTCGAATACACGCGGCAAAAGCCTCTCGACCTGTACCGCATCAAGCAGCAGGCCGACGCTTTGTTGCCAGGGGAAATCTTCTGGCAGTGCGATCCGTTTAGCAGTGGCCGATCCCATTCGCACAATCCTTCGCGTTTCTCGAAAGCGACGACTATGACGGGAATAGAGCGCGGGTTATGTCGGCGGAGGGCGTGGGAGGAGGTAAGACTTTTCCCTAAGTTGCAAAAAAGCCCTGCCAGTTGAAGGGCAGGGCTTTTTTTCGAGCGACAGGCTGATTTAAACCGTTTCAGCCCACAGGTCGTATTCGTCAGCGTCTGTTACTCGGCACAAGACCTTGTCACCCGGCTTAAGGTCCTGGTCACTGTCGATAAAGACGTTGCCGTCGATTTCAGGCGCATCGAAGAAGCAGCGGCCTACGGCACCACCGTTTTCGTCGATTTCATCAATCAGCACTTCAATCTCTTTGCCGACTTTCAATTGCAAGCGCGCTGCGCTGATGGCTTGCTGGTGAGCCATGAAGCGGTCCCAACGGTCCTGTTTGATCTCGTCCGGGACGTGATCACCCAAGGCGTTGGCCGGTGCACCTTCGACCGGGGAGTACTGGAAGCAACCCACTCGGTCGAGTTGGGCTTCGGTCAGCCATTCGAGCAGGTATTGGAAGTCTTCTTCGGTTTCACCAGGGAAGCCGACGATGAAGGTCGAACGAATGATCAGATCCGGGCAGATTTCGCGCCAGTTCTTGATTCGCGCCAGGGTCTTGTCTTCGAAGGCTGGGCGTTTCATCGCCTTGAGGATTTTCGGGCTGGCGTGCTGGAAGGGGATATCCAGGTACGGCAGGATTTTCCCGGCGGCCATCAGCGGAATCAATTCATCGACGTGCGGGTACGGGTAGACGTAGTGCAGGCGGACCCACACCCCGAGGGTGCTGAGGGCTTCGCACAACTCGGTCATGCGTGTCTTGACCGGCTGCCCGTTCCAGAAACCGGTGCGGTATTTGATGTCGACGCCATAAGCGCTGGTGTCCTGGGAGATCACCAACAGTTCTTTGACCCCGGCCTTGACCAGACGCTGGGCTTCGTCGAGCACATCGCCGACCGGACGGCTGACCAACTTGCCGCGCATCGACGGGATGATGCAGAAGCTGCAGCTGTGGTTGCAGCCTTCGGAAATCTTCAGGTAGGCATAGTGGCGAGGCGTCAGCTTGATGCCTTGAGGTGGCACCAGATCGATCAGCGGGTTGTGATCGAGGTTTGGCGGCACGGCGTCATGAACGGCGTTGACCACTTGTTCATACTGTTGCGGGCCGGTAACGGCCAGCACGCTAGGGTGAACCAGGCGGATCGCACTTTCTTCTACGCCCATGCAGCCGGTAACGATAACCTTGCCGTTTTCAGCGAGGGCTTCACCGATCACTTCCAGGGATTCGGCCTTGGCCGTGTCGATAAAACCACAGGTGTTGACCACCACTACGTCGGCGTCCTGGTAAGTGGCTACGATTTCATAGCCTTCCATGCGCAGTTGGGTGAGGATGCGCTCAGAATCGACCAGAGCTTTGGGGCAACCCAGGGAAACGAATCCAACCTTTGGGGCAGACGGCGTGGTGATGGTGGACATAGCGAACCTCGGTATTGGGTGGCGCCCGGGCAAATGGCTGGGGTACCGACTGGGCGTTTGGCACGCCGCTGATCAAAAAGTGCGCAATTCTAGCGGTGAGACCGTAGATTGACCAGCTTTATGCAGAGAATTACGACGAGTGCTGCGCTATGCTTCGCGGCGCTACGCTGGATCGTATCAATGGTGTTAGTCGGTATCTGTAAAAACGGGGCTCACTCAGGCGCAGTGTCGTGCTTTTGGAGTCCAGGTCTTGGTTGTGGGAGTGGTTAATGGGTCAGGCAATTAGTCAGGCAGATGCAGAGCGCCATCCGGCAAAGCCTTTGGGTCTGCTGGTCGCAGCTGTCGGTGTGGTTTACGGCGATATTGGCACCAGTCCGCTGTACACCCTCAAGGAGGTGTTCTCGGGGGCGTACGGAGTCCCGGTCGACCATGACGGGGTTCTCGGTATTCTGGCGCTGATTTTCTGGTCGCTGGTTTGGGTGGTGTCGCTTAAATACGTACTGTTCATTCTGCGCGCCGACAATCAGGGCGAAGGCGGAATCATGGCTTTGACCGCACTGGCGCGGCGGGCCTCTTTACCGTACCCAAGGTTGCGCAGTGCGTTGGTGGTCTTCGGTCTGTTCGGTGCGGCGCTATTTTATGGCGACAGCATGATCACCCCGGCCATTTCCGTGCTCTCTGCAGTTGAAGGTCTGGAGCTCGCATTCAAGGGTGTCGAACACTGGGTAGTGCCCCTGTCGCTGATCGTGCTAGTGGGGCTGTTTCTGATTCAGCGGCACGGTACCGCGCGGATAGGCATCCTGTTCGGTCCGGTGATGGTCGTCTGGTTTCTGGTGCTGGCCGCGCTGGGTATTGGCGGAATCATGCAGCATCCCGAAGTACTCAAAGCACTTAATCCAGTCTGGGGCATGCATTTCTTTATCGTCCACCCTGGTGTTGGTGTGACTATTCTCGGTGCGGTGGTCTTGGCACTGACTGGTGCCGAAGCGCTCTATGCCGATATGGGCCATTTCGGTCGCAAGCCAATCGCCCGTGCCTGGTTCATTCTGGTGCTGCCAGCGCTGGTGCTGAACTATTTTGGTCAAGGCGCGCTACTGCTCGACAATCCTGAGGCCGCGCGTAACCCTTTCTATCTGCTGGCACCCAGCTGGGCGCTGATTCCGCTGGTCGTTCTATCAACCCTGGCCACGGTGATCGCTTCGCAAGCGGTAATTTCCGGGGCTTTCTCCATGACGTTGCAGGCGATCCAGTTGGGTTACATCCCGCGCATGCACATTCAGCACACCTCCAGCTCTGCCCAGGGGCAGATTTATATCGGCGCGGTGAACTGGTCTCTGATGGTGGGTGTGATCTTGCTAGTGCTGGGTTTCGAATCTTCCAGTGCGCTGGCCTCCGCTTACGGGGTTGCCGTGACCGGGACGATGTTGATTACCACGATACTGGTGGCTGCGGTGGTGTTGCTGCTGTGGAAATGGCCGCCGTTGTTGGCCGTACCGGTACTGCTTTGCTTCTTGCTGGTCGACGGGCTGTTCTTTGCGGCTAACGTGCCGAAGGTAGTGCAGGGTGGTGCGTTCCCGGTTTTGGCGGGGATTGCTTTGTTCATCTTGATGACCACCTGGAAGCGCGGTAAACAGTTGCTGGTGGATCGGATCGATGAGGGGGGGCTGCCACTGCCGATCTTTATCAGCAGTATCCGTGTGCAACCGCCGCACCGCGTGCAGGGTACGGCAGTATTTCTCACTGCGCGCGCCGATGCGGTGCCGCATGCTCTGTTGCATAACCTGCTGCACAACCAGGTGTTGCACGAGCAAGTGGTGTTGCTGACGGTAGTTTACGAGGACTCACCGCGCGTTCCCGCGAGCCGGCGCTTTGAGGTCGAAGCTTACGGAGAGGGGTTCTTCCGGGTGATCCTGCATTTCGGATTCATCGACGAACCGGATGTGCCCGCTGCGCTGAAGCTGTGCCATCTGGATGAGCTGGACTTCAGCCCGATGCGCACCACGTACTTCCTCAGCCGTGAAACAGTCATTGCTTCCAAGCTGGAAGGTATGGCGCGTTGGCGCGAAGGGCTATTTTCTTTCATGCTCAAGAATGCCAACAGTAATCTGCGTTTCTTCAATCTACCGTTCAACAGGGTGATCGAGTTGGGCACCCAAGTAGAGATGTAAGGGTAGACATGTAAGGTACAGAAACAAAAAAGTCCCCGAGCTGCAAGGCTACGGGGACTTTTTGTTGGTGTGGCGCGATGGCAGTGTTGGGTCAGCCTTGTTTGGCTGAGGTTTTCCCTTGGCGCTTCTCAATAGCATCAATCATGCGCCTGGCCAAGGCCGGGTAGTTTTCATCGAAGTGGTGCCCGCCCGGCAGCTTGAGCTTTTCGCCAACGGCGGTGGTTTCGGTGCAACCGCTCTCGGCATCCTCTTCAGCACCATAAACGCACAGCACTTTATCAGCGGGTAGCTTAGCCATCTCGGGCCCCGTGGGTGCTTCTTTGCCTGCGGTCCCCAGCCAACCCTCGACCATGATCTCGAAGCTGCCGCTGCGCGCGAATGCCAGCAAGATGATAGCGTCGACGCGCTTTTGCTCATCAGGGGCCAGGCGGTTATAGATCGCCGGCAGCACATCGGCACCGAACGAATAGCCGGTGAGCACGAAGCGCTTGGTGCCCCATTTCTGCCGGTAGTGCGCCATCAATTCGGCGAGGTCCAGAGCACTTTGCTCGGGAGACTTGTGCTGCCAGTAGTAACGCAAGGTGTCGATGCCGACTACCGGGTAGCCGATTTTGGCCATTTCACCTGCCACGTCACGGTCCAGGTCGCGCCAGCCACCGTCCCCGGAAAGGAACAATGTCACGGTGTCAGTCGTCTGTCCGGCGGGCACCTCCACCACGGGAATGTTCAGGCCACCGTCATTGTCATCGGCGACCAATTGGTGGCGAAGTTGACTGTTGAGTACCTGTGGCAGGTGGATGTCGTAGTCGCTGATGCTGTTCTCGGCATTAGGTTGATCGCGAACGAAGGATGCAGCGGCATCATCCGGGCCGTCGTTCCAGGCAACCAGCCAGTGTCCATGTGCGGCGGTTTTTGGCAGCGCGTCATTGCAGCCAGGTGGCTCAAGAGAGAAGCCTACCGAGATCGCTTGAGCCTTGTCGTTAGTTTGTCCCGCCAGCCACCGCCAGGCCAGGGTTGCGCCTGGGCCGATACCCGCAACCAGTGTGGGCGCGGCGTTGAGTTTTTCTATGCCTGCGTCTAGGGTTTGCTGCTGCAGGGCGCAGTTGTCCTTGGGCAGGGTTACCTGCACGATTTCGGCGTCGGCGTCCTGACTCAGTGCCAGCAGTTGCTTGTCCGTCAGGCCTTCATCCGACAGGACGGCCAAGGCAACGTAAGCGTTAGCGCTAGTGCCGGGCAAGACCCGGGTCAGGGCTGCCCCATTCTCGAGTGTCAGGTGTTCGAGACTTGCTTCAGGCTCAGGGCGATTCCACAACCAAAAGCCAAGTACCAGTGCTAGAACAATCAGGGCTGCGAGCAAAAATCGCCAGTAGCGTTGAATCATCAGCGTTTCACCAATCCGGTCAGGCCGCCTGCAATCAGGGCGGCAGTGTCAGCCAGCGCCACGAGCGGATCAAGTCCGGCGGGCACGGCCATATAACGGGGTTCCCAGTCAGGCTGGAACTTGTCTTTGAAGCGGCGCAAGCCTTGGAAGTTATACAGTTGCTCGCCACGGCGGAATACCATAGAGCCGAGACGCTGGGTCAAGGGTGCGCCGCGTCGCGGCTGCAGGCCGGAAAGCGGAACCATGCCCAGGCTGAAGCGTCCATAACCGTGCTCTTTATAGTGCAGAATCAAGCCGATCATCATGAATTCCATGGTCAGTTTGGGTGCGTCGGGGTGAGAACGCATCAAATCCAGGCTGGCCAGTTCATGTCGAGATGTTTCCAGCAGGTTGGCGAACGCTACAGGCTTGCCTTCGAAATGGATGATCGCTATACGGAAATGTTGCAAGTATTGCGGGCTGAAGCGGCCTAGGGAGAAGCCTTTCTCTCGGACATTTTTACCGGTAAGCCAAGCATCTGAAATCACCTTCAGCTCGTCCAGCGGCGCCTGACCAACCTCATAGATCTCCAGCGACAGGCCATCCCGACCACCGCGGTTCCAGGTATAGCGCAGGTCTTTCATTTCCTTGCCTTTGGCATCGATGTCAAAGCGCTTCAGGTCGACCCGTGCTTCTTCGCCCAGTTTGATCGCAGTCAAGCCGATGTCCATGTAGAACGGCAGATTCTCCGCGCGCACCTGGTAGAACACCGGGCGAGCATGATGGATGTCACACAGGTCGCGGAATTGCCAGATCAGCTCTGCGCGTTGCTGTGTTGGGCCAATCGGGTCATACAAGGCCACCAGGCTTCGGCCACGACGTGCGTACATCAAGAAGGCCTTGCCGCTAGGGTGTAGCAGTATTGCTTTGTCACCGGTCAGTACAAGGCCGCCATCGGGCTGATCGGAAGCATTCACGATCTCGGCGGCTTTGGCCAGTTCTTCGGCATTGGGCAAGGTAATGACCGGACGTGCGGTACGCAATAGCCAGGTCAGTGAAACGATCACCAGCAATACCGCGCTGCCCAAGGCTGAACGCAAGGCCCGCGGGGCATCGGAGTTGAGGGTGAATTGCCACCAGAGCTGATGGCTGTATGGCACGTCCTGATAGGCGAACAAGAGCAACCAGATCGACGCTGCCAGCACGCAGGTGCTGGCCACCAGATACAGCGGCGAGAATGGCAACTCAAGCAAGCGGCTGGGCCGATAGAACGAATGCCGGAAGATCCCCAGCAGCCCTGCAGTCAGGGTCAGCAGACTGGCCTCTTCCCAGTCGAAGCCCTTGAGCAGAGACAGCACTGCGCCGACCACGAGTAACACGGTCGTCAGCATCCATGCCGCCGATAGACGCCGACGCAGGCCTTGGGCCAGCAACAAGCACAATACGCCAATCAAGCTGGCGCCGAAGTGCGAGGCATCAATCAGGCGATGTGGGATTAGAAAGCCAACGTGTTTCAAGCGCGTATCGATTTCAGGCGTGGCACCGGAAAACAGCAGGACCACACCCGACAGAAACACCAGCAACGCCAGGATCGGCGCAGCCAGACCCGAAGCAACGCGTATAGCTTTGCGGGTCGGCAAAACGCGTTGGGCTTCGGTGACCAGCAATGCCACGCACGCCAGCAATAACGGCAGGACCACATAAATCAGGCGATAAAGCAGCAAGGCGGCTGCCAAGGGTGCAGCGCCCAGTTGATCGGCAAAGGCGGCAAGTAAAATCGCCTCGAACACGCCTACACCACCTGGTACATGGCTGAGCACGCCTGCAGCCAGAGCAAGCAGGTAAACCAGCAAGAAGGCACCAAAGGGGGGGGCGTCGGGCAGCAGCAAATAGAGCACGATGGCTGCAGCGCCCACATCCAGCGCAGTGATAACCAATTGCATCAACGTCAGGTTCAGGCCGGGCAGACGAAGAGTGCGACGCCCCGCACGGACCAGAAGGTTGTGTGGGATCGGTTGTTCGGGCAGGCGGCGGCGATAGATGCCCACCGCTAACAATGCACTGAGCGCGAGAATTGTCACGGCCACCGACGCAAGCACTGACGTGTGCAAATGCAGGGCAACGGAAGCGGCTGGCAGATTGCTCAAGGTCGCCAAGGCGGCAAGCGGGGGCAGGGCGCAGCCCAATGAAAGGCTGGCAAATAAGGTCATGCGCGCGACTTCTACAGCGCCCAGACCATGGCGAGCGTAAAGCCGGTAACGAACCGACCCGCCAGACAGTAGCGACAGCCCTACTGCGTTACCAATCGCAAACGCGGTAAAACCGCCGAGGACCAGCGTGCGCGCAGGGAGTTGAACATTGGCGTAACGACTGGCCGACCACTCATAGCCCAGTAGTACCACAAAGCCAACGACAGTCGCGGCCAAGGCGCCGGCTAATGCGGGCAGCGGAACGCTCAGCAGCGAATCGTGCAGGGCGTAGAGGTCCAGTTCGCTCAACAGATGACGACAGGCGATCAGTGCAATAGAGAACAGGAGCAACGTTACCGCAAGGCCCAAGGGTTGGCGATATTTGCTCAGCAGTTCCAACCAGTGCAAACGAGTCGGCGCAATCGGTTGAGTGGCGGTGACAGGTTCATTGGAATCGGACGAATTGGCGCGCATCAATCACTCCTTGGATCGTGCGCGACAGGATGGAGGTATACAGACAAGTTACCAATCCCTACGCAGAAAATATTTCGAGATATTAGCGTGTCACAGTCTACAGGGCGAATGTAGCGGATTCGTTTCAGCCGGCTGTTTAGCCGATAGACACCCCATCCTCTGGATCGACAATTCTGACAAGCATTTCTGACCGCTGTTCCGATGCTTTTCGGTCAGACACAAAAAAGGCCACTCTTTCGAGCAGCCTTTTTCGATATTTGGTTGCGGGAGCCGGATTTGAACCGACGACCTTCGGGTTATGAGCCCGACGAGCTACCAGACTGCTCCATCCCGCGTCTGTGTGGCGGCATTCTACAGTGGAACGGTGGGGTGTCAACCGTTAATGCGGCATGAGCGACAAATAAGCGTAAATAGCTTGTCGGATCGGTTAAGTGTTCGGTGCACAAAGGGTTTTCCTGATGGGGTGTCTTTTATGTCTCATCCGTCTATTCCTGACAGCTCCACAACGAAGGGGGAGGGCAAGGTTGGATGCGATGAAATCGCAGGCACAAAAAAGGCCACTCTTTCGAGTAGCCTTTTTTGATGTTTGGTTGCGGGAGCCGGATTTGAACCGACGACCTTCGGGTTATGAGCCCGACGAGCTACCAGACTGCTCCATCCCGCGTCTGTGTGTCGGCATTCTACAGTGGAACGCTGGGCTGTCAATTGTTAATTTCAGAAAAATTCTTTTCCTTCAATCGCTTAGCGATGCTAATTGAGTGCGCGAATCGGCTTGAGGGCGCGCAGCGCGGACCTGGCAGGGCTATTTTAGTCATTTTTTCAGGCTTTTCGTACATTGCTTTCGGTATCGTGAGTGCCACATTTCAGCGTGGGTGAGATACTGCGCAGCCCACAGCATTCATAACCGCACCTCATGACGCAGCGCAAAATCATCCACGTCGACTGTGACTGCTTCTACGCCGCCATCGAAATGCGCGACGATCCGCGTCTTGCTGCCAAGCCGCTGGCGGTAGGCGGTTCGGCGGACCGGCGCGGAGTGATAGCCACCTGCAACTATGAGGCTCGGGCCTATGGCGTGCGCTCGGCCATGTCGTCCAGGCATGCTTTGACGCTGTGTCCCGACCTGACCATCGTCAAGCCGCGCATGGAAGCTTATAAAGAGGCTTCCCGTGAAATCCAGACCATTTTTCGCGATTACACCGATCTGATCGAGCCTCTGTCGTTGGATGAGGCTTTTCTGGATGTTTCGGACAGCAACTATTTCTCGGGAAGTGCGACCCGAATTGCTCAGGACATCCGTCGCCGTGTCTCCAATCAACTGCATATCACCGTGTCAGCCGGGGTGGCCCCAAACAAATTCCTCGCAAAAATTGCCAGTGACTGGAAAAAGCCCAACGGTCTGTTTGTGATTACCCCGGATCAAGTAGAAGCGTTCGTCGCCACATTGCCGGTGAGCAAGTTGCATGGCGTCGGCAAGGTAACTGCGGGCAAGCTGGGCCGACTCGGTATCACCACCTGCACGGATCTGCGCGACTGGAACAAATTGGCCTTGGTGCGCGAGTTCGGCACGTTTGGTGAGCGGCTATGGAGTCTGGCGCGCGGGATTGATGATCGGCCGGTGCAGAACGACAGTCGGCGTCAGTCGGTAAGTGTCGAAAACACCTACGATACGGATTTGCCCGATCTGGCCAGCTGTCTGGAAAAACTGCCGGAGTTACTCGCGACGCTCGCAGGGCGAATGGCGCGCGTGGACGACAGCTACAGGGCGGGTAAGCCTTTCGTCAAAGTGAAGTTTCATGACTTCACTCAAACTACCCTTGAGCAATCAGGCGCGGGGCGTGATCTGGATGGTTTTGAACAGCTGCTGACCCAGGCATTCGCTCGAGGTGATAAGCCGGTGCGCTTATTGGGTATCGGCGTGCGTCTGCAGGATCTACGTGGTGGTCATGAGCAGTTGGAGCTGTTTATGCGTTAGCTGTTCGGCCCTGGATCGGCCACCAGGCGCCCGGCGTCTTTGGTCAGCGATTTAAGAAATTGCTGTTGCAGTTCGGGGTCATTGCGCGTCAGTTCGATCAGGCTTTGTTCCAGCTCGCTGGCTTCTTCTTCGAGTCCCAGTTCTGAGAGACGTTTGACCCGGTGTACCCATTGGCTGACTTCGTCATCTTCCAGGTCATCGTAGATCAATGCGTGAGCTTCGCGCAATTTGCCGCGCAATGAATTGCTGATCGGCAGGGTAGCACTGACGCGTACATTGTCTTGATCATCCGCGACACTGATCTGCAAGCGGGTGATGTGATTGATTTCCTGTTCGGCAAAAGGGCTGTCGAGCAGGTTCAGGCGCAGTACCCCGTTGTGATCGGTTGTCAGATCGTAAGTTTGCGCGCCTGCCTTGACCTCGACCGGGCGTTCGCTCCAGGGCAAGCTGGAATACTCAATCCGCTTGTCGTGCTGAACCTCATCAATACTGGAAAGGTTCTGCTGCGCCCTGCCAAGGGACGGCATGTTCATGAATGGATTGAGCCCGGCAAAGCCGTAACTGATCCAGTCTTTGGTCATGCTGTCGGGTAAGCGCCCAAGCATGACCACGTTGAGAATATTGGCGCCTATGCCGCCCACCACTGCAACTGCACCCAGCGGGATTTCATAGGTCTCGCGCCAAGGTTGGTAAGGGGTGTAGCGATCATAGTTGCGGGTGACTTCGAATTCGGTGACTTCGAACGTCTTCTGATCATGAATCCGCACGCGACGTTGCGGAAGCTCAAGCATCTTGGGCTCGCCGATATCGACTTGCAGGCTGTGATTGAGCAATTTGCGCTCGACGCGCTCTTCGTGCTCGCTGTGTGGTGACAGGTGGTTGGCACAACCGCTGACAAGCAGGGTGCCGCACAGTGCGGCACTACCGAGGCTTAAGGTATTTCGCTTGAGCATGTGATCTCTTGATACGGAAAGTGCGGGTCTTGCCTTGTCATGCGTCGATGGCGAGGGCGCGCACGCTTTCACGTGCGCGTCCCGGACTCAGCGGCGGATGCGGGCTTGAAGAAAGGACAGGACATCGGCCACAGGCAAGGCTTGCGCCTGGGCTTCAGTACGGCTCTTGTACTCAAGGTTACCTTCTGCCAGGCCGCGGTCGCTGACCACGATGCGGTGCGGAATACCGATCAGCTCCATGTCTGCGAACTTGTTGCCGGGACTGGTTTTTTTGTCGCGATCATCCAGCAGCACTTCAAAGCCAGCTGCGGTCAGTTCGGCGTACAGCGCGTCGGTTGCTTCGCGCACTGCCTCGGTTTCATAGCGCAATGGCACCAGGGCAATCTGGAAAGGTGCCAGAGCATCGTTCCAGATGATCCCGTTTTCATCGTTGTTCTGCTCAATGGCAGCTGCCACCACGCGAGAAACACCAATGCCATAACAGCCCATGGTCAGGGTTACAGGTTTGCCGTTTTCGCCAAGCACCTGGCACTTCAAGGCTTCGCTGTACTTGGTGCCCAGCTGGAAAATGTGCCCGACTTCAATACCGCGTTTGATTTCCAGCGTGCCCTTGCCGTCCGGGCTTGGGTCGCCAGCCACCACGTTGCGCAGGTCGGCCACGGCGGGAACCGGTAGATCGCGCTCCCAGTTGACGCCAAAGTAGTGCTTGTCGTCGATGTTGGCGCCGATGCCAAAGTCGCTCATCAGTTCGACGGAGCGGTCGATGATGCAAGGCAGCGGTAGATTCAACGGGCCAAGCGAGCCTGCGCCAGCGCCAATGGCGTCACGCAGTTCGGATTCGGATGCCATGACTAGCGGGCTGGCGACCTGGGGCAGGTTGGCGGCCTTGATTTCGTTGAGCTCGTGATCGCCACGAATGATCAGTGCGATCAATTTGCCTTCTTCAGCTGCGTGGACCACCAGAGTTTTGATGGTCTTTTCAATCGGCAGGTTGAAGCCTTCCACCAGTTGCGCGATGGTCTTGGCGTGTGGTGTGTCGATCAGGCGCAGTTCTTCAGTGGGTGCCTGGCGTGACTGTTCGCGTGGAACGGCCTCGGCTTTTTCAATGTTTGCAGCGTAATCGGAGCTGTCGCTGAATGCGATGTCGTCTTCGCCAGACTCGGCCAGCACGTGAAACTCATGAGAGCCCGCGCCGCCGATGGAGCCGTTATCGGCTTCGACGGGGCGGAAGTTCAGGCCCAGTCGCGTGAATACGTTGCAGTACGCTTGATGCATCCGGTCGTAGGTAGTCTGGAGCGAAGCCTGATCGACATGGAAGGAGTACGCGTCTTTCATAATGAATTCGCGGCCACGCATCACACCAAAGCGTGGGCGGGTTTCGTCGCGGAATTTGGTCTGGATCTGATACAGGTTGATCGGCAGCTGCCTATAGCTGTTGAGCTCGTTGCGTGCCAGATCGGTGATGACTTCTTCGTGGGTCGGGCCCGCGCAGAATTCGCGGTTATGTCGATCTTTCATACGCAGCAATTCTGGGCCGTACTGTTCCCAGCGCCCTGATTCCTGCCACAACTCTGCGGGCTGGATGCCGGGCATCAATACTTCGAGCGCACCAGCAGCGTTCATCTCTTCCCGCACGACAGCTTCGACCTTGCGCAATACACGCAGGCCCATGGGGAGCCAGGTATAAAGGCCGGAAGCCAGTTTGCGGATCATGCCGGCACGCAGCATCAGCTGGTGGCTGACGACGACTGCATCGGAAGGGGTTTCTTTCTGTGTGGCGAGCAAATATTGACTGGTACGCATGGTAGGCCGTTGTCGGTTGCTGAGACTAGAAATGACCTCGCATTGTACGGGGGGGATCCGGTCGCGTACAGGGCAAGGCGGGTGCCCGGAATTGTTCGTGTGATTTCTGGTGCACATAAAAAACCCGGCCTAGGCCGGGTTTTCTGTAGCGAGTGACTGATGTGCGATTACAGGATCGAAATCGGGTAGTCGACGATCAGACGGAACTCTTGGACATCGCCTTCGCCTTCTGCAGCGTTGGCAGTGTGCCAAGCTTGACGAATACGGAAAGACAGGTCTTTTGCTGGACCAGTCTGAACAACGTATTTAGCTTCAAGGTTGGTTTCGTGGTGGCTACCGTCTTTGCCGTACAGGCCAGTGTAGGCGCTGTTCAGTGGGGTGTTGGTGCCGTCAATGTGGCTACCGGAAACATAACGGGTCATGAAGCTCAGGCCCGGTACGCCGAAGGACGCCATGTTCAGGTCGTAGCGAGCTTGCCACGATCTTTCGCCAGGGGCGTTGAAGTCGGAGTACTGGATGGAGTTGGCAAGGAAGATCGAATCGCCGCCGCGGTCGTTGTCACCCACACCGATGTAGTCGAACGGGGTTTCGCCGTTGACCTTCTGGAAGCTGAGGGTCAGGGTGTGTGCGGTCATGAACGAATACGCTGCTGCCAGGGAGAAAGCGGTGTTGCTGATATCGCCCGCTTTCTTGGCACCGGTATCTGTTGTGCGGTAGATGTTGAAATCCCACGCCAAGGATTGCGTGTCAGCGATAGGCATAACGTAGTTCACGTTAGCGTAGTACTGGTTCCAGATGTCTTGTAGCTTGGCTGCATACAGCGAAGCGCTCAGGCTGTCGGTGATGGCGTATTTGCCACCTGCGAAATCTGCCGATTTTGCTGTGATGTTGGTGTACGCAGTACCCAGCGCACCGCTACGTTTGGTCGTGTCCTGGCTGGTCGCGGAAGTGAAGTGGCCCGCTTCAAGGTCAAGACCTTTTATTTCGCTGCTCTGCAACTGGAAGCCGCTAGCGGTCTGTGGCAGAAGGCGAGAGCCACCCACCGCGAAGACAGGGCTGGTCGTTGGCTGCATGTCGCCGACTTTCAACTGTGTCTTGGAAATGCGGACTTTAAGCGCAGCACCGGCTTTGCCGAAGTCGGTCGAGTTTTCGCCGGCTGCGTTGGTCTGCAGGTTGCCGGAACCAGAGTACTTGTCAGAGCCGTCAAGTTTCAGGCCGAAGTAGCCGAAGGCGTCAACACCGAAGCCGACAGTGCCCTGAGTGAAGCCCGAGCTGAAGTTGCCGAGGACGCCTTGGGTCCAGTCTTTATCATCTACTGCACCGTTTGTCTTGTTACGGTTGTAGTAGTAGTTGCGAAGCAGCACGTTCAGTGTGCTGTCTTCTACAAAGCCCTTGGTATCGGCCTGATCACTGACGAAGGCTGCAGCCGTTGCCAATTGGGTGCTGCCCGCAGTTACGGCCAGTGCGATTGCGCTCCACTTCATCACTCTCATCGTGATTTGCTCCTTTGGTTTTTTAAGAAAAGTTGCCGCCTTCCCACCTGTTTTTTTATCTGGGAGGCTCTTTCTTTTTGTGTCGGCGCGAATTTATATCACGCTGACCATGTTGGCGATAGTTACAAACCTATCCTTTCGGCATCTTTACGGTGGTGTCGCAAATGTAGGTTGTCCATGTCGCAATTGTGTAGCTCCTGCTATCAAACCCCACAACTACGGCGTTATTTTTGAGGGCTTAAGCATAGGTGAAAACAGTCTATGCACAGCCGCTCAAACACTCCCTTGATAATGCTCTGCCGTTTTATTCATCTCCGGATGTGTCTGCTGGGTAGTAAGCACATCGGCGGACTCTAGTGTGTGACAAAGCAACAACCGTGCACAAAGATCAAAAACGATGACATTTTTTTCACAAAACATCATTCTTTAGCCCTATTTTTCAGATAACAGATTGATTTATATAGGTATTTATCTATACTTTTTGAGGCGAGAAACCTGAGAATTGCTTGGTAATCCGCTGGGAATCTAAAAAACGTTACCGGTCAGTCTGGCGGGGTGGGTAGATTCAGGATGGCTGGTACTGGGTTGAAAGGAAAAGTGAGTCTTTTTGGTGCACTGTGTTACGAGTGTGCTTGATGTCAGGTCCTTGAAGTCGACTATAAGGCATTAGGCACGGCAGTTTCGCTGTCCTTTTGTTGCCGAAAAATGACCAGGCAGCATTTTTTGGGCTGTCTGGTTGGAAACTGATCTACATTCAAGGAGCGGTATCAGGCGTTGCCGCGAGGGACGCGGTGTGCCAAATCAGTGCAGATGGCAGCTGCGCATGCCCTGCGGATGTCTGTCAGGGTTTTTGGTCGATGGCTCAGTGTGTCCAGGTTGAGGGTGGACAGTGAATGACTACACATTCCCGCGTATCCTGCGAGGTATTGCTGGATGACTCCGCGGTTCGGGGCGTCGAGTTAAAAACCAACCAGTTGATCAGGAGTTTTGCGGTGTTCGTTTTAGATCCGCGTCTTGCGCAAGATACTGTGCCCCTTGGCGATTTCCCCTTGTGTCGTTTGCTGCTATCCAATGATTCGAATTACCCATGGTTCATTCTTGTGCCGCGTCGTGCGGGCATCAGTGAATTGTTCCAGCTGAACGCGGCGGATCAGTTGCAACTGTGGCAGGAGACTACTGCGCTCTCGCAAGCACTCAGTGATGCATTCAATGCAGACAAGCTGAATGTCGCGGCATTGGGGAATATCGTTAGCCAGCTACATATGCACGTTATCGTTCGTTATCAGAAAGATGCAGCGTGGCCCGCGCCTATTTGGGGTAAGCATCCGGCACAGCCTTATACTAGCCAACAACTGTCCGACCTCCGCGATCGTCTACAGTCGGTATTGACAGACAATTTCCATTTCGAGGAGGAACACGCATGAGCCTTGAGCAGCGTATTAACGAGTTGGAAAGTCGATTGGCCTTCCAGGACGACACGATTCAGTCGCTCAATGATGTCCTGGTCACTCAGCAGCGTGTGGTCGAGCGCTTGCAGTTGCAGATGGCTGCACTGCTTAAGCGTCAGGAAGAAGCCGGCAATCAGTTCGATACGTTCGAGGAGGAGGCGCCCCCTCCGCATTACTGATTTTTTCTGGTCGATAAAAAACCCGCGATCTCGTAAAGAGAGGCGGGTTTTCTTTTTTTGGGGCGGGAGAGATTTTAGCGGCGTGGTAGTGCCGCAATTACGTCTTCGGCTTGCAGGCCTTTATCGCGATTCATCACTGAGAACTCGACGCGCTGGCCTTCGACCAGTACGCGATGGCCTTCGCCCCGAATAGCGCGGAAGTGGACGAAAATATCATCGCCGGAGTCGCGGGAAATGAAGCCAAACCCTTTGGAGGTGTTGAACCACTTGACGGTCCCGGTATCGCGGTTGGTCATGTCGTGGCTTTGTGCCGCAGGCGAAGGTGACGATTGATAGAAGCTGACGGCCAAATGCAGCAGCACTGCAATAAGGACACTGATCAGGCTGACAATGATCGCCGGTTGGCCAGCAATGGTTTGCAGTGGAACAAGCAGGGTCAAGGTTTGAAGGATGACGGCAAGCACGAGAAGACCGCTGACCAGATTTTGCAGTTGATGACGAGGGCCTCTGTTCCAGTAAGGGATTACGGGGGCAAGTAACAGGTTGAGCAAGCCGAAAAGCGCCAGGTAAAGCGCATCGGGTTGCAGGAGGTAAGAAGACAGGGCTTCACTACGCAGGCTAGGGATGAAGGAAAGGAGCAGGGCTGCTGCGCCTGTTAGCAAGTGGACGATTTTCAACATTTTAATAAACTCACATTAAGACGGATCACGAGGAAATAGCTGATTGCGCCCGGTACGCTTCTGAATAATAGGAGGCGTAATGCACGAACGGCGAGTCAGCCTATGTGCTACAGCCAAGCGGCACGTCAGTAGCGACACGCGTCTATTTAACAGCAAAGCCGAGGGCTACTCAAATCAACCGCTTAGCGCTGCTTGGGTCCTGATGCTCAGGTGGTTTGATGTGGGGCGGTGGTTTGCGTGCCGATACCTGGTTTAGAGCGGTCGCCATCAGGATCGTGCTGGATGGCAGCCGGTTCGCTCCAGAAAGCGAGACTGCTGTTCGTCGGTTTGCCTGTGACGCCACCCTTCCAGCAACAATTTTTCGGGGTTTGTGGTCTCTCGCGAGAAAAAGTTTTTTTGATTGTAGGACGTCAGGCCGGTGGGAGGCTGCGCTGTGCGGATTCTCTTTGTAGCGCAGTCCTGCATCGGGTTGGTAGAACCATCCTATAAATAAAAGGGGCAAAACATGGTCGACGATATCGGCAGTGGCGAAGAAGATCGTCAATTGATTAAGGACAGTCTTTCTTGTTCACTGTCAGAAGCGTATGTGATTTATTTTAAAGCCCATAACGGTTATTAATACATCGGATTTGCGGTGTTTTGTCTTCTGTATGTGGTGTTGAAAGGACGGTGCAATGAGCGGCGCTGAGCCTCTTCCAGCGGGTCGATAAAGTGAGTAATGAATCGGTCGCTGACGTGTTGGATTAGTGCCTGTTCGACACGCGAAATTCGCAAGAATACGTCGTTCGCTACTTGCAATTAAGTCATGGAGATTTGTAACTGGCGCTGCTGGCGTTATTAACATGCACTTGCGTGGTGTGCCCGTTCCTTCTTCGTTGTCGGTCTACAGTCGAGCCTAAGAAGAATTGAGGCTTCGAGCGTGCGGTCCCGACGCCGACAGCTCGCTGTGCGTTGCTCTCCCTTGCTTTCGTTGCCTTCGGCTCGAGAAAGTCGTGTGCGGGAGAATAGCTATTTATCCTGTTTTTCGGGGTTATGCAGATCAATGATCTGAATCGTTAAGGGGAGGCGTCGCGCAGGGTGTCGGTTGGCGAGTTAACTGCGCTCGATAATCCTCACTGAAATGCAGTGATGTCCTACAGGCTTGGTGTGTTTGTTCTGCTGGCTAGAAATATCTAATTGGCTTTACATAAAGGTGGTTCTTATATTTATTGATGTCCAGCTTATGTGTATTAGATGGACGGCGCGTGAAGGAGGCTGTAATGATTCGGGGCAGTGGGCGTACGCAACAAGATTCTGGCCGCTACGGGAAAATACAAGACGATCCCTTTGTTGAGGATTTTAATATGAACCTTGCGCGTCCTCATTCGAGGTCGGTTCGCTTAAATGGGTTGGCGACATGTTTGCGCCTGGAGGAAGTGTATTGGGGTATTTTGGCTGATATTGCCCGCTCCAACAGTTGCTCGGTCAATGCAGTCCTGTCTTATGTCGATCGAGAAGTGCATCTACGCCATGGCGGTGTGAAAAATTTCAGCGGGCTGATTCGCGTGGTGTGCGTCGCTCATTTGCAAAAAAACGATGCGACAGCGCTTTCCTCTGTCATGGCGTGACCTTGTCCGGGCGATCGTGGGCTGCAGGCAGGGCTCTCGTCAGGTGGAAAGACACATATGTTGACGTGATCAGGTCGGGCGGCTGCACAGTGTCCATTAACCCTATATAATCCACCGCCTTACTACGTGGCGCAGGCCGGACGGGTTGAACTGCACGCCAAGGTTCTTGCACTATTGAGCGCAAGCGAAGGGCGAGAGCTCCACCGAATTTCGAATTACGAGAAGTGAAAACACCATCATGATGCGCAGCCATTATTGCGGCCAGCTGAACGAGAGCCTGGAAGGTCAGGAAATTACCCTTTGCGGATGGGTCCACCGTCGTCGTGATCATGGCGGGGTCATTTTCCTCGATATCCGTGATCGTGAAGGCTTGGCTCAGGTGGTGTTCGACCCTGATCGCGCTGACACCTTTGCTGCCGCCGACCGCGTGCGCAGCGAATACGTGGTCAAGATCACCGGTAAGGTGCGCGCACGTCCTGCTGGCGCAGTTAATGCGAACATGGCGTCCGGCGGTATCGAAGTGCTGGGCTATGAGCTCGAAGTGCTGAACGAGTCGGAAACACCGCCGTTCCCGCTGAACGAGTTCTCCGACGTTGGTGAAGAAACGCGCCTGCGTTATCGCTTCATCGATCTGCGTCGTCCGGAAATGGCGGAAAAGCTGCGCTTGCGTTCGCGCATCACCACCAGCATCCGTCGCTATCTGGATGAAAACGGCTTTCTCGATGTCGAGACGCCGATCCTTACCCGTGCTACACCGGAAGGCGCTCGCGACTATCTGGTACCGAGTCGTACCCACCCAGGCAGTTTCTTTGCCTTGCCGCAATCCCCGCAGCTATTCAAGCAGTTGCTGATGGTCGCTGGCTTCGATCGTTACTACCAGATCGCCAAGTGCTTCCGCGATGAAGACCTGCGTGCTGACCGCCAGCCGGAATTCACCCAGATCGACATCGAGACCAGCTTCCTGAATGAAGCAGACATCATCGGTATCACCGAGAAGATGATTCGTCAGCTGTTCAAGGAAGTGCTGGACCTGGAGTTCGGCGACTTTCCGCACATGACGTTCGCAGAAGCCATGCGTCGTTATGGCTCCGACAAGCCGGACCTGCGTAACCCGCTGGAACTGGTCGATGTTGCCGATCAGCTCAACGCCGTAGAGTTCAAGGTGTTCAGCGGTCCAGCCAACGATCCTAAAGGTCGTGTCGCAGCCCTGCGTGTACCGGGTGCCGCGAGCATGCCGCGCAGTCAGATCGACGAATACACCAAGTTCGTCAGCATCTACGGCGCTAAAGGCCTGGCTTACATCAAGGTCAACGAGCGCGCCAAGGGCGCCGAAGGCCTGCAGTCTCCAATCGTCAAGTTCATCCCTGAGGAAAACCTCAAGGTGATTCTGGACCGTGTGGGTGCCGTCGATGGCGACATCGTGTTCTTCGGCGCAGACAAATCCAAGATCGTCAGTGAAGCCTTGGGCGCATTGCGGATCAAGGTCGGTAACGACCTGAAGCTGCACACGTGCGAGTGGGCACCGATGTGGGTTGTCGACTTCCCGATGTTCGAAGAGAACGATGACGGCAGCTTCAGCGCGCTGCATCACCCGTTCACTGCACCCAAATGCAGCCCTGAAGAGCTTGAGGCCAACCCGGCTACGGCATTGTCCCGTGCTTACGACATGGTCCTTAACGGTACCGAGTTGGGCGGGGGGTCGATCCGTATCCACCGCAAGGAGATGCAGCAAGCGGTCTTCCGTCTGCTGGGTATCGAAGCAGACGAACAGCAAGAGAAGTTTGGCTTCCTGCTCGACGCTCTGAAGTTCGGCGCGCCACCGCACGGTGGTTTGGCTTTCGGTCTGGACCGTCTGGTGATGTTGATGACCGGCGCTCAATCGATCCGTGAAGTGATTGCGTTCCCGAAAACCCAGAGCGCTGCCGATGTCATGACCCAGGCCCCAGGCGTGGTTGATGCCAAGGCATTGCGCGAGCTGCACATCCGTTTGCGCGAGCAGCCCAAGGCTGAATGACGCTGAGCAGGGCGCATCATCTTGATGATGCGCCCTGGGTCGGGTCCTGATTTTGTTGAAGCTTTTTGCTCGTGTTCATTGGGCGAAAGGTGAGTGTGTTTCAAAAAGAATTCGGAGCGAGTTATGGCAGGTCATTCTAAGTGGGCGAACATCAAGCACCGCAAAGAGCGTCAGGATGCCAAGAAAGGCAAGATTTTCACCAAGTGGATTCGCGAACTGACTGTCGCTGCCCGTCAAGGTGGGGGTGATCCGGGGTCGAACCCGCGTCTGCGTCTGGCATTGGACAAGGCGCTTGGTGCGAACATGACGCGCGACACGATCGATCGTGCCGTGGCGCGAGGTGCTGGCGCTGCCGAAGGTGATGATGTCGAAGAGCTCGGTTACGAAGGCTATGGTCCGGGTGGTGTGGCCGTCATGGTCGAAACCATGACTGACAATCGCAACCGCACTGCCGCAGCTGTTCGCCACGCGTTCACAAAATGCGGCGGCAACCTGGGCACTGATGGTTCGGTGGCTTATCTGTTTGATCGTAAAGGGCAGATTTCATTCGCGCCTGGCGTTGATGAAGACGCGCTTATGGAAGCCGCGATGGAAGCGGATGCCGATGATGTGGTCACCCATGAGGATGGCTCCATTGATGTGTTCACTTCCTTCTCGGGGTTCTATGCCGTGCGGAATGCGCTGGAGGCTGCCGGTTTCAAGGCACTCGACGCGGAAATCGTCATGTTGCCGACGACCAGCGCTGTACTCGATCTGGAAACGGCTGAAAAGGTACTCAAGCTGATCGACATGCTCGAGGACCTGGATGACGTGCAAAACGTCTATTCCAATGCGGAAATTCCGGACGAGGTCATGGAACAGCTCGGCTGATAGGTGCCTGTCAGTTCTGGATTTGAGGCCGGAGGTACGAAGCCGTGATACTCACGCGCTATCGGCCTCCGGCTTCTGCCTTTATGCTGCGTTCAATTGTGTGCGTCACTTATTAAGCTGCAGGCGTTATGACTCTTATTCTTGGTATCGACCCCGGTTCGCGAATCACCGGCTATGGCGTGGTGCGGGACACCGGTCGCGGCTGTGTGTACGTGGCCTCGGGCTGTATTCGCACCGGCAGCGGTCTGCTGCACGAGCGTTTGCAGATTGTGTATCGCGGTGTACGTGAGGTCATTCAGACGTACGGTCCCGTGACCATGGGTATCGAGAAAGTGTTTATGGCGCGTAACGCCGATTCCGCGCTCAAGCTGGGTCAGGCGCGTGGCGCGGCCATTGTTGCCGGTGCTGAAGAGAGTCTGGAGATCGCCGAGTACACCGCGACCCAGGTCAAGCAGGCGGTGGCCGGGACCGGTGGCGCCAATAAAGAGCAGGTAATGATGATGGTCATGCATTTGCTCAAACTGACGACGAAACCTCAGATCGACGCCTCCGACGCCCTGGCTATCGCACTGTGTCATGCACATACGCGTTCGAGCCTGATACCGCACGGCTTGAATACCGCACGCAGTCGCGGCGGGCGGCTGCGTCTCTGATAGCATCATCGGCTCAAACTTTTTAGCTTGCAGGTCTTCTCACTCCTGTAATGATTGCGACCATTATTTGTGCCAACGTCATGCTTATGACGGGCCACGAGAAAGGATCTGATACGTGATTGGACGGTTACGCGGCTTCTTGGCTGAAAAACATCCGCCGCACCTGGTACTGGATGTCAACGGCGTCGGCTATGAGCTGGAAGTGCCCATGACGACTCTGTATCGGCTGCCCCATGTTGGCGAACCGGTGACCTTGCACACCCATCTGGTGGTTCGTGAGGACGCGCACCTGCTTTACGGTTTCTTCGAAAAGCGCGAGCGTGAACTGTTTCGTGAGCTGATTCGCCTCAATGGTGTCGGTCCGAAACTGGCATTGGCGCTGATGTCCGGCTTGGAAGTGGATGAGCTGGTTCGCTGCGTTCAGGCTCAGGACACCTCGGCCTTGACCCGGATTCCGGGCGTCGGCAAGAAAACCGCCGAGCGTTTGCTGGTCGAGCTCAAGGATCGTTTCAAAGCGTGGGAATCCTTGCCGGGCACCTTTACCCTAGTTTCAAACGGGCCTAACGCCGAGCCACTGGTGGCGACGGCCGAAGCCGATGCGGTCAGTGCGCTGATTTCCCTGGGTTACAAACCTCAGGAAGCCAGCAAGGCGGTATCTGCGATCAAGGAAAAAGATTTGAGCAGTGAAGATCTGATTCGACGTGCTTTGAAAGGAATGGCTTAAGTGCTCGACGCTGACCGTTTGATAACCTCCACAGGCCGTGATCGTGATGAGCAGCTGGATCGTGCAATCCGTCCATTAAGCCTGGCCGATTACATTGGCCAGCCCACCGTGCGCGAGCAAATGGAGTTGTTCATCCAGGCTGCGCGTGGACGTAGCGAAGCGTTGGATCACACCTTGATTTTCGGCCCGCCGGGTCTGGGCAAGACCACTCTGGCGCATATTATTGCCCAGGAGATGTCGGTCTCCATCAAGAGTACCTCGGGGCCGGTGCTTGAGCGTCCCGGTGATTTGGCGGCGATATTGACCAATCTCGAGCCCAACGATGTGCTGTTCATCGACGAGATTCATCGGCTCTCGCCCATTGTCGAAGAAGTGTTGTACCCGGCGATGGAAGATTTTCAGCTCGACATCATGATCGGCGAAGGTCCTGCTGCGCGTTCGATCAAGCTCGATTTGCCACCGTTTACGCTGGTGGGGGCCACCACGCGTGCGGGCATGTTGACCAACCCGCTGCGTGATCGCTTCGGCATTGTTCAGCGTCTGGAGTTCTATAACACTGCTGATCTGGCGACCATCGTCATGCGCTCTGCCGGTATTTTGGGGCTGCCTATCGAGCCCGAGGGTGCCTTTGAGATTGCCCGTCGTGCTCGGGGTACGCCGCGTATCGCCAACCGCTTGCTGCGTCGTGTGCGTGACTTCGCAGAAGTGCGTGCCACCGGTCATATCACCAAGCCGATTGCCGATCTGGCGCTGAACCTGCTGGATATCGATGAGCGTGGTTTCGACCACCAGGATCGACGTCTATTGCTGACGATGATCGAGAAGTTCGATGGCGGCCCGGTGGGTGTCGACAGCCTCGCTGCAGCGATCAGTGAAGAACGGCACACAATTGAAGACGTACTCGAGCCCTATTTGATCCAGCAAGGCTATATCATGCGTACCCCTCGTGGACGTGTCGTTACCCGGCACGCCTACCTGCACTTTGGTTTGAACATCCCGTCACGGATGGGGGACATGCCAGTCGCCAGCGATTTTGTCGACGAAGGGGGCGAATAATTAAAACTATCAAGGCACCGATTTATTCGGGGTTTTGGTGGTCTGACAGGCTGATGTGCGGTTCTGGTCGGCAATTAGCTGAAAAACAATGAAAAACAGTCGCCTGGCGGATTGGCAACCTGAGGAGTAAGCACTAGAGTATGCGCGCGCAAAACGGGGTTCAGTCGTTCGCACATCGCTGTCGCGTTTATTACGAGGACACCGATGCTGGCGGCATCGTTTACTACGTCAACTATTTGAAGTTCATGGAGCGGGCTCGAACCGAGCGACTGCGGGAGTTGGGCTTTGCTCAGTCGGAGCTTGCAGGGGAGAACTTGTTGTTCGTCGTGCATTCCAGCGAGGCGCGCTATCACAAGCCGGCGCGATTGGACGACGAGCTATTGATAAGCGCTGACGTCATTGAATTGAACCGCGCCAGCCTGCGATTTCGGCAGCAGGTCAGGCGGGCTGCGGATGAAACACTGCTCTGCGAGGGGCAGTTTCTGGTGGCGTGTGTACGCGCCGATAGTTTGAAACCCCGGGCCATTCCCGAAGCTTTGCGTGCGGCCTTTGCCGGCCAGAGCGGCGCGGGTACACATTTAGAGCAGGAGATAAAGCGTGGAAGCTAACGTCGTCGACCATTCCTCCATGTGGAGTATGGTCAGCAATGCCAGCATCGTTGTTCAGTTGGTCATGCTGATCCTGGTGGGTGCCTCAATCACCTCGTGGGTCGTGATTTTTCAGCGCGGCAATATGCTGCGCGCAGCTCGTCGTGCACTGGAGAGCTTTGAAGAGCGTTTCTGGTCGGGTATTGATCTGTCCAAACTCTACCGTCAGGCCGGGAGCAATCCAGACCCTGACTCAGGCGTTGAGCAAATCTTTCGCGCCGGTTTCAAGGAGTTCTCCCGTCTGCGTCAGCAGCCAGGTGTCGATCCTGATGCGGTCATGGAAGGCGTGGCTCGAGCCATGCGCGTGGCCATTTCCCGTGAGGAAGAGAAGCTGGAGCAGGGCCTGCCCTTTCTTGCGACTGTCGGCTCCACCAGCCCCTACATCGGTTTGTTCGGTACAGTATGGGGGATCATGAATTCCTTCCGTGGTCTGGCGACCGTCCAGCAAGCCACCCTGGCGACTGTTGCACCGGGTATTTCCGAAGCCCTGGTCGCAACCGCTATTGGTCTATTCGCCGCTATCCCGGCAGTAATCGCCTACAACCGTTTTGCCGCTCGCGGTGAACTGTTGATCAGCCGTTACTACACGTTCGCCGATGAGTTCCAGGCGATCCTGCACCGTAAAGTGCACACCAGCGAAGAGTGAGCAGGTAATTCCCAATGGCTTTAATCGCTCGAGTTCGCCGCAAACGCCGCAAGCCGGTTGCCGAAATGAACGTGGTGCCTTACATCGACGTGATGTTGGTGTTGCTGGTCATTTTCATGGTCACCGCGCCGATGCTCAATCAGGGCGTGAAAGTCGACCTGCCCAAAGTCTCCAGTGAGGCCTTGCCGCAGGACAACAACACTCAGGTTCTGACTATTTCGATCAAGGCTGACAAGACCTATTACTGGAACCTTGGCAGTGAAGTCGATACCGATAAACAGATGGACAAAGCCATGACGTTGCCCCAGATGACCAGCGCGGTGACCAAAATCATCAGCGCCGGTCGTGAAAGCGGCAAGCAGACCCAGGTCTTTATCCGTGGTGACAAAACCGTTGATTATGGCTCTGTAATGGGCGCAATGGGCGGGCTGCAGAAAGCAGGGGTCGGTAATGTTGGCTTGATTACCGAGGCGCCCTGATGCACCAACAGCGAGAGCCGTCCGCCTCGGAAAGCTACTTCTGGCCCAGCGTCTGGGCTGTGGCCCTGCACATCCTGATATTTGGCATGCTCTTTGTCAGCTTTGCCATGACCCCGGATCTGCCGGAAGCCAGGCCTATCGTTCAGGCGACCCTGTATCAGTTGAAGTCTAAAAGCCAGGCAACGACCCAGACCAATCAGAAAATTGCCGGTGAGGCGAAGAAAACGGCTGCCCGGCAAACTGAAGTCGAGCAACTGGAAACGAAAAAAATCGAGCAGCTAAAACAGGAAGCTGTAAAAGCTGCGGAACAAAAGAAAGAAGAGGCGGCTCAAAAAGCCGAAGAGAAAAAGGCTGAGGACGCGCAGAAAGCAGAGCAGAAGGCTGATGAGGCCAAGAAAGCCGATGATGCCAAGAAAGCTGACGAAGCCAAAAAGACCGCTGATGCTAAAAAGGTCGAAGAAAAAAAATTGGCTGATATAGCCAAGAAGAAAGCCGAAGAAGACGCGAAGAAAAAGGCCGAAGAAGACGCGAAGAAAGCCGCGGCTGAAGAAGCCAAGAAGCAGGCTGCCGATGACGCGAAGAAGAAAGTCGCGGAAGACGCTAAGAAAAAAGCCGCTGACGACGCGAAGAAAAAAGCCACCGACGACGCCAAGAAAAAAGCGACTGCCGATGCTGCCAAAAAGGCAACAGAAGCCGCGCGTAAATCTGCTGAAGACAAGAAGGCGCAAGCCTTGGCTGAATTGCTCTCCGATAAAACGGAACGGCAGCAGGCGTTGGCAGATGAACAGGGCGATGAAACTGCGGGCAGCTTTGATGATCTGATTCGTGCGCGTGCTGCTGAAGGCTGGGCTCGCCCACCGTCGGCGCGCAAGGGCATGAAAGTGGTGCTGCAGATCAATATGTTGCCGGATGGTACGGTGACATCGGTCAGTGTTTCCAAGTCCAGTGGCGATGCGTCTTACGACAGTTCGGCCGTGGCTGCTGTTAAAAACATTGGTCGTTTGACCGAAATGCAGGGTATGAAGCCAGCCGATTTCCAACCCTATCGCTCATTCAAGATGACATTCACACCAGAGGATCTAGCTCCGTGATTAACATCCTTCGAGGACTGCTTGTCGTTCTTTGCTGTGCAGCGGGAATGGTCGCTGCAGAAGAAAAGAACATCATGGTCACCAGTGGTAGTGACCGTGCCACTCCGATTGCCGTTGTGCCTTTTGGCTGGCAGGGCGGTAACGTCTTGCCCGAGGACATGTCGGAAATCATCAGCAATGACCTGCGTAACTCGGGCTATTACTCACCGATTCCAAAGCAGAACATGATCAGCTTGCCGACCTCGGCCAGCGAGGTCATCTATCGCGATTGGAAGGCGCTCGGTGCGCAGTACTTGATGGTAGGCAGCATCGTTCCTGCGGGCGGTCGTCTGCAGATCCAGTACGCACTGTTCAATGTCGCGACCGAGCAGCAAGTGTTGACGGGTAACGTCTCTGGCACGACCGATCAGTTGCGCGACATGGCGCACTTCATCGCCGACCAGTCGTTCGAGAAACTCACCGGTATCAAGGGTGCTTTCTCGACGCGCATGCTGTACGTCACCGCCGAGCGTTTCTCCGAAAACAATACGCGCTTCACTCTGCAGCGTTCGGATTATGACGGTGCGCGGGCAGTGACTCTGTTGCAGTCGCGTGAACCGATTCTGTCGCCGCGTTTCGCTCCAGATGGCAAGCGTATCGCCTATGTGTCGTTCGAACAGAAGCGTCCGCGTATTTTCGTCCAGCATATCGATACGGGTCGCCGTGAACAAATCACCAACTTCGAAGGCCTCAATGGCGCGCCTGCGTGGTCTCCGGACGGTAGCAAGTTGGCGTTCGTGCTTTCCAAAGACGGCAACCCGGAAATTTACGTGATGAACCTGGCCTCGCGTCAATTGAGTCGCGTGACCAATGACGGGGCGATCGACACCGAACCGTTCTTCGGCAAGGATGGTTCGACGATCTACTTCACGTCCGACCGTGGTGGCAAGCCACAGGTATACAAAACCAGCATCAACGGCGGCGGTGCCGAGCGTGTGACCTTTATAGGTAACTACAACGCCAACCCTAAACTGTCGGCCGATGAAAAGACGTTGGTAATGATTCATCGTCAGGATGGCTTCACAAACTTCAAGGTAGCAGTGCAGGATTTGCAGCGCGGTACAGTAAAAATCCTCACAGATAGCAACCTTGATGAGTCGCCTACTGTCGCACCCAACGGCACCATGGTAATCTACGCCACCCGCCAGCAGGGCCGGGGAGTCTTGATGCTCGTGTCCATTAATGGACGCGTAAGGCTCCCGCTTCCTACCGCTCAAGGCGAAGTCAGAGAACCTTCCTGGTCCCCTTACCTGAACTGACGCGGCGCTACACGTTTTACTTAACACACTGGGGTTCATTAGGAGTTTCAAGATGGAAATGCTGAAGTTTGGTAAATTTGCTGCGCTGGCTCTGGCCATGGCTGTAGCTGTAGGTTGCTCGTCCAAAGGCGGCGATAATGCCGGTACAGGCGCTGCTGTAGATCCAAACGCTGGTTACGGCGCTAACACTGGCGCTGTTGATGGCAGCCTGAGCGAAGAAGCTGCTCTGCGCGCAATCACCACCTTCTACTTCGAATACGATAGCTCGGACCTGAAGCCAGAAGCCATGCGCGCTCTGGATGTTCACGCTAAAGACCTGAAAGCCAATGGCGCTCGCGTCGTTCTGGAAGGCAACACCGACGAACGTGGTACTCGTGAGTACAACATGGCACTGGGCGAGCGTCGTGCGAAAGCCGTTCAGCGTTACCTGGTACTGCAAGGTGTTTCCCCAGCTCAGCTGGAATTGGTTTCCTATGGCGAAGAGCGTCCAGTTGCTACCGGCAACGACGAGCAGTCCTGGGCTCAAAACCGTCGCGTCGAACTGCGTAAGTAATTTGACATGCGAACGTGCCGTCGTGCTTTAGCCGTTTTGACTCTCACCCTTCCGCTTTTTGCGTGGGGTGCGGTTCCTGTGGTAGATGACAATTCTGGCTCTGGTAGCAGCAGTTATCCGCCAGCGGGTTATGGCACGTCCGGCGCCTATGCCGGGGGAGGGGTTACGGCCCCTGCCTCGGCACAGGGTCAGCTGTTCATGCAGTTGCAACAAATGCAGGACGAAATCGCGCGGTTGCGCGGTACTGTCGAGGTTCAGCAAAACGATATCCAGCGCATGAAGCAGGAAGCACTGGAGCGTTATCAGGAACTCGATCAGCGCATTAGCGCTGGAGCTGGAGCTGGCGGTGCGCCCGCAGCAGCTACCAATAATTCTCAAGCCAGCGGCGATATAAATGCCGGTGGTACGCCTGCGGCGCCTGCAAGTCAGGCTCCTGCGGCAAATGCGGAACCGGGTGATCCGGCGAAGGAAAAGGTCTATTACGACGCTGCCTTCGATCTGATCAAGGCCAAGGATTTCGACAAAGCCAGTCAGGCGTTCGCGGCTTTCCTGCGCAAATACCCGAACAGCCAATATGCGGGCAACGCCCAGTACTGGTTGGGCGAAGTGAACTTGGCCAAAGGTGATCTGCAAGGTGCCGGTCAAGCCTTCGCCAAGGTCAGTCAGCTGTACCCCAAGCATGCCAAAGTCCCGGACTCGCTCTATAAGCTTGCAGATGTTGAGCGTCGTCTCGGTCATACCGATAAGGTAAAAGGCATTTTGCAGCAGGTTGTCTCCCAATATCCGGGTACGTCGGCTGCACAGTTGGCTCAGCGGGATCTGCAACGCATGTGATATGCGTATCGTCAGAGGTCACTGACACCTGTTCTGTTAAAGAAAGCCGCGCTTGTCGCGGCTTTCTTGTTAGAATTCCGCACCCGAAATTCCGGCAATACATTCGCTTCCCTGAATCATGCGCATGCAGGTTCCTTGAAGTGCCTAACGGAGGCGGACGGCCTGTTTAGCTGTTACGCCCGTGGCTCATATGCAAGACACATTACGAATCACCGAAGTTTTTTACTCGCTGCAGGGTGAAACGCGCACTGCGGGCTTGCCCACTGTTTTTGTGCGTCTTACTGGCTGCCCGTTGCGTTGTCAGTATTGCGACAGCGCCTACGCGTTCAGTGGCGGCAGCATTCAGACCCTCGATGCGATCCTCGAACAAGTAGCCGCTTACCGTCCGCGCTATGTATGCGTGACGGGTGGTGAACCCTTGGCCCAGCCCAATGCAATCCCTCTGCTCAAGCGTCTGTGTGACGCCGGCTATGAAGTGTCACTGGAAACCAGTGGCGCTCTGGATATCTCGGCGGTCGATCCGCGTGTCAGTCGTGTTGTCGATCTGAAAACACCGGGCTCCAAAGAGGTCGGGCGCAATCGTTATGAGAACATCGAGCTGTTGACGCCCAACGATCAGGTCAAGTTTGTGCTCTGTTCCCGAGAAGACTACGACTGGGCGGTGTCCAAGCTGATTCAGTACGGCCTGGACCGGCGAGCCGGCGAGGTATTGTTCTCTCCGAGCCATCATGAGTTGAAAGCGCGGGACCTGGCTGACTGGATCGTGGCGGACAACCTGCCGGTACGCTTGCAAATGCAGCTGCATAAACTCCTCTGGGACGATGAGCCGGGACGCTGATATGAGTGAATTACAGATGACTGAGAAAAGAGCAGTAATTCTATTGTCCGGTGGCCTGGACTCGGCCACCGTGGTAGCGGTGGCGCTTGCTGATGGCTACACCTGCTACACCATGAGTTTCGACTACGGTCAGCGTCACCGTGCCGAGCTGGATGCAGCAGCGCGCGTCGCTCGCGATCTGGGTGTGGTTGAGCACAAGGTTGTCGGTCTTGATCTGAACGGTATCGGGGGGTCCGCGTTGACGGACAGCTCCATCGCCGTGCCTGAATCCCCTGGCGAAGGTATCCCGGTGACTTACGTGCCAGCACGTAATACGGTTTTTCTTTCGCTGGCACTCGGTTGGGCTGAAGTGTTGGGCGCGCGGGATATCTTTATCGGCGTCAACGCAGTGGATTATTCCGGTTATCCAGACTGCCGTCCCGAGTTTATCGAAGCATTTGAGCGCCTGGCCAATTTAGCAACCAAGGCGGGCGTGGAAGGGCAGGGCTTCACTATTCGAGCGCCACTGCAAAACTTGAGCAAGGCCGACATCGTCAAGGCTGGCATGCGTCTGGGCGTCGATTACGGGCTCACTGTTTCCTGCTATCAGGCCGATGATCAGGGCCGTGCATGCGGCAAATGTGACAGCTGCCGCCTGCGCGCAGAGGGCTTTGTAGCGGCTGGTGTAACCGACCCAACGCGTTATTTTTGATTTAAATTCAGATAGGTGTTGAATTAATCATAGAAATCAGTAATATACGCACCACGTCGGGTCGTTAGCTCAGTTGGTAGAGCAGTTGGCTTTTAACCAATTGGTCGTAGGTTCGAATCCCACACGACCCACCATTTTTTATGTCGACGTATTTATAAAGCTGGAAGGCCCATGAAAATGAGGATTTCCGGCTTTTTTTTTGCGTCTTTTTCAGGTGTACACTCGATATCCGCGCACAAGCGCATTGAGGTCCAGCGAACATGACGCAGATTTCAGAACGGCTTCTGGTCCAGGCCCATCTAGATGCCAAGCAGCCGAAAGTACTGAGCGTTGAAGAAGAGGCTTTTTACCGTGCCGCGATTGCTGCCGAGTTGAAAGCGCAAGACGCGGTGCTGGTTGCCCACTACTACTGTGACCCCGTTATCCAGGCTCTGGCTGAAGAGACCGGCGGCTGCGTGTCCGACTCGCTGGAGATGGCGCGTTTCAGTAACCAGCATTCGGCGAAAACCGTGCTGGTCGCAGGTGTGCGCTTCATGGGCGAGACGGCAAAAATCCTCAATCCGGAAAAGCGTGTGCTGATGCCGACGCTGGAAGCTACGTGCTCCCTGGATCTGGGTTGCCCGGTCGATGAGTTCTCGGCGTTCTGCGATCAGCACCCCGAGCGCACTGTGGTGGTGTATGCCAATACGTCGGCTGCGGTCAAAGCCCGTGCAGACTGGGTAGTGACCTCGAGTTGTGCGTTGGAAATTGTCGAAAGCCTGATGGATAACGGCGAAAAGATCATTTGGGCGCCAGACAAGCATCTGGGGCGTTATATTCAACGGGAAACCGGTGCCGACATGCTGCTATGGGACGGTGCTTGCATCGTTCACGAAGAGTTCAAATCCAAGCAGCTGGCCGACATGAAAGCGCTGTATCCGGAGGCCGCGATTTTGGTCCACCCCGAATCGCCGGAGGCCGTGATCGATTTGGCTGATGCCGTCGGTTCGACAAGCCAGTTGATCAAAGCCGCGCAAACGTTGCCGAACAAAATGTTTATCGTTGCGACTGATCGCGGCATTTTCTACAAGATGCAGCAGTTGTGCCCCGACAAAGTTTTTGTCGAAGCGCCAACGGCCGGTGAGGGTGCTGCGTGCCGCAGTTGCGCGCATTGCCCCTGGATGGCGATGAACACCCTTGAGCGCACCTTGCAGTGTCTCCGCGAAGGCTCTAACGAGGTTTTCGTCGACCCCGCATTGATTCCGCGTGCCTTGAAGCCTCTGCAGCGCATGCTGGACTTCACGCATGCAGCACGCTTGAAGCTGTCTGGTAATGCCTGATCCTGAGTCAGGACAAGTCAGAGTGCAAAAAAAAGCCCGACCATTGAGTCGGGCTTTTTGAATCGGGCAGAAAATCGTACCTAGTTCATCATTTCCTTGAGCATCCGCTCCTGTTCGATCAACTCCTTTTGCCGGGCGTCGATGCGCGACGCTAGCTGGAAGTTGTTGTTCGAGCGACGCTTGGCGAACTCCAGTTGCTGCAGGGCCTGCTTGTAATCGCCAGTCAGTGCGAAAAATTCTGCGCGTGCCTGGCTCGAGCCAACCATGTCGCCGGACAGGCCGCGTGTGTCTGCAACGAGGTTCCAGATGTCAGGGTCAGCAGGGCGCGCCTTCAATAACACTTCAAGCGCTTTTCCGGCATCGGCAGGGTGGTTTTGCTTGAGCAGCAAATCAACGTGAACCTGATTCAGCGGATAGTTGTCCTGGTACAGCGCCAGCATCCGGTCAGCCCGCTGTTTGGCGTCGGCCATTCGATTATTTGTGACGTCCAGATCAATCTGCGCCAGGTTGTAGGTAATGTCGTTCGGGTCTTTAGCCAATAGCGGCTTGAGATTTTCCCGCGCCTCGTTGAGTTGGCCTGCTTTGATCTGGGCAATCGCCAGGCCGTAGCGTGCGGCCTCGGATTTTGGATTTTCGTCGAGCTGGGCGCGGAAACGTTTTGCAGCGATCCCTGGCGTCTCTTCATAGAAAAGCGCAACGCGCGCTCGCATCAGTTGATAGCGAAGGCTGTCTTCTTTGCCGCCGGTTTTTTCCTGTTCGGCACGGTTGCGGGTGTCGGCAATACGCGATTCTGTGACCGGGTGAGTCAGCAGAAATTCGGGCGGTTTGGCATCGAAGCGGTACTGTCGCATCAGTCGTTCGAACATGCTCGGCATCGCGCGAGGGTCATAACCGGCCTTTTGCAGATTGATGATGCCGATGCGGTCGGCCTCTTGCTCGTTTTGCCGCGAGAAGCGCTGCTGCTCCTGGATTGCTGCCGCCTGCGAGCCCATGATCGTTGCGATGCCTGCGTCACCCGCGCCTGCGGCTGCGATAACAATCCCTGCGAGCATGGCGGCAAGGACAGGAACCTGCATGTGTTGTTGTGCTTCGATGCCGCGAGCGAAGTGCCGTTGAGACAAGTGAGCCAGTTCGTGGGCCAGTACCGCAGCATACTCGGCTTCGGACTGGGCATTGAGGAATAATCCGCCGTTGACCCCGACAATTCCGCCTGGCGCGGCAAATGCGTTCAGCTCCCGACTATTGATCAGGATGAATTCCAGGCGTCGATCCTGCAGTTGACTGGTTTCGGCGAGTCGATAGACCGTTGTCTCGACGAAATCCTTAAGCTGTGGGTCGGACAGTTGCGGGACCTGGCCGCGCAGCAGGCTCAGCCATGCGCGGCCCAGTTGATGTTCTTGTTGTGGAGAGACGATGGCAGAGCTGGCGTCGCCGAGTGACGGCAGGTCGTCGGCGAAACTCGGCGAGGCGAGCAGGCACGCGAGCGTCAACAAGGTAGGGCGCAAAAATTTCATGCACAGAGCTCTAGGCAATCAAAGAACCCTTACTGTAGCTGGCTCAATGGCTTGCTGACCAGAGTGGGGTATTCTTGCAATTGTGTACGAAACATCCGTCGTCGTTATTTGACGGCCATAACGCGATCCGATGTGCCTGTCTGGAGAGAAACAATGTCTGACGCTGTAGAGCGGCCCGAGGCCTGTGACGCTGAACTCGACGCCAGTGGGCTGAATTGTCCGCTGCCGCTGCTCAAGGCCAAGCTGGAGCTTAATCGCCTGGCCAGTGGCGCGATCCTTAAAGTCACCGCGACTGATGCCGGTTCTCAGCGCGATTTCCGAACTTTTGCCCGGCTTGCAGGCCATACCTTGCTCCGCGAGGAGGTTGAAGTCGGGGTTTATCGCTACTGGTTACGTAAAGCCTGATGATTCCCGCAGTCAAATCGTTGTGCGATTGATTGTTACCCATGATGACTGCCTGAAGGATTCTTGATGTTCAAAGTGCTACGCGACTGGATGCAGCGCTACTTCTCCGATGAGGAGGCTGTGGTGTTGGCGGTATTGTTATTTGTGGCGTTCACGGCCGTTCTGACGCTCGGCGGCATGCTTGCGCCGGTGTTGGCGGGGATGGTGCTGGCATTTCTGATGCAGGGCGTGGTCAACTTTCTGGTGCGTCTGCGCGTGCCGGAACTGTTCGCTGTCGGGCTGGTATTCGCGTTGTTCATGGGCGTGCTGCTGGTGTTTTTGTTGGTGTTGGTGCCGTTGCTCTGGCATCAATTGATCACCCTGTTCAATGAGTTGCCGGGCATGCTCGCCAAGTGGCAATCGCTGCTGCTGTTGCTGCCAGAGCGTTATCCTCATCTGGTCTCGGATGAACAGGTGCTCCAGGCTATCGAGGTTGCGCGCGGTGAAATCGGCAAGTTCGGTCAGTGGGCGCTGACATTCTCGCTTTCTAGCCTGCCTTTGTTGGTCAACATCATGATCTACCTGGTATTGGTGCCGATCCTGGTGTTCTTCTTCCTCAAAGATCGCAACATGATCGGAAGCTGGTTTCGTGGTTATCTGCCGCGTGAACGGGCCCTCATTACCCGAGTGGCTCAGGAAATGAACAGGCAGATCGCCAATTACATTCGCGGCAAGGTGATCGAGATATTCGTCTGCGGAGGTGTCACGTACATAGCGTTCGTCGCGCTGGGGCTCAATTATGCGGCCTTGTTGGCGATGTTGGTGGGTGTGTCGGTGGTGGTGCCCTATGTCGGTGCGGTGGTGGTTACAGTACCGGTCGCGTTAATCGCCTTGTTCCAATGGGGTTGGAGTGATCAGTTCATTTACCTGATGACGGCCTACGGCGTGATCCAGACGCTTGATGGCAATGTGCTGGTGCCGCTGCTGTTTTCCGAGGCGGTCAATCTGCACCCGGTCGCGATCATCTGCGCCGTGTTGCTGTTTGGCGGGCTGTGGGGCTTCTGGGGCGTGTTCTTTGCGATTCCGCTGGCTACCCTGTTCAAGGCTGTGATCGATGCCTGGCCGCGCAAAGAGCCTACTGTGTCGCCGCTGTTGTAAGGGGGCGGTGACGCTTTCGCTGCAAGCTACTTCAATGTGTGCTGGCAGCGAATGTCTTCTGCGGCAATCAGCTGTTATTCAACCGTTGGGCTTGTTCAAGCACCGCAGCTACATGGCCAGGTACTTTCACGCCGCGCCACTCTTGGCGTAGTACGCCGTCTTTGTCGATCAAAAACGTACTGCGATCTACACCAAGGTATTCTTTGCCGTAGAGTTTTTTCAGTTTGATCACATCGAACAGTCGGCACAGGGTTTCGTCCTTGTCCGAAATCAATTCGAACGAGAACGCCTGCTTGAGCTTGAAGTTCTCATGAGATTTCAAGCTGTCGCGTGAGACGCCGAACACCACGGTGTTGGCCGCTTCGAACGCGGCGTGCTGATCACGAAACCCCTGACCCTCTGTGGTGCAGCCCGGCGTACTGTCTTTGGGGTAAAAATAAATCACCACCTGCTGGCCCTTGAGCCCGGCCAGACTGATGGTCTGTCCGCTGGTGGCCTGCGCCTGAAAGTCGGCGACAGGTTGGTCTAGGGCGACGGCCATTAGTGTTTCCTTACATGGGAGCTTGTGGGCGCCAAGGTTCGATCAGCGCATCGAGATTCAATGCATCGGCGAAATCGAGGAACTGATCACGCAACCAGCTGATCTGGATACCGGCAGGCAATGTGACGGTGAAGGTCGCATTGAGCATGGTGCCGCCTGTCTGAGGCGCCTGATACGTATCGCAGATGAGATTTTCCAGTTCGACGTTATGGTCGATGAAAAACTGGCAAAGCTCATTAATGATATCCGGGCGATAGACCGAGCTGACGTAAGCCACATAAGGCAGGGCCTCAGGACGGGTTTCGAGGCTGGCGCTACGCACGACGCTGACGGTGAAGGCGTGTTTCTTCGACAGGCTGGACAGGGTCGTTTCCAGGCGAGCCAATGCATCCCAGTTGCCTGAAACCTGAAGAATCAGCGCGCTGCATTCGCCGTGACGAGTCAGACGTGAACTCACCACTGAGCAGCGGTTTTCATGACTGGCGCGGCACAGCACGTTGGTCAGCTCCATTGGGTTTGCGCCAAGGGCACTGATGACAAGGAATTGTTCGCGAACTGTGGGGATGGACGACATGCAACATTCCTAAGCGATGAGCGGTCAGTACATACGTTGGCTTGCACGGCCGATTCGACAGCCTCTTCGCCCCTAACCTCGACCCGAGCCCCGACGCTGCTTGCCCTCATGGCAAAGCCATGGGGGGTTGCGACCACGCTGGAGCATGGGTTCTGGCGGCAAAATCGACTGATTGAATGCGCTTCGCAGGTGACCAGTACCGACCAAAGACAGAAGGGTAGCGAAAAGCATCGCTCAGGGGAATGCTCGTAGCATGGTACTTCGCTTGTACAAGGCTGATGGCGCCAGTACCATTACCGCTCTCTTTTTCCGGCAGGAGCGGTTGCATGATTGCGGGCAGTATGGTGGCACTGGTCACACCCATGGATGCAAATGGTCGTCTCGACTGGGACAGCCTGAGCAAACTGGTGGACTTCCACCTGCAAGAGGGCACCAACGCCATTGTGGCGGTCGGCACCACTGGTGAGTCGGCCACACTCGACGTCAGCGAGCACATCGAAGTGATTCGTCGCGTGGTAGCCCAGGTTGCAGGGCGTATCCCGGTCATAGCGGGTACAGGCGCGAACTCCACTCGCGAAGCGGTCGAGCTGACCAATAATGCGAAAAACGCTGGCGCCGACGCGTGCCTGCTGGTAACGCCTTATTACAATAAACCGACGCAAGAAGGGCTGTATCAGCACTTCAAGTTCATCGCCGAAGCGGTCGACATCCCGCAGATCCTTTACAACGTCCCAGGCCGTACGGCGTGCGACATGCTGGCGGACACCGCCGTGCGCTTGTCCACAGTGCCGAACATCATCGGCATCAAGGAAGCCACAGGCGATCTGCAGCGCGCCAAAGACATCCTTGCACGCGTCAGTAGCGACTTTCTGGTGTACTCCGGTGATGACGCCACGGCGGTCGAACTGATGTTGTTGGGCGGTAAAGGCAATATCTCGGTGACCGCTAACGTGGCTCCGCGTGCCATGAGTGATTTGTGTGCGGCGGCCATGCGTGGCGATGCAGTCACGGCGCGGGCGATTCACGAAAAACTGATGCCGCTCAATAAAACCCTGTTTATTGAGTCCAACCCTATTCCCGTGAAATGGGCGCTGCATGAGATGGGCTTGATACCAGACGGTATTCGTCTGCCGCTCACCTGGCTCAGCGAGCCTTGCCACGAACCGCTGCGTCAGGCCCTGCGCCAGTCCGGCGTATTGGTTTAATGAGGAAGTATTACGCAATGAAGCGAATGGCCGGACTTTCTGCACTTGCCTTGATTATCTCCAGCACCAGCGGTTGCGGTTGGCTGTGGGGTCAAGATGGTTACTTCCGTGATCGCGGCAGTGATTATCTGGAGGCGTCCCAAACGGCGCCCATGCAATTGCCACCTGATCTCGCCGCCGCCAAGCGTCTGGACCCACTGCTGCCGATTCCGCGTAACGTGGCTGACGACACTGCCAAGGGCGAATATGTAGTCCCTCGTCCGCAGGCTTTGTCTGTTGCTGCCGATTCCAGCGATTTCAGCCTGCAAAAAAGCGGTGACTCTCGCTGGATTCTGGCTCAGCGTGCGCCTGCCGAAGTCTGGCCGGTAGCGCATCAGTATTTCGAAGACAACGGTTTCCGCATTGCCGAAGATCGTCCGCAGACGGGTGAATTCAACACCACCTGGCAGCGTATCGACGAACTTTCCGCCACGATGGCCAAGCGCCTGACTGCCAGCGGTGCGTCCACCGATTCGGAAACGCGTGTACGTGTTCGTATCGAGCCAGGCGTGCAGCGCAATACCAGTGAAATCTACGTCGTAAGCGTTGATCGTCCTGCCGGCAGCACTGCCAATACAGATTTTCCGGCGCGTACCACCAATCTGGGCCTCGATTCTGCTCTGACCGATGACATGCTTGCCAGCATGAGCCGTAGCGCCGCGAAGGGTGGCTCTATTTCCCTGCTGGCCGCACGTGACTTTGATACGCCGAACCGCGTGGCGTTGAGCGTAGACGGCAGCGGTAACCCGGTACTCAACCTCGGTGCCGATCTGGACCGTGCATGGTCGAGTGTCGGCCGTGCGCTGGATCATGGCGAGTGGCGTGTGGAAGACATCAACCGTAGTCTGGGTCTTTACTACATCAACCTGGCAGAGAAGGCACAGAAGCCTGAAAACGAGCCTGGTTTCTTTGGTCGCCTGTTAGGTAGCAAACCGGCGAAGGAAGAAATCGAAGCCCGTGCCGAGCGTTATCAGGTCCGCTTGAGCAAAGTGGGTGACAACGTGCAGGTTACTGTCGAGAAGAACATCAGTACCGTAGCGCCTGCCGATGTAGCGCGCCGCATATTGGGTGTCATTCAAGATAACCTCGGTTAAGTGCGCTTTGCTGTTCTAGGCAGCGGCAGCCGAGGGAACGGCACGCTGGTAGCGAGTAACGACACATATGTGCTGGTGGATTGCGGTTTCTCCTTGCGAGAAACCGAGCGACGTCTGGCTCGTCTGGGTGTTAGTCCCCATCAGTTGAGTGCCATTCTGGTGACCCACGAACATGCCGATCATGTGCATGGCGTGGGTTTGCTGTCGCGGCGCTACAATTTACCGGTGTACCTCAGCACTGGCACCCTTCGCGGGATGCGTAAACCTGTAGAAGCCGCAGGGTTTCTGTCAGGCGGTCAGGGCTTGCAGCTGGGGGCGTTGCACATCAATGTGGTGTCGGTTGCCCACGACGCACTTGAGCCGACTCAGTTTGTGTTCAGTAACGGTCAGCGTCGATTTGGTCTGCTGACCGACCTTGGCTCTTACTGCGCCTCGGTGCTACAGAGCTATCACGGCCTGGACGCTTTGATGATCGAAGCCAACCACTGCCGCGATATGCTGGCCAGAGGTCGTTACCCGTATTTTTTGAAAGAACGGGTCGGCGGCGAACTGGGACATTTGAACAATCATCAGGCCGCCAACCTGGTGAGCGAATTGGGATGGCAGGATTTACAGCACCTGGTGCTGGCCCATCTCAGCAGCAAGAACAACCTGCCGCAGCTGGCCCGGCAATGTTTTGTCGACACCCTTGGGTGCGATCCGGACTGGCTGCAAGTGGCCGATCAAGATTCAGGGCTCGACTGGCGATATATCGCCTAGTGTCCCAAACGGGCGCCTGGCCCAACTACTTTAGCAAGCGGAGCCCATCATGGAAAAACGTGAAGAACTCTACCGCGGCAAAGCCAAATCGGTGTACACCACCGACGACGCAGACCGCTTGATCCTGCTGTTTCGCAACGACACCTCGGCGTTCGACGGCAAGCGTATTGAACAGCTCGATCGCAAAGGCATGGTGAACAACAAGTTCAACGCCTTCATCATGCAAAAGCTCGAAGAGGCGGGTATCCCAACCCAATTCGACAAGCTGCTGGGCGATAACGAATGCCTGGTCAAAAAACTCGAGATGATCCCGGTCGAATGCGTCGTGCGTAACTACGCCGCCGGTAGCCTGGTCAAACGCCTGGGCATCGAAGAGGGTACCAAGCTCAACCCTTACACCTTCGAACTGTTCCTCAAGGACGACGCGAAGGGCGATCCGTTCATCAACGAATCCCACGTAGTGGCTTTCGGTTGGGGCACCGCCGAACAACTGGTTCGGATGAAAGAGCTGTCCCTGAAGGTCAATGAAGTCCTGAGCAAGCTGTTCGACGACGCGGGTCTGCTGCTGGTCGACTTCAAACTCGAATTCGGCGTATTCCACGGCCAGATCGTCCTCGGCGATGAATTCAGCCCGGACGGTTGCCGTCTGTGGGACAAAGAAACCCGCAAGAAAATGGACAAAGACCGCTTCCGCCAGGGCCTCGGTGACGTTATCGAAGCCTACGAAGAAGTCGCAAAACGCCTCGGCGTACCGCTTTAACGTAAAAAGTTACGCAAGCGCCTGATAGCACGCGAAAATTTCCCTCGCAGGGGGTTCGCCTTCTGCACCTGAGCTGTTATCATGCGCGCCGTTGGAGAGATGCCAGAGTGGCCGAATGGGACGGATTCGAAATCCGTTGTACTGGCGACAGTACCTAGGGTTCGAATCCCTATCTCTCCGCCATTTTAAGCTAAAAAAGTCCCGTTCTTCGGGGCTTTTTTTTGTCTGATGGTTTTTGTCCCCCCATTTGTCCCCCCACTGCGTTTTTCGTGATAGCCATGCCGGCATAAGCAGGCCCCGTGGTCAGCCGCCTGTCGCCCAAAGTATCGAGCGAGTGAGTACTGATGGCAAGAAGAGGCTGATCGAACATTATTTGATGTGGCGTCAAATATCGCCCTCAATGATATTCAGCTAAATGAGTCCCTCGAACTCGGACGCAGAGCCAAGTTCCGGAGGCAGCTTTAGCACAACAGTCGAAAGCCTCTTGCGTTGCAAGCGCATGTTCGAAAAGAAATCTTTCTGATGCTGAAGTCCGTGCAGTTCAATCGTCTCTGGCTCTCCGGGAAGGTTCACCGCATCATTGGGGCTAGCCATGCCTGTAATGCTGCTTGGCGCATAGTCAGCGGCGCATTCCCCTTCTGGAGGGGCGTCTGGCTGTACCCAGGTAGTAGTTCTGGCTCCGTAATTCTCTATTTTTAGGGGGTTGAGCTCTGAAGAGTTGGAAGGTTCGATATTTGACGTGCAAGTTTGTGTGGGATCGACTTTCACGATAAGGGCCACGCTGATTGCAATTTGTTCATTGCTTGGTCGCTTAATGAGTCCAGTCAAACGCTTTTGGGATAGGTGCGTTAGTCCGGAGACCCGCACTAAAGCATTCTTGCGCACTATTTCGTACGCGTTTTCGATTTCACCTTCTTGGGGCTCCATGAGTGTCTGACGCGTCTTCTTACCATCAGTCAGTGTCGTGCTGGATAATATGGCGAACTCATACAGTACATGGCCTAAGAGATGGCCTAGAGCGTCGATCTCGCTCTGTGTTCCCTGTAACTCCTCGTTATGTCGTTCCTTTGTCTCTTTTCTTTCCTCGCCGGCGGCCTTGAGCTGAGCGGCGCTGTTCTGCAGTAGCCATTCAAGGCAGTCAGCAGCAGTGCCATGCTCATTCGCGGTGGTTAGCTGCTGAAGCTTTTTCTGTGCGGCAGAAGATAAGACAAAGCTACAGGCCTTCTGCTTGTTCTTCTTTCGCTTGTCTCTGATCTTTTGCTGAGTCCAGGCCTCGTTCATTTGCCGTAAGCGCTTCCATGTCGTATCAGCGTCTGGGCCGGTTGTCGCCCACCTCTCGATCTCTTTTTTGAGTTGTACCAGTTCACTGCCCTTAAGAAGACGGTCTGGAAGACTTTCCCCTCTCTTTGTCAGATATCTGCGTATCCAAGCCGCGAGGCCAGTTTCGCTTTCATCGATCCAAGCCAAGTAATGGGGATGGTTGCTCATTGAGTGACTCTAGTGGATGTTTTGGTCATTTTAGCATAATCAATTATTCATAGGGCTACGAATAATTTACTTTCTAAATACAGGGTGTAATTTCTAATGTAATATTGCGGAATTCAGGCGTTCATACGGAAGACTTATGCTTCTAGATACCCTTACCACCCGATCCAGCGAGCTTGGGCCGGATGCGAGATATTGCTTAGCACGTTTCGTTTTGTGCTTTGGGGATCGCGAGTCTGAGGGGCTTTCGACTAAGGAAATGGCGAATGGCTTTGGCGTATCGGAATCGGTGATGTCTGCTTCTTTGAAGGCGCTAGTTGATGCGGGGGCTCTGATTTGCCGTTCTGAACTCACTGGGAGAAAAGGTCGCACGGGCCGATTTTATCGGGTGCCAAAAGAGTGGGTTAAAGGTGACCCTGACAGCTGTCACTCGGAGGTTGTCGCCGAACTATTGCAACGGTCGCGAGCTATTATGGAAAGTCCCCCAGTGGATTATCCACCACAGTCGGATTGTGAGGATACCCAGTTGGAAAGGGCTAAGGTTCGTGGAAGAGCCGTCAGGAAGACCAGACAGCTTGGCCGCCTGAGTAATGTAAATCGTCTGATTATGGCCGTGCTGCTATGCCGGGCTGACCGCCTTGGCGTTGTTCGTACTCTAGGGCATTCTGATTTAGTGAAACTGACCGGACTTACCAGTGAGCACCTGAGTAATCGGATGAAGACGCTTTTGTCAGGCGGACTGATCCGGGCATTTGTGCCTGGTGCAACTAGCAAAGTGCTTTTCAGACCGACGAAGAGTTTTTATTTCCTAAATCTAGGCCACCCCGATTTGGCCGATCCTCAGCAAATGGTGACTTCAATAGTGTTCCCTTACCCATGGGAGGGTGAAGAGATCGAGGGGGAGGCTGCCGCTCGGTTCAGAAAGAAGGAGTATTTGGATGATAGGTTCTTAGCCTTTTTTCATGATAAACATCGGCTAGCAGTTTCGCGTGTTTTTCAAGTCAGAATTGATGAGTATGCATCCTGCTTATTGTCTGCGAACTGGTGTTCTCTCAACGACAAACCGCATAAGCCTCATTCTGGTTTGATCAAGCAGATTCGAGAGGATTTTCAGCCGCCTCAATCGGCTACTAAAAGTGAAGCTGATACTTTCCCTAATATCAGTGAGTCGACGCAGCTAATGAAATCACTGTATTCAGCTGCATTGCGGAAGGCTCGAAGGATTAAAGAGGCAATGCAGTCAGTCGCTGGTTCAGGTTTTCACTCAATGGATCACATGATTTTACCGAGCCCTGTCGTTTTAAATGGGATGCACCCTATTTTTCCGTTCGTGTCCGTGCTTTCGGCTTCTCGCACTGAGATTAAGGAAACTGGATGTAGTGTCGTTGATCTAAGAATGCCATCTCCTATGTTTTTCTCAACGGAACAGGACATCCCGCTTGAAGATCGATATTGCTTCGGGTTGTTAACTCCCCCAGCGGGGCAACTGACTGTTGGTTCCGTTAGAGGGGATGTTTGTATCGTTAGACAATAGAGCTAGTAGCTCGAGTCGCGTCAGTTTTTTTTAATTGACTCTCCCCATCCTCTGAACCAATCAGAGGGCTGCGGCCATGAAGAAATTGATCCGTAAGAAAGATGTACTCGCGGCTACAGGCTTTAAGAACTCGACGCTGTACAAATACATCTCCGAGGATAGGTTCCCGAAACCGGTGTCACTGGGAGAGCGAGCAGTCGCGTGGGTGGAGAGTGAGGTGGTGGCTTGGATTGATGCACGTATCAAGGCGCGTGATACTGCCGAAGCGAGGAGCGTGCAACCGGTCATGTAAGGTGAAGAGGTCCGGCCTTTTACAATAATCACCCTGACCGGATGACTCGGTCAGGGTGATTATGAGGGTTGGCTTTTAGTAGGTAATAAGTCAGCTAACTCCCCTATGTTAAAAACCATAAAATCTTCGGCTGGCTCGATGATGTTGCTGTCCGTTACCCAGTGCGGTCGGGGTTTTATTCATCCCGTTTTGGAAGGCTGTATTAATATAGGTTTCATATAGGTTTTATAGAAGTCTTGGATTAAGTATACATGAGCCTTAGATATGCTCCCCATAGATCCAATGATTAACCGATGCTCATGACCCTAGGTATAGGCTGTATAAGGGCATTAGATCAAGGGATACCTAGACGCCAGATTAAGCAACACTCATACCCCTCAGTAGGCAACTCCATACATGCCTAACCGCTACCAACCACCTATGGATGAGTCAATCAGCGGGTAACAGATTAAAAAATACTCTCTTTGTATCTGGTATGTCTTAATCAACCAGGTACCCCATCATGACTACTCGCATCAACCGTCACCTTCTCTCCCAGTCTGATATCGCCATTCAGATTGAACGTCTTGTAAAGGCTATTCAGAGAACACGCAGTCCGGCATTCAAGTTCATCAAATCAGCACTTGGCCAGGAACGCCTACAGGCAACCTGTGTCTCCCGCTACTTCGAGCACATACAGAGAATGGTGTCACTGTTCGACGAAGACCCATCTTACGACTTCAGTGAGCACCTTCAGGTGTTTCGCGATGCATGTCAGTACATTGGGCTGGAACGTAGTCCTGTAGGGCTCACATGCCTCAGTGACGACGAGACCCGCTATCTAAGAACTGAAGAGATGCTCAATGCACTGACTGATCGTATCCGTCATCTGACGAGCTCTAAGCAGTACCGGCGCGCAGCAGTGAATCGGCGTTTCCAGGCTAGAGACCAACAGAGCACGATCACTGAGACAGTGGACCGGGTGCTGGACAGTGTTCCCTCAACAATAGTGGTGCGTGTGGATCTTCATTACTCGTCTGCGTTCCAGTATCGGCAGCGTGTGGAAGATGTGTTTGCGGATCTGGATCGGTTGCGCAGAGAGATTGAGCGCAATGAGATCTTCGATGATCTCATTTGGCATATCTGTAGCGTTGAGCAGGGGGAGGATCGGGGCTATCACATTCACACCGCATTATTCTTCGATGGGGCAAAGGTCGACTGCGATGTCCACAAGGCCCGTCAGCTCGGTCGGCTGTGGGAGGACATTACCCGTGGTCAGGGCTACTACTTCAACTGCAACGCAAACAAGGAGCGTTATGGGGATAATCTAGGCATTGGTCGTGTCGATCGCAATGATCCGGGCATTCGCAGCAAGGTGCACAAGGCAATGCATTACTTGGCTAAGGATGAGGACACCCAGCACCTTCGTCTGAAACCTGAAGGGGCTCGGTGCCTACGTAAGGGGCAGCTTCGCAAGCCGACGCTGTAGTTCTCGCCTGCGAAGATAGGCTGGCATTCGAAAGGCTCTTTATTGCAGAGCCTTTCGATATTACCAATAGTTCAACCATGCTCCCCACTAGCTTGATGGGCTGGCAGACAGGCTTTATCGGCGCAGATATCGCCGCTGTCCTGGCAGCATTAGTTTGTTGGATCGTCCGCAGATCTGAGGCGTGCATGAGCCTGCGGTGGTATTTGGTGAAGAACTGGAGATTGCCAATCTCGTGCTGGGCCGTGTTGTTTTGCTGGAAGAGAGGGCTACAGCTTTATGGATACGGCCTGTCGCCGGCATTGTTTTCGGTTTTGGCCATATTTCACTTGAGTTTTTTGTTTGCGTTGCGGCTTTTATTCGTTATACGGTCAAGAATTTTTTGGTTAGTTTTCAGGATATACCGCAAGGACCTGATCTATGCCCGCGTTGGTAAGGCCTATTACCTGGTAGGCACCATGGTTTCCTTCGACCTCCATTCCTGGAGAGCCTGCCGGCATGCCAGGAGCAGCGGTCCCGACAAGGTCGTCACGTTTAGTCATTGCAATCATCTGCTCGGCAGGCACGTGGCCCTCAACAAACTTGCCCTTGATCATCGCGGTGTGGCAGGACGAGAGTCGTGGAGCGACACCGGGATCTTGTTTGACAGCGCTCATGTTGGTTTCTACATGATCAATGACGGTGAAGCCGTTTGCTTCAAGGTACTGAATCCATTTCTTGCAGCATCCGCAGTTTGCATCTCGATGAACATCGATTGTCAGGGCTTGTGCCGCTTGAGCGGTTGAAGCAATGAAAAGCGCTGCAAACGTTGCGATACGCAGAAATCGCCTTGAGAATCGGAAGCTACCTGTCATGAATATTTCCTTTTGCCTTGGCAGCGTTGGGATATCCGGCGAAGCAGCAGAACTCTCACCCGAGCGTTCAATACCACTACTTAGATTTGGTTGAAGGTCTTACGCTTGAGTCGGGAGAGCCGACTCCCCGATCGTTCAAAGTTCGTAATGGCGTTGCTCTCACCACTCAGAACCACATCCGAATACCGGCTACAAATCGAGCCTCGTTGGTCTTTTCTCCTTCATCGCTGGCCAGGTCGGCCGTCTTGCCGTAGGAGCGGTTCCAGGTAACCCCGATGTAGGGGGCAAATTGGCGATCAATCTCGTAACGTAATCGGAGCCCTACTTCGGTGTTTGCCAATCCAGAGCCAATGCCCCGCTGGGGATCATTTTTTCCGTATAAATTTACTTCGGCTGTTGGCTGCAAGATCAGGCGATTGGTCAGCAGAATGTCGTAATCACCCTCAAGTCGAGCAGCGGTTTGACCGTTCTCACCGATGTAAGCAGTCGCTTCGGCTTCAAAGTTATAGAGGGCCATGCCCTGAATACCGAGCGCTCCCCACGTTTGTGGCGACCCAGGCTTGAAGTCTTGTCGTACGCCGGTAACGACATCCCACCATGGACCGATGGCGTGCCCCCAAAGTGCTTGGAGTTCAGCGTTTTTCGTTACGCCATTGGTGCGTTCACCTTCCGAGCGCAACCACAGACGATCAACGTCACCGCCGATCCATCCTTTTGCATCCCAGGCCAACGCACTACCGTTGTCAGCGTCTTGGTACTCAAACTTATCCAGCAGCATAAATGAGTTGAGTTTTTTGTCGTGGACACCATGACCCGCCACATCTGGGAAGGCAGCTGCACGGTCAGCGTCGGTAAGTACGGGGACTGGAGTTCGACTGGCGGTAGTCGCCCCTCCATCCATACCGTCCATCTCACCATCGTCCATAGCTGCCATTGAACCGTGGTCCATCTTGGAGTGATCCATCGCGCCATCTTTCGCTTTGGCAGACTTGGTCTTTTGCGCAGTCGAAGGCTTTGAGCCAGCACTTGATGGCATTGCCATCGAAGGATTCATCTCTTCCACGGCTTGGGCCATCACAAAGAAAGCAGGACTGGTAGATACTGCCAGTGCCATCAGCGTTGGGCCTAAAAACTTACTCCTCATGATCTCAATCTGCCTTTTTGGTTTTTTGATCATGATCCATCGACTCATGGCTCATCTTGCCGTGGTCCATTGACCCGTTTGTCATAGTTGCAGGCTTGTCCGTTGCTTTCGCAGGAGTAGCAGGTAAATGATCGCTAGTGTCTTCCCCTGCCAGCACCGTGGACGAGAGTCCGCCCAGCAGGCCAACGGCAAAGAGGCAACCCACCAGCGATTTACGTTTTAGGTATGTGCTCACAGATCGTCTCCTTTACTCATCAACCCGTACTTCACGGAACATGCCCATTTCCATATGGAAAAGCAGGTGGCAGTGATAGGCCCAGCGACCTAAGGCATCAGCGGTGACTCTATAGCTGCGCTTGGTACCTGGCGGCATATCGATCGTGTGCTTGCGCACCATGAACTTGCCGTTCTCATCCTCAAGGTCACTCCACATGCCGTGAAGGTGGATGGGGTGGGTCATCATGGTGTCGTTCACCAAAGTGATGCGTAGACGTTCGCCGTACTTCAGGTGAAGCGGCTCGGCGTCAGAGAATTTGATACCGTTGAAGGACCACGAAAACTTCTCCATGTGACCGGTCAGATGAAGCTCGATGGTGCGGTTGGGCTCGCGGCCGTCAGGGTCTTGGAAAGTGCTTTTCAGATCAGAGTAGGTGAGCACTCGACGACCATTGTCCCGCAAACCGATGCCAGGATCGTTTAGCTTTGGCGTTGGGTTCATGGCTTGCATGTCAACCAACGGGTTGTTGGTTTCGGAGGCTGGGTGAGTCTGCATTTCTCCGCCCATGCCAGCCATCCCTGACATATCACCACTGCCCATCCCTGCCATCTTGCTGTGGTCCATACCGGCCATGTTGGACATGTCGCCTTTGTCCATGCCTGCCATCTTGCTGTGGTCCATACCGGCCATACCGCCCATTCCCATGTCATCCATGGTCAAAAGAGGTCGGGGATCGATCGCAGGCACCTGTGCCTTTAATCCTTCGCGAACTGCCAGGGTTCCGCGTGCATAACCGGTTCTATCCATCGACTGGGCAAATATGGTGTAAGCCTCTTCGCTGGCAGGCTCAACGATCACGTCATACGTTTCTGCCACGGCGATGCGGAATTCGTCGACGCTGACCGGTTTGACATGTTGTCCGTCAGCGGCCACAACGGTCATTTTCAAACCAGGAATACGGACGTCGAAATAGCTCATGGCTGAGCCGTTGATAAAACGCAGGCGCAGTTTCTCGCCCGGTTTGAAAATACCGGTCCAGTTACCATTAGGCGCCTGGCCATTCATGAGATAGGTATAAGTGTCCCCACTGACGTCTGCGAGATCGGTGGGGTTCATTTTCATTTCAGCCCACATCTTCCGGTCGGCCACGGCAGCAGACCAGCCTTGCTTGCTGACATCGTCGATGAAGTCGCCAACGGTACGTTTGTGGTGGTTGTAGTAGTCCGATTGCTTCTTGAGCTTGGCCATGACGCGGCTAGGATCTTCATCGGTCCAGTCAGTCAACATCACCACATAGTCGCGGTTGTATTGAAAAGGTTCAGGCTCTTTCGAGTCGATAACGATTGGGCCGTAAACGCCTGCCTGTTCCTGTAGGCCAGAGTGGCTGTGGTACCAGTACGTACCGTTCTGATGAACCTTGAATTTGTACTCGTACATGCCATCCGGTGCGATGCCATGGAAACTCAAGCCGGGCACACCGTCCATATTGGCCGGCAGGATGATCCCGTGCCAATGGATTGAGGTGTCTTGGTTTAGGCGGTTTTTCACCCGCAGTGTGACCGTCTCTCCTTCGCGCCAGCGCAGCAAAGGTCCGGGCAATGAGCCATTGATGGTCATTGCTGTGCGTGGCGAGCCAGTTATGTTTACAGGGCTTTCACCAATAAATAGATCAAATTCGTTACCGGTGAGAACGCTCGGCAGACCAGGACTGGTGACTGCCCATACGGGAGTGCGCCATAGACCAAGGCCGCCGAGAATGCCACCAGCGGCCAGGCCTTTAACGAAAGTCCGCCTAGAGGTTTTGGAATGCATACCGTTTAAGTCCAATCAGTCAAAAGGGAAGCCGTGCGAAACAACCAATGCGTTGCCCATCCAGGTTGAAGGCACTCTCTCGGGGTTTTAATGAGCCCAGGTGAGCTTCGCCCGCCGTGACTAAAGACGAATTCTTACGGCAAGCGAGCTCAGAAATTGCCACATTTAAACCACCACAGTGATTACATTTCTGTCAGCTTGGGAGCGCGGCAGGCTATTCAGCCATTGTTGTGGTTCATCGCTTCGGCTTTACCTTCTGCGATGGGAGGCTGGGCGCTATGCTTTTGGGCTACTTGGTACGATTCCATTGACTTATGCCTAGCCGCCTCCATGCGTGCGAAAGTCCGGTCACCACCGCCTTCAGCCATAGCCAAAGAAGAGACGGTCAGGGCTGCGATAACGAACAAAGCTTTGATAGGGGACATTTGGATTTCCTGTGATCAGTGTTGGTAACCCCAAATCCACATCACGTGATGATTCTTAGGGGTGAGCTTAAGGCTCAACAGGACTATAAAACTCATCCCCTGTCAGTTAGCTTAGGCAAATATTACAGTTGTGTCAGGTTGCGATATTTCTCTTGAGGAACACACTACTTAATCAGTAAGGTCTCGATCATCCAGCGTCACATACCGCTATTTACCGATTAAAAGTTTTAGCTATGCGATTTCTTAAGCTTCCGGTCACTTTTACGAGGACTTGACGCTTTTTTGGCACCTGCAATGGAATTGAATAAGTCGACGTGAACGCAGTGCGTTCACATTTGAGTGTTCGATATCCGTGAGAATAGTAGCGCTACTGAGGGTGATTGGGTGTGAGTATTAATTTTGAGAACGCGCTTGGCTCCGCAGAAAAAGCGTTAATTTATCGTAGCCAAAGAGCTGAGGTGCTGAGCAATAATATCGCTAACGCCGATACGCCGAACTTTAAGGCCTAAGATTCAGACTTTTCTGCTGTACTTGTAGACCAGAAAAAAGTAGCTATTGCGACTCCGTTTTCTTTGAAAACAACAAACCTAAAGCATATTTCCGGAAAAGAATCAGCAGGTGATATTTACGGAGATACTTTGCTTCACAGCACACCGGATCAACCTTCCATTGATCAAAATACAGTCGATCAACAGGTCGAGGTCGCAAAGTACGCAGAAAATGAAATTCATTTCGATGCCGCTTTTACTAGGTTGAATGGAGTATTTAAAGGTTTGCTTAAAGTTTTGCGAGGTGACTAATAAGCAAAGGGGCAAGGGCTTGCTGACAGCTATGTACAGTGCAATTCTCAGACTCGAAGTGGCTTATCTTTGAATCTCAGATTTGTGTCTAAATGATCCTAACGCTAACGCTAACGCTAAGGGGGCTGCGCAATTTAAGCGGACACTATTTTAACGCTCATAAGCGTTGGTATCAGGAAGGCGTATTGGCCGTACGATTACTGATATTACCTGCAACCTGATCATCAACGTATACGCTGAACGGCCGCCTTCATTCTTCGGATAGTGCGGCTAAACCCTTCCACGGCAAGACCTGATCCATCTGAATCAGGAAGCGGTCTTGGGTCTGCTTGGGTTTACCGGCGTACTCTGCATTGGCGAAGGCCATCTGTTTTTATCAGGGCTCAACCGTTCAGTTCGTGTGAGGCGGGTACTCCACCAGAGATGGAAGACTTTTTCAGAATTTAGGCTATTCGCAACGAAATGCTAACCGACTAGAAGCTGACAGGAATGTAATATTAATTTCTGTCGACTGTCCGCCAAGCGTGGTCTAGGGTGAAATATGCGCCCGTGAGTACGCACTTACCTGACAGCCATGAAGCAATATCTTGCTCCCTTTACGCTTGGTATTTATCTGCAATATCCTCATTCACCATCTGTCCGAAATGATCAGTTTTTTAATCGAAACTGTCGAATATAGATGGCCCTAACACCACTGCTTGCGTTGTCTTTCCTTGGATACAATGGAGAACATAGCTATGACTAACACCCCGATGCCCTCTCACACGCCGCCTCAACACCTGCTGCCTTGCGTTGAGGCGTGTAGCCACTGCCACAGAGTTTGCCTGAATACAGCGATGAACCATTGCCTTGAGGTAGGGGGTAAACACGTTGAGGCCGAACATTTTAGGCTGATGATCAATTGTGCCGAAATCTGTCAAACGGCGGCCAATTTTTTATTGAGTGATTCCACTTTCCACCACCACGTATGCGCGATTTGCGCCGAGATCTGTGAGGCCTGTGTCAAGAGCTGCGAACAGGTCGGTGATATGGACGATTGCGTCAAAGCCTGTCGCGAATGCGCAGAGAGCTGCCGAAAAATGGCTGGTGGCCAAGGTTAGTCGAGCCCTATGTAGGTACAGAAATAGCGATTTCCGTGCGCGGGGGCAATGGTATGTATATGCCAATCTTCCGCCCTCTAACAGGAGATTCACAATGTCAAAGCATATTAAGCACAATAGCTCTGGCCGATTCACTTTGTCGGTGAGGGCGTTAGCGATGGCTGTCGCGGTCATGGCAACAGCGCCGACGTGGACTAATGCCGCAGAACCCGCGAAAAGCGAAATGATGCCGATGCCTTCTGAGCAGATGGATCACTCGAAGATGGATGGCATGAAAAAAATGGGTGGCACGTCCAAGACCGGCGATGTGGATTATGACTTCGCGGCCAACATGCGGATGCATCACCAGATGGCAGTCAAGATGGCGCAAGCCGAATTCAAGAACGGAAAAAATCCAGAGATGCTCGGTATGGCCAAGGACATAATTGCCGCACAGGAAAAGGAAATCGTCGTATTCGATCAGTGGATTAAAGCAAATAAAAAACCATCACCATAACTATGGTGATAGTGATGTCGATCTGTGCGCTGCATCTTTGACAGAAAAAGCCGTACCGGTTTGGCCGGTGATTCTCGCCGGCGCACACCACCTTGAACGGGTACTGGACGAAAACCAAGCTCCGCTTGGACCATGGATTTCCAGAGCCATTCGAGCTAGGTCAAAGGTGCAAGCAGAGGCACGGATCTTAGCCCGAGACGGTGCTCTGTCACTGTGCCTGGAGAAGCCCAATCGCATGGGGGTGGTAGAAACATTGCGTGATCAGAACTTGGCCAAAAGGGTTCTGTCCGAGCTAATTTCGATGACAGCATGATGGTCGATATTACCCTGCCAGCACCACTCTTCAACCTTCGGATGAGTGCCGCGTGGTTCGCCGAGTAATCATGCCCCGATGCGGCACTGGATATGGCCGTTGGTTCCGCGCGAACCGAAAGCCCTCAGTTCACTGCGCGGTGACTCTGGCGTCAGACAGCATAGGCAAAACCTGGAGAGCCAGAAGACAAGCAACCAGGCTCAATATCATGTGGTGGATTGCCTTATCGTCGGTGCAGACCCTGCCGGGCTGACAGCGGCTATCTATTTGGCACGCTATCGTCGACAGGTTCTACTGGTCAACGCCGGCAAGAGCCGTGCAGAGCTGATCCCGATCACGCATAACTAGCGGGGGGTTCCTCAGGGTGTTTCGGGGGCCAAGTTGTTGAAGGCTGCGCAAGCAGGCCGAACGCTACAATGTTTATATCCGACGAACCACCGTGAAAGCGCTATCAAAGCGAGGAATCAGCGCTCTCAGGCGCTGATCTGGGAAGGAAAACCTAACGCCTCGACAGCTTTACGAACCTACTCTGGGCTTTGGCTGCTTTCAACGCTCACCTTACCGGCCGCCCTGTCCACGGAAACCGTAGCTTCGTTGTCCAGTGATTGAATCGCTTTGGTAATTTTGCTGACACAGCTGCCGCAACCAATGCCTGATACATCTAAGACAAACATGTTTATTCCTCTCGTGCTGAGCGGTCTCTTTTCATCGCAACTACAGCATCAACGTTGACACGGCGGTAAGGTCAAGAGTTCTCTGTTTCGGGTTGCGAGCATCGCTGAAGTTCAATCTATTCGGGTATTTCTCAGTCTCAATGCATTGAAAACTACAGACGCAGAACTGACGCTCATGGCTATGGCGGCGATCATTGGCGATAGGAGGTGCCCTGTCAGGGGATAGAGCAGGCCTGCGGCGAGGGGAATACCCATCGAGTTGTAAAGAAAGGCGAAGCCCAGGTTTTGCCGCATGTTTTTTACTGTTGCAACCGAAAGAGCCCGTGCTCGTAGAATGCCCATTAGGTCGCCTTTTACAAGTGTGAGCTGCGCGCTATTCATCGCAACGTCAGTCCCTGTTCCCATTGCGATGCCGACATCTGCTCGCGCCAGGGCTGGCGCGTCGTTGATTCCGTCGCCAGCCACGGCAATCTTCCGGCCCTGCTGCTGGAGGTCTGCAACCAGGCGTTCCTTGTCCTGAGGTTTCACTTCACCATGGACCTCTTCAATCCCCATCTCCCTGGCGACAGCCCGAGCGGTGGTGAGCCCATCACCGGTGGCCATGATGATTTTTACGTTATCAGCTTTGAGCTTGGTGACTGCTTCTTTGGAGGTCGGTTTTATCGGGTCTGACACCGCCAGTAACCCTGCCAATACTCCGTCAACTGCGAGATAGATGATGCTGATGCCTTCAAGGCGTAACAACTCTGCACGGTCTTGTATGGCCTTAGTGCTAACGCCGGCGGCTTCCATCAACGCAGTGTTGCCCAGCTGGATCTTCTTGCCATCAACTAGACCGCTGACCCCAATACCTGAACCGGACTCAAAGGATTCAGGTTTGGTGAGCTCGATGTTCTCGGTTCGGGCGTGATCGACAATTGCATGAGCCAACGGATGTTCGCTGCCTTGATCAAGACTGGCGGCCAGTTGAAGAACATCGTGGGGGTTGAAACTGGGTGTGGCCTCCACACTGTGAAATACCGGCCGCCCTTCTGTCAGGGTGCCTGTTTTATCGACAATCAGTGTGTCGATCTTGCAAAGGTTTTCGATGGCACTGGCATCCCTGAACAGCACACCCATGCTAGCTGCCTTACCCGTCGAAACCATGATCGACATAGGCGTTGCGAGACCCAGCGCACAGGGGCAAGCGATGATCAGCACTGCGACAGCGTTGATCAGACCAAAGACCCAGCTGGGTTCAGGGCCGAAGAGCCCCCAGCCTATGAGTGTTAGCACCGCAATCGTGATCACACCCATCACAAAGTAGCCGGCAATCGAGTCGGCCATTCGTTGCATTGGTGCTTTGGAGCGCTGAGCCCGAGCGACCATCTGTACGATCTGTGAAAGCATGGTCTCTGCGCCGACCTTCTGCGCCTCCATTACCAAGCTCCCATGGGTATTGAGCGTGGCGCCGATCAAGCTATCTCCAGCTCTTTTCATTACCGGCACTGGCTCGCCAGTAAGCATGGATTCATCCACCGCACTTTCACCCTCCAGTACTGAGCCATCAACGGGTACCTTTTCACCTGGTCTGACACGCAGGTGGTCTCCTAGGTGAACATGGGTGAGAGGAATGTCTTCCTCCTGACCATCGGCGTTGATTCTTCGTGCAGTCTTGGGAGATAGGCCGAGAAGGGACTTAATGGCGGCGGAGGTTTGGGATCGGGCTTTGAGCTCAAGAATCTGCCCAAGCAAGGTGAGCGAGATGATGACCGCCGCGGCTTCGAAGTAGACGCCGATGCGCCCATCTTGCATGAAGGTGGCGGGAAAGCTTTGGGGAAAGAGCGTTGCCACGACGCTGTAAAGATAGGCTGCGGCGGTACCCAAACCAATCAGAGTCCACATGTTTGGACTGCGATTCCTAATGGAGGCGATGCCCCTTACAAAAAAGGGCCAACCTGCCCATAAGGTCACTGGCGTCGCTAGAGCGAGCTCGATCCAGTTTTGGATCGAGCCATGGAAGAGTTGTAACGAGTGTCCAGCCATGGCGAGCACGGTCACTATCACGGTTAATGGCAGCGACCACCAAAAGCGGCGGGTGAAATCCCGGAGTTTGGGGTTTTCCTCTTCATCGAGCGCGGGCATGACCGGTTCTAATGTCATACCACATTTAGGACAACTGCCAGGCCCAGGCTGGCGTATTTCCGGGTGCATAGGGCAGGTGAACTCGGTAACTTCCTGTGTTTCAGCTGCTGGAACGGTGTGGCTAGAGTGATCGGTATCCGACAGGGCAGCGGCATAGCGCGGGGGTTCTGCTCTAAACTTCTCCTGGCACTTCAGGCTGCAAAACTGATAGGTCTGCCCCTGATAAGTCTCGCTGAACTTGATCGGCGGGGTAACAGCCATGCCACACACCGGATCGCGTAGACCTTCATCCAGGACCTTCGCAGGAAGGGTTTGGTCTTGGTGACTTATGGCACTAGGCATGGCTATTTTCCTTTCTCATCCTTGTTGGTTTCTGACGGATCGACATGTTGACCGTGCCCTCCGTGTCCGAAAATATGCATCAGCGGGCAGGCGAACAGGATCAGATAGGGCAGGTAAGTCAGATAAGGTGAAAGATGACTGAAGTGTTCCCTAATCAGATAGAAGGCGCCAATCGCAACCAGCATGATGAGTACGACACCTGTTTTGCTCCTCCAGAAGGGTAGCGGGGCATTTTCAACCGAATACTGATGAGGGTTCATGATTTATCTCCCATTTTTTTGGCAAAAGTTGCCATAAGTCTGATACTTGAGAGTAGCCCACGCTCACTTTAAAACTGTGATCTCGATCAAGTCATGCGTACTCACTTCAGCGGAGCAACCATTGAGTCCAATACTGGCTCAGTAGGGCCGGTACTTGTATGAAGGTCTCGACTCTGTTGTAACACTTGCCTGATCAAATTGCTGTTCGGTGACGAACGTGTCGAGTGAAAACAGGTAAGTATTCATGCGGGTTAACATTTACCTGACGCCAAGATTACATTTATGTCAGTTTCGGATCAGAGAGACTTATTTGCTGCACACTCAGCCTAATGGTCATATTGAGATTCACCCCATGAAACTTTTGGTTGCTGAAGACGAACCGACATTAGGTATCTATTTACAGCAGGGCCTGACCGAGACCGGGTTCACTGTTGATCGATTCACCGACGGCAGTGAGGCCCTTCAACACGCCTTAAGCGAGGCATACGACCTGCTGATTCTGGACGTGATGATGCCAGGCATGGATGGGTGGGAACTCCTTCAAAAGGTGCGTAGGTCGGGTAAAGAGGTGCCGGTGCTTTTCCTGACGGCGCGAGACAGCATTGAAGATAGGGTCAAGGGACTAGAGCTGGGGGCAGACGATTATCTGATCAAACCTTTCGCTTTTTCTGAATTGCTGGCTCGCGTCAGAACCTTGCTGCGTCGCGGTAATAGCGCTCCCGCGCAAACCCATATGAAAGTGGCCGATCTTGAGGTCGACCTACTCAAACGCAGGGCAATTCGGGGAGGAAAACGCATAGACCTGACGGCTAAAGAGTTCGCGCTGCTGGAGCTACTGCTGCGCCGCAGAGGCGAAGTGCTATCAAAGTCGCTCATTGCCTCTCAAGTCTGGGACATGAACTTCGACAGCGATACTAACGTGATAGAAGTGGCGGTAAGAAGGCTCAGGGCGAAGATTGATGACGACTTCGAGGTCAAACTGATCCAGACCGTTCGAGGCATGGGTTACATGCTGGACTCACCAGACTCGGATCAGGAATGAACCGCCTATCCCTTACAACACGTCTGAGCTTGATGTTCATGCTTTCGGTGACCGTCGTGCTTACCGTTGCCGGCGTTAGTTTTAATCACCTCAGCCAGCGTCATTTCAAGATGCTGGATCAGCAAACCCTGAACGAAAAACTCAGCTCAACCCAAAGGATCTTGGGAGAGCTGCACAGCGTCGATCAATTCAGTGAGTTAAAACCACAGCTAGAGGCTTTGCTGGGGGCACACCGTGATTTGACCGCTATCATTCTGAATAGCGATGGAAAGCTGTTTTTCGCTAGCCCAAGGCCGGTCAGGGTGCCAGAGCAGCTCCGCACGCTCGAAAGCAACGCGATGTTGGAGTGGCAGGACCATGAGCAGATTTACCGAGGCGTCATGGCCCCGGCAATTGTTCCCGGGCAGGATAAGCCGCTGACCGTGATCTTGATCTTTGATGTGACGCAGCATATGTATTTCTTCGAGACCCTTCAGCGATGGTTTTGGATAGGGTTGGTGATCAGCGCGCTAGTCAGTGCCGGGCTGGGGTGGATGGTTGCACGCAGCGGTATGCGCCCTATTCGGCAGGTGACGATGGTCGCGGCCTCGATGTCTGCCGGCTCACTGAAAGAACGCATCCCGTTGGCGCCCGTGCCAAAAGAACTCCAGCAGATGGTGTCATCGTTCAACGCAATGTTGTCCCGTCTGGACGATGCATTTGTCCGGCTTTCGAATTTTTCCGCAGACATTGCTCATGAGCTGCGAACGCCTGTCAGTAACCTGATGACCCACACTGAGGTAGTGCTCTCACGAAAAAGGAACATTGAGGACTACGAAGACAATCTGTTCTCAAATCTTGAGGATTTGAAGCGCATGTCTCGCATGATCGATGACATGCTTTTCCTGGCCAAGTCCGACAATAAGTTGATCAAACCAGAGAACAGCCAGATAGAGCTGCGGGAGGTGGTGGGGAAACTGCTCGAATACTACCGCCTGCTGGCTGACGAGCGAGGCATTGAGCTTTGCGTTTCAGGTGTCGGAAGTGTCAGCGGTGACGTATTGATGCTGCGCAGAGCCATCTCGAACTTACTTTCGAATGCGCTACGGTACACGCCAGAGGGGAAAACCATCCGTGTGGATATCCGTCAGACAAATACGTCGACGGTGGTGACGGTGCAAAACCCTGGGAAGACCATTGCGCCCGAACACCTTGAGAAACTTTTTGATCGCTTTTACCGCGCAGACCCTGCGAGGCGCGAAGGGAGCCCTAGCAACGCAGGACTGGGGCTGTCGATTACCCGGTCGATCATTGAAGCTCATGAGGGCAGAATCTGGTGCACTTCATCCAATGGAACAACTGACTTTCATATTGAACTCCCTAGTGCCAGCATGAAACGCGCCTAAGCTTGGAAATGTTCCTCGAATCAACGCCGAGTCCAAGAGCCCACTCTTGCAATACCAATAGTAGTAACGGGAGTGCGGTTATGTTTGACCTATGTCAACAACCCCCATTAGGCGAGCGCTACTATTACACATGGCAGGGTGGTCAATTAACCGGAGTATGTTCCGTGGGTAGTGACCTCCTCTCTTGCAGATGCCGTTGCGGTTTACCGTTGGTAGTTGGTTGCCAGACGCCCTGTTTGCATACTGCTCGACTACATACTGATTCGGCGCGGTTCAACCGTGCGAGCTTTTCCCCTTCGTCTGGAGATTTGTCATGCAAGCACCACTGAAGTTGGTTTTAGCCGCTCTACTCACGAGCACTGCCTTATTCGCCAATGCCACGGAAGCTCATCATCCGGATGACGCCACGCCACCCGCCGCCGAGACAAGCACTCAGGCCCAGCCTGCCAGCAATCAAGCCATGACTGAGCATATGCAAAAGATGCAAGCCGCCCGCGACAAGGTCTCCGCCGCCAAGACGCCAACCGAACGCCGGGCCGCTATGCAGGAGAGCATGCAGACTATGAAGGGCTCCATGGAGATGATGCGTGACATGCACGCAGGCAAGGGCTGTAAAGAAATGGGCATGTCTGGCTCAGAAAATGGCGGCACGGGAATGATGGACATGATGATGAAGATGATGGATCAGCAGTCGAGCATGATGAACATGCAGATGTCCAAATGAAGGTGCACTTGATGCAACGGCGCACCTTCCTTGGAGGGTTGGCGTTGACAGGGCTGGCTGGCCCTTGGTTACAAGCGTGGTCGGCAGACACCATGACCTCCTCATCGACACCTCCTGGATTGCCTTTGCTGGCATCAGATATGCTACCGGCTGGCGGCTCACTGCGCGAAATCCCCAAACTGGCCAACGCCAGCAGCGTGCCAGGCCACTTTCAGGCGACCCTGACCGCTGCGCCACTAGCGGTTCCCTTTATCCCTGGACAGGCCGCAACCGAATTCTGGGCATATAATGGTGGCCTGCCTGGCCCCCTGATCGAGCTGTTTGAGGGCGACACGGTCGCAATCACCTTCGTCAACAATCTCAAACAGCCGTCTACTATCCACTGGCACGGCTTGCCGATACCGCCAGAGCAAGACGGCAATCCGCATGACCCGGTACCACCAGGCGGACGCCGTACTTACAGTTTCAATTTGCCCGAGGGCAGCGCCGGCACCTACTGGTATCACCCGCATCCTCACCAAAACACAGCGGAACAAGCGTTCCGAGGCTTGGCAGGCCCACTGGTGGTAAGGTCGCGGCATGACCCCTTGGCCGGGTTGCCAGAGCGATTGCTGGTGGTCTCCGATCTCAAACTAGACCGTTACGCTGCCATCGCCCCGAACGAAGCCAACGACTGGATGAACGGTCGCGAAGGTCAGTTCGCCTTGGTCAATGCCCAGCACCAACCCGTCTTGCCATTCGCCTCTGGAGGTCGTGAGCGCTGGCGCATTTGGAACGCCTGTAGTGCCCGCTACCTGCAACTCGCTCTGCCCGGTAGCACGCTGACTCTGGTCGGCACCGACGGTGGTCTGCTGGAAGAGCCACAGTCTGGGTTGACCGAATACCTGTTGGCACCGGGTCAGCGGATCGAACTGATAATCGACGCAGGCCGCCGTCGCGACCGCGTGGAATTGAGCGCCAATATCTACGCGCGCGGCAAAATGGGCGATGTGACGCCTGATCACATCATGCCTCTGCTGACGGTTGATTTTACGACGGTCACAGCCACAGAGCAGGCAGCCCTGCCGCTTAAGCTCGGCTCAGTGCCCGACCTTGGTGCGGCCGCAGTACGCAAACAGGTGGTGTTCAGCGAAAAAATGAGCATGGCCAATGGTCGCCATGGCGTGCAGTTTCTGGTCAACGACCAGGAATACGACATGCAACGTATCGATCTGGTGAGCCGAGTCAACGAGGTCGAGCTATGGGAAATCGTCAATCATTCTGACATGGACCATCCCTTTCACCTGCACGGTACTCAGTTCCAAGTGGTTGAGCGGGAGTTTGACGGCGTAGTCACACCGGTATCTTTCCGTGCCTGGCAAGACACGGTCAATCTGCGCTCAAGTGAAATCGTACGCATTAAAACGGTACAGCGTTGGCCCGGCCTGCGCATGTTTCACTGCCACATCCTCGAACACGAAGCGATGGGCATGATGGGGCAGCTCAAGGTGGTTTGATCAAGAGCGACAATATCGCCCTAGGCCGCATGCTCTCCTGACTCGAACAAACTGAAAAATTGCTCGGGCCGGGAGAGGGCGCGACGTTCCTCGTCGGTTAGCGCGTTCCCCCATCAAATTGAGGAGCCGACGGGGCCTGACTGTAGGTTAGGTAGCGTTTACACATGGGAAACACACTCTCTGATCCAACGGGTAAGCGATCGCGCGAGTGAAAGTGACTAAAGCCATCCTCAGTGCTGAACCCAAGAGCAGGCACAAAGCTTACTGAATTGTAATCGACCGGCCCGCTGTCATGTGGCATCGTGTCCCAGCTCTAGCACACGAGAATATTTAATCTATTGCCTGAGTCAGTCCTTACATAACGCAGCAGACGCTGGGTATTCGCATGCCGTTTTAACCGGAATCGATAAGTAGAAAGCTAGATCGCCCCCACCAAACTTCGAACCGACAGCTTATGCTGTGAGGAGTCTTGCATGTCATTTTTTAAAACTACAACTTTAGCGGCTGCACTTACTGCCGGATTGCTCTTGAGCGCTGTAGCCCAATCGCATCCAAAGTTAACCTCCTCAAACCCTGCGGACGGCTCGGCCTCCGTAGCTCCTTCCAAGATCGAGCTGCACTTCTCGGAAAACCTCACTACTCAGTTTTCGGGAGCGAAACTGATAATGACAGACATGCCGGGCATGCCTAATTCACCCATGGGTGTGAAGGCGAGTATTTCAGGCAGCGATGATCCGAAAACGATGGTCATCACACCCGCCTCTCCGCTCACCACGGGTTCTTATAAAGTCGAGTGGCGAGCGGTCTCTTCAGACACTCACCCCATGACAGGCAATTTTTCTTTCAAAGTGAAATGATCCATGAGCGACTCAATCAACATAGTCCTTCGCTTCGCTCTTTATATGGACCTGATGCTGCTATTCGGCCTGGCAACTTTTGGCCTGTATAGCCTAAGGGGCAAAGAGAGAGTGTCCGGTTCTGTTCTAAACTTTGAGTCGCTGCTTTTAGGTACGGCAATTACCGCCTTAGCCCTATCACTTTTCGCTATGTTATTACTTGCAAAGATGATGAGTGGTGTTTCAGATTTTATGGAGCTTCATCATCACATTTTTCAAATGGTACTGATGGGGACAGATGTTGGGCTGACGTGGATGGTCCGGATAATAGCCCTTGTACTGGCGTGCATAGCCGCCACCCTGAACAAACGCTTCCCGACGCCAAGTTTATGGGCGGTGTCGATATTGAGTGCTGTCGCCCTTGCTACTCTCGCGTGGACAGGACACGGCGCCATGGATGAGGGCAGTCGTCGTTATATGCATTTCACCAGCGATATTTTTCACCTTTTGGCAGCAGGTGGCTGGTTAGGTGCTCTCGCTGGATTCGCTTTACTGCTGCGAGCGAGGATGCTTAAAGGCGAACAGGAGGTGCGGATTCTGGCAAGAGCCCTGACCGGGTTCGAGTCAGCTGGGGCGCTGATCGTAGTAACTATAGGTCTGTCCGGAATAGTAAACTATCTTTTCATCGTCGGACCTAACTTAGACCAAGTGATGCTCAGTACCTATGGCGTACTTCTATTTTTAAAAATCCTATTGTTTGCAGGAATGATTGTATTGGCATCCCTTAATCGCTTCCATTTGAGTCCATTATTAGAGCGATCAATTAAGAAAGGACACTACGCAATTGCCGTCAATGCATTGCGACGCAGCATGACCCTGGAGTTCTCCATCGCGACAGTCATTGTGTGCCTTGTGGCCTGGCTAGGAACCTTGAGCCCCGAGATGGACATGTCAGCTGCGGCTGGGTAGTCAGACTCTTATACCAGACTCCGAGGATGACATTGCCTGTTCATTGCGCGGTCAAAGTCGATAAATTAGCGTATGCCCCATCTCCCTCCAGGGGAAATATTCGTTGTATCGTTGCGGAACGAAGCAACTGCTCAAAGCGCTCGGGAGATGTCTGGCAACCTTCTCGATCAAGACTGGATTTACCCTCCTGTTAGCATCGCCCTATGCACTCGGTCCACGGGTGCGCCATTAAATCAACCCCACCAAAGCCACTTCAGTGGTTTTTTGCGCCCGCCGGGGGTAAGCGTCTTGCGAAGTCATCTAGACGAAGGAAAATCTCGCGATTTTACAGTGACGGCCAGAAACCTTAGCAACACATCGACAGCAGCCTTTAGGCTACTGGCGATCTAGGGTGGCTTTAGTTTTTTTCGATGATGGAGGTTATTGCAGACGAAAATTGGTGGGCATCCTCAAGCATCATCAGATGGCCACAATTTTCCATTACTCGGTATGACGCGGCTTTCTCTTTGACCCAGTCAGGAATGTGCCATCCATTGGCTGATCGTTCGCCTGCAATAAGATGGAGCGGAATGTTATCGACCCAACCTTTGATTCCATCCAAGTAGGCCGGGTCGCCCGTGATATCAACGACAGAGGTTGCCATTTGCTGAAGCGTGCTCGCCGGCTGAAACGAAAGAGCGGTTGTCGCCGCTAACAAAGTGGCCTCGGTAGGTTTTACTCCAGCGCCATCCAGCCATTTTTCCGGCTCTGATCGATCGTTTGCCAGTTTGGTTTCGACCTCTTTCAGTGGCATTTTTGCCAGTTTTTGCGACCAAAAGGCGTCATCTAATGTGAAATTTCCTTCAATACTTATTACGGCTGCCACTCGATTTGGATAAGCGGCGGTAAAAAGCGCAGCAATTGCACCACCGACGGAATGCCCTACGAGGTACCAGCGGTCATGCGTCGAAGAGACTGCATTGATTTCCTGATGCAGATACTCGACTTGGGCATTCAGGCTAATCATTTCCGGATCGACTCCTGCCAAGGAGCCGTAGCCGAGCATATCTGGAGCAAGGATTTGCGTAGATTTTGCCCCACCCATCAGGATGGTTTCATTGAGTGGGCCGATTAGGCCGTGAATAAAAACTATACGGGTTGAATGAAGCATCCATTTCTCCAATTAGGATCTTGAGTTCCTATTCGAGTAAGCCACGAATGCATCTTGCTCGGCTATGCCGATCGCCACATATGCGGCAGCAACTTCGTAATCTCACTCGCACGCTGTGTAGGCAGGCGCGTGAGAACGTCCTTCAGATAGGCATATGGATCATGCCCATTTAACCGTGCAGATTGGATCAAACTCATGATCGCCGCCGCGCGTTTTCCGCTGCGCAGTGAGCCTGCAAATAGCCAGTTTTTGCGACCCAGAGCCCACGGCCTGATTTGGTTCTCGGCCCAGTTATTGTCTATGGGTACGGCCCCGTCATCGAGGTAGCGCGATAGCGCCGCCCAACGTTTTAGGCTGTAATCTAAAGCCCTGGCGATAGCCGAGCCATCGTGCACGAGCAGACGCTGGGCGATCATCCAGGCATGTAGGGCATCCATCACCGGCACGGCTTTTTCTTGCCGTATCAGGCGGCGTAAATCCGGCTCTAGGTCGCGGACTTCACGCTCGATTTCATACAGCAACTGGATGTATCGCAAGGCTTGTTCTGCAAGTTGGCTCTTGTGCGTGGCGTGCAGCTCGAAAAACTTGCGCCGTGCATGGGCCATGCAGCCGATCTCGGTCACGCCGAGTTCAAAACTGGCCTTGTAGCCGCCAAAATCGTCGCAGACCAACTTGCCTTTCCAGCCTTCCAGGAAGTTGCGGGCGTGTTCTCCAGCGCGGCTGGGGCTGAAGTCGTAAACGACCGCCGCCAAGTCCGAAAACTGGCTGGTGGCGTAGGCCCAGACATAGGAGCGATGGGTTTTCTTTGCGCCGGGCGTGAGCATCTGTACCGGCGTTTCGTCGGCGTGGATCACGCCGTGTGCAAGAACGGCATCACGCAAGGCATCCACCAACGGCTGCAACTGCACACCACAGTTGCCAACCCATTGCGCCAAGGTTGAGCGAGCGATGGCCAGGCCAGCTCGACCAAAAATCGATTCCTGACGATAGAGCGGTAGATGGTCGGCGAACTTCGCAATCATGACATGGGCCAGCAGCCCTGCGGTCGGGATGCCCTTGTCGATAACGTGCGCCGGAACCGGTGCCTGGATCAGCGTTTCGCAGTCATCACAGACCCACTTACCTCGGATGTGGCGTTCGACCGTGAACACGCCCGGCGTGTAGTCGAGCTTTTCGCTGACATCTTCACCAATACGCTTGAGGGCGCAGCCGCACTGGCAGTGGCTATTGTCGGGTTCGTGATGGATCAGGGCGCGCGGAAACTCCGGCGGCAACGCCGTGCGCTTAGGTTTTTGCTTTGTCTCGGTAGCAACTGAAGGTGTTTGCGGTGCCTGAAGCTCAGCCTCAATCGCCGCGATATCGGTATCGATCAGATCGTCCAGCAAGCTGGCCTGCTGCGGATTTAGCTGCTCGCTGCGTTTGGCAAACTTGAAGCGCTTGAGCTGTGCAATCTCGTGGGTCAGCTTCTCGATCACCGTTTGGTCACGGTGAATCTTTTTACCCATGGTCTCGACTGTCTGGTCAAGACTCTCGACACGCTGCATCAACTGCACCGCCAAAGCACGCAGTTGTTCAGGGTTTAGTTGGTCGAGATTGGGGAGCGAAGTCATGCCGCCGATTTTGCCAGAACAGGCTAATACCGACGATAGATCCATCGGACAATTGCACGGCCCAACTGGCTGTGGCAGGCGTTATAGGATGGAAATTGCACCACTTGGCCCGACTCTTTGCCAAGGCAAGCCCAGCACCAAAGCTTGTAGCTGTTCCGCACCCAAATCCACCTGAGTACCGTGTCGAGAACCCGGCCAGACGAACTTGCCCTGGTGCAGACGGCGGGGCGCCAGCCAGATACCCAACCCGTCATGCACAAGCACTTTCATGCGATTGGCGCGGCGATTCGCGAACAGATAAGCACAGTGCGGCTCCGCCGCACCGAACACCGCCACCACTCGAGCCAGCGCGGTTTCGGTGCCAGCGCGCATATTCATGGGCTCGGTGGCGAGCCAGATGGAATCGATGCGGATCATCGCAACAGGTCTCGAAGAAAAGTCGCACAGGCCGCGGCGTTGTCGGTTGGCCAGTTCACTTTTACGGTGCCACGCGGGTGTGGAATTTCGAGGCAAATAGTGGCTGGGGTGGAATCTGATCGTGACGCGGACGACTGTAGAGCCAGAGGAATGAAAGCTGGTTGCACGGCAACACTTGCCTGCGATTGCAGCCGAATCCACTTATGGACGATGTTCGCGTTGATGCTGTGGCTCAGTGCGACGCTAGCAATCGAAGCACCGGGCTGGGCGCACTCTTGGATGACCTGGACTTTGAAGGACTTGGAATAAGAACGACGTTTTGGCTGCATGAGATACCCGCTTAAAAGGCTAGAACTGGTGTCCGCTTAAATTTAAGTGCACACCATCGCCTTTGGCTTCGGGATCAGGAAGGTGTATTGGCCGGACGCATAGTGCGCCAGTTAAAGCTGGCGGAGGATAGTCGATGAAAGTTCGATACTGGTAAGAAATGGCGAATCAACCAGACCCCGAGTCATGCATGTTGCACCGTGAGGTGCAGGGTGAAGCGTTGACAGGGGAAACCGATGGGCCAGCCATTGAGCCGCGTAATCAGGAATCCGGGATGCCGATGCTGTTATGCGAAGCAGAAGGCAATACGGAGCATGGCGTTACACGCCTGTCATGCTCTGATCCCGCGCGGTCGGAGACCCTGTGCACGTCGGGAAGTCCTTCGCACAGAAACTGGGAGATCTCGGCAATGCCCGGTGCGCAAGCACCGGGCGGAGCAGGAAAGGCCAGAAGCCGTAACCCTGCTGTCTACGTTGCTGAGAAGTCGGATACGTCCGTAGTACCTGAGAGGCCGTCGAACAAGGGGCCAAGCCCTGCGGAGATGGTGGAGGAAAGGGACGTAGCCAAGGGAAACACCGACATGTCCCCCGCGCCCCGGACACAGAGCCGGATCAGTTGCGCGTCGATGGGACTTGAAGGTGTACGTGAAGCCGCTCGAAGGAATAAGGGCATGCAGTTCACGGCATTGCTGCACCACGTTACACCGCAATTACTGGCGCAGAGCTTTTATGCCCTGCGCCGGGATGCAGCGGTGGGCGTGGACGGCATGTCGTGGCGAGAGTACGAGGAAGGTCTTCTCCAGCGGGTAAGTGATTTGCACGCACGGCTTCATAGTGGTGCCTATCGGGCAACGCCGTCGCGACGGGTCTATATCCCCAAAGCCGACGGTAGGCTGCGTCCGCTGGGCATTGCCTCTCTGGAGGATAAGATCGTACAACAAGCAGTTGTCACTGTTCTGAATGCGATCTATGAAGAAGACTTTCTAGGATTCTCGTATGGGTTTCGGCCGGGACGTAGCCAGCACGATGCGCTGGATGCATTAACGGTCGCGCTCAAGGGCCAGAAGGTGAACTGGATATTGGATGCGGATATCACGTCGTTCTTTGATGAGATCGACCATGAATGGATGCTGATGTTTCTGGGACACCGGATTGCAGATCGGCGCCTGCTCGGACTTATCTGCAAATGGCTTCAGGCGGGAATAATGGAGGAAGGCCGTAGGGTGGCTGCGGCCAAGGGGACTCCCCAAGGCGCAGTGATATCGCCGTTACTGGCGAATATCTATCTTCACTACGTACTGGATCTGTGGGCAAGGCAGTGGCGCCAGCGCCACGCCCGTGGGGATGTGATTGTTGTGCGTTATGCGGACGATAGTGTGGTGGGTTTCAGGTTGAAATCGCAGGCCCAGAAATTCTTGGAGCAATTACGAGAACGACTGGCTAGGTTCGGTTTATCGCTCAATGCTTCGAAGACACGGCTGATTGAGTTTGGTCGTTTTGCTGCGAGAAATCGTAGAGACCGAGGCTTGGGTAAACCGGAGACGTTTGACTTCCTGGGCTTCACACACTGTTGTACTACCAACAGGAGCGGTGGCTTTCAAATACTGCGTCTGACGGTCAAGAAGCGAATGCGTGCAGCGCTGCTGGTCATTCGGGACGAGCTGAAACGTCGACGTCATGAGCCCATCCGGGTTCAAGGGCAATGGCTAAACCGAGTGGTCAGTGGGTATTTCAATTACCACGCGGTGCCGGGAAACCTAATTCGTCTTGGCGGTTTTCGTTTGGCGGTATGCCGTCTATGGCGGCAAGCTCTCAAGCGACGCAGCCAGCGTAACCGGCTTCAGTGGTCACGCTACGGACGCCTCGCCGATCTCTATATACCTAGACCCAGAAATGCACATCCTTACCCTGAGGATCGCTTCGCGTCACGTACCCAAGGCAGGAGCCGTATGCGGTAGTTCCGCACGTACGGATCTGTGCGGGGGGCGGCAGGTAACTGCCGTCCCTACCGCGACCCGCCGGGGATCAGATCTCTATGGCGGGCGTACATCATGACCATGTAACCTATACCCCCCTACAGTATATTTTAATCCGAGATGCACTCATGAGTCACACCATCCAGGACAAGAAAAAGCTATTGAGTCGTGTAAGTCGCATTCGTGGGCAGCTCGAAGCAATCGAACGTGCGTTGCTCGAAGAACGTGATTGCATTGAGGTACTCCAGCAAATCACCAGCTGCCGGGGCGCCATGAATGGTCTCTTGACCGTGGTGCTGGAGGACCATATCCGCACCCATTTGGTTGACGCGGACTTTGCCGATGGCAAAGAGCCGAATGATGCCAAAGAGCAACTGATCGAAATCGTCCACAGCTATTTCAAGTGAACTCAATATGAACAACCTATACGAAGCACCGTTCAATGTCGGTCATGACCACGTCTTTCTAGGCGTTGGCCATGAAAAAAATGAGCGCAAGACATGGGCTGTGATTGCACTGTGCACGGCCATGATGTTGGCCGAGATCATCGGTGGGAACCTGTACGGTTCGCTGGCACTGGTCGCAGACGGCCTGCATATGTCCACACACGCCGGTGCTATGTTGATCGCTGCACTGGCCTACACCTATGCGCGCAAACACGGCAATGATCGGCGGTTCGTGTTTGGTACGGGCAAGCTCGGTGACCTAGCGGGCTTCACCAGCGCCATTATCCTCGCGATGATCGCCTTACTGATAGGCTACGAAGCCGTTTCCCGTTTCCTGTCCCCGGTACCCATCCATTTCAGCGAAGCCATTCCGATTGCCGTCGTTGGCTTGGCTGTGAATATTGCCAGTGCCTGGCTGCTGAGCGGTGCAGGTCATGGACCTGACCACGGGCACAGCCATGGACACAGTCATGGGCATGCCGAAGGCGATGAACATGACGACCATCATGAAGAGATGCAGCGTATTGTCACTTCTGATGGGGTGTTCGAGCTGTCGATTTTCGAAGAAGGTGTTCCACCGGTATTTCGCTTCTCCAGCGAAGGCTCAACCCCCTCGCTCTCGCCAAGCGATGTCACGGTTACGACGATACGGTCGGACGGATCTCGGCAAGTCTATAACTTTCAGCAGAAAGCCGGCTTTCTGGAATCCACCAGCGACATTCCGGAGCCACATGGTTTCAAGGTAGCCGTTGTCCTGCCATCTGGAGAACAAACCGTCGAGTTCACGGAACACGCTCACGACAGTCATGAGGTGGATACCCGTGACCACAATATGCGAGCTGCTTACATTCACGTTATGGCAGACGCGGCCGTGTCAGTTATGGCCATCATCGGCCTGCTGTTGGCCCAGGCATTTGGTTGGCTTTGGATGGACCCGTTGGCCGGTATTGTCGGAGCACTCGTGATCGCCAACTGGTCCTACGGCCTGATACGTCAGACCGGTGCGATCTTGGTGGATGCCAGTGCAGATGGTCGGATTGAAGGTAAGATCAGGACGGTGATCGACGAGTCCGGTGACAAACTGGTGGATTTGCATGTTTGGCGGCTAGGCCCTGGGCATCTCGGAGCAGTAGTTTCGCTTGTGACACACGACCCGAAACGTACCTCGCAGTTTTACCATCAGCATCTTGCCCACTTCAAAGGGTTATCCCATATCACTGTTGAAGTGCTTCCAGAAGCGGCGGTCTGAGCAATGGCTCTAAAATCCCCTTGCACCTAAGTCTGTAAGTTCGATGGCAAGATCACTCTTTGCGTAGGCTGCTTGCGTACTTTAGAGGAAATCCGTGGCTGGAAAAAAATGACGGATCACCGCCGCCATCAGGTATTCAACGCGCGTTCAAAGCGGTTAGCGAAATTGCAGCGAGAAGCGATTTCAAGATAGCAGCGCTGGTTTGCAGCTGCTACTGGTCGATAATCGCGGTAAATGAGGGGCGATGTGTTCTCACGCTTTCGTTCTGACGATCAGCAGTCGCCGCTCACGAAAGACCGGAATTGACCCAATCGCGAAGTCATCACTGACATGGAAAAAGCTCGTCATACGCCTTTATTTTGTGCAGGTAATCCTGACTTAATTTAGGTTCGGTGATATCGCCTGGGTAGGCGCCTTTCGGCACGCTGATGATGACATGAGACCAATTGTAAGTGCCATTTTCAGCGACTACACTGCAGCCCATGAAATGCTACCTGCGGTTTTGCATCATCTTCATGATCAGCTTGGCGCTTCCCCTCAGCGGGATGGCGGGGGTTCAGGCACCGACAGAACCCTGCCCAATGAAGTCGATGGGCATGGCGATGATGGATGACATGGGCATGGACTGCTGCACCGATATGAAAAGCCCTATAGAGCACGGCAAACCTTGTAAGCCGGGCCAGGAATGCAAAACTGGCGGCATGCTGCAAGTCTCGATCTTCAAGCCTCCTGTTGCCTTATTCAGCCCCATAGTGCTTTCCTTCTTCAGCGATTCCCAGCCCGTACAGACCCCGTCCGGGGTATGGCGCCCCCCTCGCGTTTGATTCCTGTCCCACATTTGAGCCTCATTCCGCGTTAGCGGGATGGACTAGCTGCGCGCATGTCTTTTGACGCGGGCAGTGGATGATCACAGGAATCGTAAACATGAACTCCACGTGCTATTGCACAGGTTGGTCCTTTGTGGCCGGCCTGGCGGCAAGCGTACTGGCATTGCCGAGCCTCGCTGCCGCATTGACACTCGACGAAGCGCTGCGGCTGGCCGAAAACAATGCGCCGTCACTGACCGCTCAAGACGCCAAAATTCAGGCCGTCAGCAGCGCAGCTATTCCAGCCGGTGAATTGCCTGACCCCAAACTACTGCTGGGCGTGCAGAACTATCCCATTGGCGGTGCGGATCGCTGGAGCCTCGACCAAGACTTCATGACCATGCAAATGGTCGGGATCCGGCAGGAAATGCCCAACAGCGACAAACGCAGAGCGCGCATTGAGGTCGCCGATGCCGCCGTTGATCGAGCGGCAGCAGAGCGTCAGATCGAACGCCTGAAGGTACGCCAGTCCACGGCGTTGGCCTGGATCAGCAGCTATTCAGTTGAGCGCAAAGATGCGTTGTTCCAGGACTTGTACAAAGAAAACCGCCTGCTGTCCGACACCGTCCGAGCCCAGATTGCCGGTGGCCGCGCTCAACCTGCCGATGCGGTGACGCCCAAGCAAGAAGCGGCTCAACTGGCAGAGCAGCAGGACGATCTGATTCGCCAGCGCACACAGGCCCGAGCGGCCCTCAAACGTTGGATTGGCTCCGCAGCCAACGATAAGCCTGTGGGCCGCTTGCCTGAATGGCCCGTCGACACCTATGGCTACTCCCATAAGCTGCAACACCACCCAGAGTTGGCAGCGTTTGCACCGATGACCCGCGAAGCGCAAGCCAAGGTTCGTGAAGCCGAGGCGGAGAAGCAGTCGGACTGGAGTTGGGAGCTTGACTATCAACATCGTGGCCGACAGTTCGGCGATATGGTCAGCGTGCAACTTTCATGGGACCTGCTGTTATTCCCTGGCTCTCGCCAAAACCCCAAAATCGCAGCCAAACAGGCTGAACTCAGCCAGCTTGAGGCCGAGCGCGAAGCCCTGTCACGCGAGCACACTCAGCAACTGGAAAACGAACTGGCTGACTATGAGCGCCTGAATCGTGCCGTGCGCCGAAACCAGGAAAGCCTGTTGCCGCTGGCCAAGGAAAAGGTCGAACTCAGCATTGCCAGTTACCGCGCCGGCAAAGGCGACTTGAACTCAGTTGTTGCCGCCCGACGTGAATTCATCGAGGCCCGCCTCAAACAGATCGACGTGGAAGAGCAGCGAGCGCTGACTAGTGCGCGTCTGTACTTTGCTTATGGGGAGTCCAGCCAATGATCCTTAAAAAATGGAACGGAGCATTGCTGGTAGGCATCTCTTTGGCATTGGGTGTTGCCGGTGGTTACTGGTTCTCTCACCAGCGCATGAGCGGAGTGCCGGCTACCTTCCCTGAGCAGAGGCTCAACTCATCGGACGAACGCAAGGCACTGTATTGGTATGACCCAATGTACCCGCAGCAAAAGTTCGATAAGCCGGGTAAGTCTCCTTTCATGGACATGCAACTGGTCCCTCAGTACGCGGGTGGCGCAGGGGATCGTGCGACAGTCAGTATCGATCCTAGCCTGACCCAGAATCTCGGTCTGCGTTTTGCGACAGTCACTCGCGGGGTCTTTGACACCAGCATCGATGTGACGGGTGTCTTGGCGTTCAACGAACGTGATGTCGCTGTGATTCAGGCCCGCACCAGCGGATTTGTGGAGCGGGTCTATGCCCATGCTCCAGGCGATGTGCTCAAAGCCAATGCGGCGTTGGCGGATATCCTGGTACCCGAGTGGGCCGCTGCTCAGACAGAGTTCCTTGCACTGAAGCGCAACGGTGATGCTGACCTGATGGTTGCGGCTCGCCAGCGACTAAGGCTCACAGGAATGCCGGCAACGCTGATAACTCAGGTAGAGCGTGTCGGTAAGGTCCAGCCCTACTTGACGTTCACCAGCCCCATTGCCGGTGTGCTGCAAGAGTTGAACGTCCGTGCGGGTATGACCGTGGCGGCGGGCGAAACACTGGCACGCGTCAATGGCTTAAGTAGTGTCTGGTTAGCCGTGGCCGTTCCCGAATCAGAGACTGGATCAATCACTGTGGGGCAGGGGGTCGAAGCTCGCCTGCCAGCCTTCCCAGGGACAATGCTCAATGGCAAGGTCAGCGCGATTTTGCCCGAAACCAATCCGGACAGCCGCACCCTTCGCGTGCGGGTGGAACTACCCAATCCGGATGACCGCCTCAGACCGGGTTTGACGGCTCAGGTACGCCTGAACCGGTCCACTGGGCAAAGTGTGTTGTGGGTGCCAAGCGAGACAGTCATTCGCACTGGCCGTCGTGTCCTGGTGATGCTCGCCGAAGACGCGGGCCGCTACCGTCCCGTGGAGGTGCAACTCGGGCAGGAAAGCGATGGCAAGACGGCGATAGTGAAAGGTCTGGAAGAAGGCCAGAAGGTGGTTACGTCTGGCCAGTTCCTGCTCGACTCTGAGGCCAGTCTTAAGGGCATCGTCGCAAGCATGGAGGAAGTATCGCCGCCCAGCGTAGCAGCGTCTAGCTTTCATGAAGCGGGCGGGCAGATCGTTGAGATCAACGACAAAGAAGTCACGCTCGCCCATGGCCCCTTCAAGACATTGGGCATGCCTGGTATGACGATGACTTTCCCACTCGCCAATCCGGCTCTGATGCAGGGCCTCAAAACGGGCGACAAGGTTCGGGTCGCGGTGAGTCAGACCGATGATGGTTTGCGTGTTGAGCGCCTGAGCAAATCGGGGAGCCAGCCATGATCGCGGCCCTCATCCGTTGGTCCGTGGCCAACCGAATCCTGGTGCTACTGGCGACGCTGTTCATCACGGCTTGGGGCATCTTGTCGGTGCAGAACACGCCCATTGATGCGCTGCCAGACTTGTCCGATGTGCAGGTGATTATCCGGACTCCTTATCCAGGACAAGCGCCGCAAATTGTCGAGAATCAGGTCACCTACCCGTTGGCCACCACCATGCTCTCGGTGCCGGGAGCAAAGACGGTGCGTGGTTATTCCTTCTTCGGCGACAGCTTCGTTTACGTGCTGTTTGAAGACGGCACTGACTTGTACTGGGCCCGCTCGCGGGTGTTGGAGTACCTGAGCCAAATACAAAGTCGGTTGCCGGCCAGCGCCAAGCCGGCGTTGGGGCCGGATGCGACGGGAGTGGGCTGGATCTATCAGTACGCACTGGTGGATCGCAGTGGCGGACACGATCTGGCGCAGCTTCGTGCTCTTCAGGACTGGTTCCTCAAGTTCGAACTCAAGACCCTGCCAAACGTTGCGGAAGTGGCTACGGTGGGTGGCATGGTCAAGCAGTACCAAGTGCAGCTTGATCCGCTCAAGCTGGCCAACCTCGGTATCACTCAGGCTGAGGTAACTGAAGCTATCGGCAAGGCCAATCAGGAAACCGGTGGCGCCGTGCTGGAGATGGCAGAAACCGAGTTCATCGTGCGGGCTTCCGGCTACCTGAAGACGCTCAATGACTTTCGGGCGATCCCACTAAAGTTGGGTTCGGGCGGTGTCCCGGTGACACTTGGCGATGTCGCCACGATCCAGTTGGGTCCGGAAATGCGGCGTGGCATCACTGAACTCGATGGCGAAGGCGAGACCGTCGGCGGCGTAGTGATTTTGCGTAGCGGCAAGAACGCTCGCGAGACCATTGCTGCGGTCAAGACCAAGCTCGACGAGCTGAAAAGCAGCCTGCCAGCCGGGGTAGAAATCGTCACCACCTACGACCGCAGCAAGCTGATCGACCGCGCTGTGGAAAATCTCAGCCACAAGTTGATTGAAGAGTTCATCGTCGTTGCGTTGGTCTGCGGGATCTTTCTTTGGCACTTACGTTCATCCCTTGTGGCGATCATTTCGCTGCCGGTGGGGGTGCTTATTGCCTTCATTGTCATGCGCCACCAAGGGATCAACGCCAATATCATGTCCCTGGGCGGGATCGCTATCGCCATCGGCGCGATGGTCGACGCTGCCGTGGTAATGATTGAGAACGCCCACAAGAAGGTTGAGGCCTGGCACGTGGCCAATCCTGGGGGGGAACTGAAGGGGGAGCGTCATTGGCACGTGATTACCGAAGCGGCGGCTGAAGTAGGACCCGTACTGTTCTTCTGTTTGTTGATCATCACCCTGTCGTTCATTCCGGTTTTTACCTTGGAAGCACAAGAGGGACGGCTGTTCGGCCCATTGGCTTTCACCAAAACCTACGCCATGGCCGCAGCGGCTGGATTGTCAGTGACCTTGGTGCCAGTGCTGATGGGCTACTGGATTCGAGGACGAATTCCCAGTGAACAACAGAACCCATTGAACCGTTGGTTGATTAGGATCTATCAGCCAGCCTTGGACGTGGTGCTGCGTCGTCCCAAAGTCACGCTACTGGTAGCGCTATTGGTTTTTGTCAGTGCGCTATGGCCAATGTCTCGCTTGGGTGGCGAGTTCCTTCCACCGCTGGACGAGGGTGATTTGCTCTACATGCCTTCTGCTCTGCCGGGGTTGTCAGCACAGAAGGCGGCGCAGCTGTTACAGCAGACCGACCGCCTGATCAAGACGGTGCCCGAAGTCGAACACGTTTTCGGTAAAGCAGGACGTGCCGAAACCGCCACCGACCCGGCGCCGCTGGAAATGTTCGAAACCACTATTCAGTTCAAACCACATGAGCAATGGCGTCCAGGAATGACCCAGGAAAAGCTCGTGGAAGAGCTGGATCGCGTGGTACGTGTCCCCGGCTTAACCAACATTTGGATACCGCCGATTCGTAACCGCATCGATATGCTGGCGACGGGTATCAAGAGCCCCATAGGGGTGAAGGTTGCCGGCACTAATCTGACGGAAATTGATGCTGTCACCCAGGCGGTCGAGCGAGTGGCCAAGGACGTACCCGGTGTCAGTTCGGCTCTGGCCGAGCGACTGACCGGTGGCCGCTATATCGATGTGGATATCGACCGCAAAGCCGCCGCCCGCTACGGACTGAATATCGCCGATGTGCAGTCCATCGTGGCCGGCGCTATCGGCGGTGAAAACGTCGGGGAAACCATTGAGGGGCTCGCACGCTTCCCGATTAACGTGCGCTATCCACGGGAGTGGCGTGACTCGCTCGGCGCCTTGGAGCAGTTACCGATCTACACCCCGTTAGGTAGCCAGATTACCCTTGGCACTGTGGCGAAGGTCAAGGTCAGCGACGGCCCGCCGATGCTCAAAAGCGAGAACGCAAGGCCTTCAGGCTGGGTGTACATCGATGTGCGTGGCAGGGACATTGCCTCGGTGGTCGCCGATCTGCGCCGGGTCGTCAATGAACAGGTCAAGTTGCAGCCTGGCATGAGCCTTAGCTACTCGGGACAGTTCGAATTTCTTGAGAGGGCTAACGCACGACTCAAATTGGTGGTGCCTGCCACGCTGCTGATCATTTCCGTGTTGCTCTACCTGACTTTTTCCCGCTTGGATGAGGCCTTGCTGATCATGGCCACTCTGCCATTCGCACTCACTGGCGGAGCATGGTTCCTCTATCTGTTGGGATTCAATCTGTCGGTCGCCACGGGTGTCGGCTTTATCGCGTTGGCCGGTGTCTCTGCCGAGTTTGGCGTGATCATGCTGCTCTATCTGAAAAACGCTTGGGCCGAACGTGAAGACCTCGGCGACAGCACTGAGCGCGGGCTGGTTGCAGCGATTCGTGACGGCGCTGTGCAGCGAGTTCGACCCAAAGCCATGACCGTGGCCGTCATCATTGCAGGGCTGTTACCCATCTTGTTGGGCAGCGGAACCGGCAGCGAGGTGATGAGCCGTATTGCTGCACCCATGGTCGGCGGCATGGTTACAGCCCCCTTACTTTCACTGTTTGTTATTCCGGCAGCCTATCGTTTGATGCGCCGTCGGCACCTCCCTATTGAGCCTTCCACCCCTCAAGGAAAAGTCATATGAAACTGACCCTGATTGCAGTTGCTAGCACCGTATTTACGCTGTCTCTTTCTGCCCTGGCAGAGGACATGTCGGGCATGAAAATGGACGGTATGGAGGGCATGCTGCGTAATTGCATGGAATTGACCACCCATTTGCATTGCCACTGACCAGTCAATTGCATTCGACTTGACCAGCACACTCGGTAGTGACGACCGGCAGAGAACGGCCGATTCTGTTGAAAAAGTCGGCCTTAGTTTCCTTGGCAAAAAAGTAAGCGTCTGAGATTGAAATCCAGAATTCTCGCAGAGGCATTCGGACTGATATTTCACGTAGCGGCGTGCTAAAAGGCGCTTTCACCGATCAATTTTTCGGCCGTTTGAGAAAACCGACTTTTTCAACACAATCGGCCAAAAGCGGTCATCCTAGGTGGGCTCGTTTCGTCCATTTACAGGCTACTTTTCGAATTCCCTGCGTGTCAGCATCAACACCATGTCTCGAGCCGAATTAAGGACATCCTCCGAGGGGCCATTAACCTGGCACGTAACGATCAACCCTTCGCCGATTAAGAACAACTGCCTCGCGGCTAAGAATGGCTGCTTAAGCTTTGCATCGGTACAGATATCTTCCAGATAAGCGAGAACCTGTTGCTTATGCCGCTTCGCCAAAATGTGCGGCTGATCGGTCTTTCCGCTGTACTCGGCTGAAGCATTGATAAAGGCACAACCATGAAAGTCTGGTTCTTGGACCCATGCACCAATGAATTCGATGTATGCCAGTGGCCGTAGCGGATCGGAAACCGTTTCCACCACCTCTCTTATTTTCCTCATGAACTCGGTATCTCGAAGCTGTAAGGCTGCCTCGACAAGATGTTCTTTGCTGGAGAAATGGCGATACAGCGTCTTTTTGGTTACCCCAGCTTCTTGGCTTAGCTGTTCCACCCCGGAGGCGTGATAACCCTGGCGGTAAAATAATCGTAGAGCGGACTCAGTGATGGTGTCGGATGTACTCATTTCCTTGGGCCTCATGCAGATATGTAAGGAGTGTATACCGATCGGTTGACATGAAGGTATACCGATCGGTATCTTCTGATGTACGACCCCACTCTCTCGGAGTTACTACTGTGCCAATCGCTCCCCTGCTCAGATCCAATGCACCACCAGCACCTTCTCTGCGTTTCACGTTGATGTCATTCATCGGAGCAGTCATCACAATCGGGGTAACCGGTTGGCTCAGTTATATTTCTGGAGTGCCTTGGCTAATGGCCTCCTTTGGTGCTAGTTGCGTACTTGCTTTCGGGGTGCCTGAGTCGCCGCTGGCCCAGCCGCGCAGCATTATCGGCGGACACGTGGTGTCAACCCTGGTCGGGCTTCTGGTTCTGGGTACCCTTGGGAACTCATGGTGGGCAGGTGCATTGGCCGTGGGACTGGCATTGGCAGCTATGCAACAAACACGCACTTTACATGCCCCAGCAGGGGCTAATCCGTTGGTTGTGCTAGCCGCAAGTGCCCCTGTTAGCTTTCTGGTCACACCGGTTTTGACGGGTTCAATTGTGATCGTCGCGGTAGCCTGGTGTCTGAACAACATACGTAGTCGGGGTAGCTATCCCAAGTATTGGGTATAAACAAGCCCAGCCCGTTAGGACTTTGACTCCGGGTTCCGTAAGGAATCTCAATGTAAAACGTCTGCTTTGGGTCGAGGCTGTGTAAAAACGTTTTTGAGCGAGTTTGACAGTCAGGATCGCAACGAGAAACGCGATCCTATGCAAATTTTAGAGCTGCTGACCAACCAAACGCTGGCAGATTTTACGTAGCAACGCAGACTTCAAAGCGGTGTTTGCATTTTTACACAGCCTCGGTCGCTTTCTGCCGGTGGCGACCGGTAGAAATCGGCCGATTCTGTTGAAAAAGTCGGCCTCGGTTTTTACGGAAGAAAAGTACGCGTCGTAGATTGAAATCCTTAATATTGGCAGAGGTTTTCAGGCTGAGATTTCACGTAGAAGCGTGCTGAAAGGCGGCTTTTCCGGCCAATCTTTCGGCAGTTCTAAAAAATCGACTGTTTTCAACAGAATCGGCCATTAGCGGACGTTACGAGCTGAGTTTGTAGGTAGATCCATGGTGGCCATCGCAGACCTACGCTATGAGTAAGCACCAACAACCCGCTTCACTTTCACGAGCGCTTCTCGAAGCGAGTCCATATCCGCAGACCCCAGCGCTAATCGGATCGCATGCGGTACATGGGCAGAGGTAGCAAAAGGCTCGGCGGTTGAAACTGAAACTTTTTCACGCATCAACGCCATGGCGATCTGGTCAGCTCTTGCATCTTCCGACAAGGGCAGCCAAAGAAAGTAGGAAGAAGGATGGCGAACGTATTGGAGCCCCGCCAGCACTTCACCGGCCATGGCTTGCCTAGCCTGCGCATCCCGGCGCTTTTCAGCTTCCAACTGCATAACAGTACCATCGTCGAGCCACGCGCTCGCGATCGCAGTCAACACTCCCGGGGTATTCCATGTGGTCGCCCTGATCGTTCGCTCCAACGCGGGCACTTTTTGGGCGGGAGCTGCGACGAAGCCTACGCGCAATCCGGTGGCCACACTCTTGGATAGCCCTGAGACGTAAACAGTCCTCTCTGGTGCGAGTTCCGCTAACGGTGCAGGTGGTTCCTCAGCGAGGAAGGCGTAAGCTGCGTCCTCAATGATGAGCAGCCCATGCCTGCGCGCAATCGTCACGAAGTACTCGCGTTGATCGGCACTCATCACCCATCCTAGCGGATTGTGCAGCGTCGGCATCGTATACACAGCCCGGACGCGTCTACTCCGGCACAGGTTGTCCAGCGCATTCAGATCAGGTCCATGATCGGCCGCGGGAATTGGCACGACTTCAAGGTGCAGTGCTTTGGCCAGCACCTTGAATCCTGAATAGGTCAACGCATCAGCTACAACTACATCACCGGGTTGCAGCAGCGCCATCATCGTCACGGCCAACCCATGCTGAGCACCACTGACCATTAACACTTGCTGAGCATCAACCGTCAGCCCTCGGGCGCGCAAATGGCGCGCCACAGAGGCGCGCTCATGCAGACGCCCTGCGTGTGGCTGGTAGCGTAATAGGGACTCCAGGTCACCGGCCAACGCGAGCTGGCGCAAGGCACTTCGCAACAGTTCTGCCTGTCCTGGAAGCGATGGATAGTTGAAGTTGAGATCCGTCATTCCAGTTGCAACGTCTTTCTGGTCGATACCCAGGCCAGGAGGTAACGAAGTCTCCCTCACAAAAGTGCCTCGACCAGTCTCCCCACTGACCAGGCCCATGGCTTCGAGCTCTGCATAAACCCGAGTTGCAGTCACCAGGGCCAGCCCTTCTGTAGCCGCCAGCTGGCGATGCGTCGGCAAGCGCGTGCCCGGCAACAATCGTCCTGACCTGATATCAGCCGCAAAAGCATCCACTAATGACTTGTATCGTGAGCGAGGCATGCCGAGATGTATCCATGACAATATTTTGATTGTATTGATCTTCGATCATACGATGCATCTCGTGCAACCTGAGAGCGATGGCGCTCTGAACCATATGAGCTCAGCGGTCGACATGCTGAGAGCATTAGCGACGTTCTAAGGACTAGGTTTCAGGATGCACTTGCATTGACGATTACCTTGTCGACCGCTACACGAATAGTGCGGTCAACCATAAGCAAACAGTATTGAGTGTGACCCTAAATGGAACGTACATCGAACCTGCAAAACCAAACGACGGAAAAGACAGCGAGCGGATGGCTCAATGGGTTCATCGGCGTACTCATATTCAGCGGCTCGCTGCCAGCAACACGGGTGGCCGTTCTAGAATTTGACCCGGTCTTCCTGACGGTTGCCCGAGCAACCATTGCGGGAGTCCTGGCACTTTGCATTCTTGTACTCTTTAAAGAAAAGCGTCCTGCCAAGAGTCAGCTTCTACCCTTGGCTATAGTGGCAATGGGCGTTGTATTAGGGTTTCCTCTGCTGACTGCGCTGGCTCTACAGTATGTGACGTCTGCGCATTCCATCGTCTTCGTTGGCATGTTGCCACTCGCCACAGCTGCGTTCGGTGTTTTGCGCGGTGGCGAGCGTCCCCGGCCGGTTTTCTGGTTCTTCTCAGTCTTGGGAAGCGCGCTGGTTGTGGGGTTTGCTGTCTCCCAAGGCCTGACGGCTTCTCCAGCGGGGGACATTCTAATGTTGCTGGCAATCCTCGCCTGCGGACTTGGCTATGCAGAAGGTGCGAAGCTTTCAAGGACACTTGGAGGCTGGCAGGTGATCTCTTGGGCATTAGTTCTGTCGCTGCCCGTTATGGCCCCGCTGACTTGGTTCTTGGCACCGCCTTCGTTCTCAGCAATTACTGCATCCGCGTGGGTCAGCCTGGCTTACGTATCGATCTTCAGCATGCTTATCGGTTTTGTATTCTGGTATCGCGGGCTTGCCCAAGGGGGTATTGCCGCCGTCGGTCAGCTTCAGCTACTACAGCCTTTCTTTGGATTGGCGCTGGCGGCCACATTGCTTCACGAGCAGGTCAGCATTGGCATGCTTGGGGTAACCGTTGCCGTTATCCTTTGCGTTGCTGGAGCGAGAAAATTTGCGAAGTAGTCACTCTTGGTCATACCACACTGATGTAGCACTGATCCAGTAGTCCTGAAAACAGGCTCACTTAGCGCAAGCGCCATTGTGATCCCTAATTTCATTCCCGGCTTGCGCCAAGTGGCGCTAGCCGCTTCGCTTTAGCTGATACACCGTAAGCGTCTGCCAAAGTCACCTTGCATAGGCGACCACCATTTCAAGTATCTGGTGCCTCACCTGATCGGAAGGAGGCGTTTCGTGATAGAGGACTGTTGACATTGGCATACCTGGAAAGGGATTGAATGAAGTGGGTGCCCTAGTGCTTCCAAAACCCGCTCAATGGCGATCTGGTATTTGTTGCGTCCATTATGCAAGGCACTGGAAGTGCCAGAAGCCAGTCGTAGTTTGGAAGGTTCGGCACGGAGCGAGTGACACCGCCAGCAGGTGCTGCCGCTTTCTGACAGGCAAAAAAAAACTGCCTCAAAGGCAGCTTTCTTGGGTGTTCGGCTGCATCAGCCTGCCAGGCGACCAACTGGCTCAAAGTCGCGGCCTTTTGACAGCGCAACGTCCAGAAACCGGCTCTGCGTGTTAGACCGTTTGGCCATCAACTGACGGGCTTCAGCTTGGAAGCGAGCGGTCATCAATGGCTTTGGTTCGTGCTTAGGCTTGTGCATAGACACCTCTCGGGTCTTTAAAGTTGGATAGATAGTATTACTGCTCAACGGCGGTGACAAGTCGGCCGGACGAATCGAAGGCGAATCCGAGGCTCTCATACACCGGTATGGCGCCTATAGCCGGCTCCTGAACCTCGATTTCAGTGCATCCGATGAGTACAGCGTAGTTTTCAATCGCTGTTAACGCCAAGGCCGCAACGGCGCCGCGAAGCGGATGTGATGAGTCGGGCTTGCCCTCAAGAATCACAATTTTGATGCAAAGTTTGCTCTTACGCGGGGATGCGTAGCACAGGCCACACAGTTCCTGGTCGAACCAAAGGGATATGTCGAATCCGCGAGTGTCTTCCTGCTTCCACTCATGAACAACACTATCCCAAGGATACAGGGTTTCATTCTCACCCCACATATCAGACGCCTCAATGGCCGCCTGAGTGATTGGCTCATAACGGATTTTTGCCGTGTCGATACCTCTGGCAATGAAATTCTGGTTTCCCTGCGCAAGCTCTTGAGCATGCTTGCGGGCTTCAGACCTGTATATCTGGTAGCGATACTGATTTCCGCGATACTTGGACATGTCCAACCAATGGGTGAATTCCGAAGGCCAGGAGGATAACGGCATCCAACCAAATTGCTAGGTTCGAGCATGGATTTCGTCCATTCCCGAAGCGGGTAGGCGTCGCCCCATCACACGATCTATACAAAGAGATTTGAAATGCGTACCAGCCGCTTAGCCTTGGCTCTGATGATATGTCTCGCAACACCCTCTTTCGTTTTTGCTGCAGCGAAGAAGGACACCAAGAATCGCGCGCTACCAGACTGAGAAAAGGTACAAGTCGATGGCTCCAGTCTATCGACCCAGTCCTGCCTATTTTTCGCAAAAGGTGCCTGAGTGTCTGTCCCATGTGGTCACTTGGGTCGACACCAGCGAGTTAGGCAAAAAAGCCTACGACAGCGGCACGCTGAGCCTGTCCAACAATGTTGAAGCGGATGCGATCATCCGGCTGCTGGAAGAAATCGCAGAGGACACTGAATTTTGCGCGGGCATGCTCAAGGAGATGGCCGAATCGCAAGAGCCTCCAATCGGCGTCATCTGCATGTATCTCGACCAGAGAAAACTGGTGAGAAAGAGGTTTGCCGAGAAAAACTGGTCGGAGGAGTTCCGCAAGCTAGTAAAGATCGAGACCGTCGACAGTTATCAAGGTAAGGAAAACAACATCATCATCGTTTCCCTAACTCGCGCCAAAGCGGATCAATCACCTGGCTTTTTGGCGACCCCGAATCGTATCAACGTCGCGGTGTCACGTGCGATGGAGCGGTTGGTCATCGTAGGCAATTTAAGGATGTGGAGCGGCAGGAACGCAAGGCTTCCATTGGGTCAGGTAGCAAGCTTTATCCAGACGAAACAGGACACGATCAACTACTGCATCAAACCAGTGACACCGGCCAGGAGGGTTGTCTGATGGAGCTTAACCCAGTTGTTCTATTCGAGCTGGACGTCGTGGTCCCTGCGCAACAGTTCCGTATCGAGTACACCCTTGTGGACAAAGGGGGCCTGCCAGTCGTACCGGAATTTCTACTAAGACTGCTCAAGATTTCTGCGTTGCTGCCAGCTGAAATCGCCAATTATTTTGGGTTCACGGCTCAAGAGCTGAGTTTTGCAATCACACCTTTTTTACAGACGGGAGAGCTTAAAACGCGCCCTGATGGACGAATAGAGTTGACCGATAAGGGCCGTGGCTTGTTCGCCGGCAACCATGAGTCACCGATTGTGAAGCGCAAGGAAGAGCGCGAGCAGATGTTCGTGTTTGATCTCCTGGCGTTTACTTGCCTATGTTGAGGAAAGCTCCGGCGTAGTCATAATAATCGCCGCGTGGATGCTGGATCCCGTCACCTGCATAAACATGACGCTCGGTGAGCCGATAGTCACTGTGACAGCGTTGCGCGCTCTGCACCAACTTCTCATCGAGCACGGTTTACGGAGAAACTCGCCAGACAATTCCGATATTGTCCGGGAGAAGCGCGATGAAGACTTCATCAAGGAGAGTTCGAGCAAGGTTGCCGTCGACCCCGCAACGCCAGATCAGCATAGCGTTCGAGGCAGTAGAGCTTCGCGGGATAAGCCAAGCGCAGCGCACGAAAATACTGGCTCATCTGACCAATCTGCTGATGCTGGCCGCCACCGGCGTTACAAAGGGGGGCGATGATGAATACTGATCGTTTACCCACCACGGTGCTTAAACGCAAAGCAGTGGTGTATGTCCGGCAGTCAACTCAGGCCCAGGTCCAAACGAATCTCGAAAGCCAACGTCGCCAGTACGAACTGGTTGAGGTGGCACGGCGTCAAGGATTCAGCCAAGTTGAAGTGATTGATGACGACCTTGGTCGCTCAGCCAGCGGAACGGTAGCTAGGCCAGGCTTTGAGCGACTTCTTGCGTGGCTTTGTGCCGGAGAAGTGGGCGCGGTTCTGTGCCTTGATGCGTCCCGACTCGCGCGTAATGGCCGTGACTGGCATCACCTGCTTGAGCTCTGCGGCCTGGTCGATGCTCGCGTGATAGATATGGATGGGGTCTATGACCCGTGCAGCCCTAATGATCGGCTGCTACTGGGTATGAAGGGCAGCATCAACGAGTTCGAGCTTAGTGTTTTACGGGCGCGGATGCGAGACGCGGCACGCACCAAGGCGCGCCGTGGTGAGCTGCGCATTAGCGTACCTATCGGTTATATCTGGCATCGTGAGGCCGGTCTGGGTATTGACCCAAATCTTCGGCTACAGGAAGTGATACAGCTGATTTTTTCTCGGTTTCGTCAAATAGGCAGCGCCCGGCAAGTACTGTTGTCGTTGCGAGCCGAGCAGATTCACTTTCCGCGCCCCTCCGATGGCAAGACGTTGGTGGCCTTTGATTGGACGCTTATCCGCTATCGCAACGTGATTTCGGTTCTCAAGAATCCGTTCTACGCTGGGGCTTATGGCTACGGCAGAAGCGAGAAACACACAGAGATCATTGAGGGGCGTGCGCGTAAGAGCTACGGTCATACTAAGCCGCTTGAAGAGTGGGAGGTTCTGCTCAAGGATCATCACGAAGGCTATATTGACTGGGCAGAGTTCGAACGTAATCAGAAGCAACTCGCTGCCAATGCTTATGGCAAGGTCGGCGAAGTGAAATCGGGGCGTGGCGGACGCGCACTGCTGGCAGGCTTGCTTTCATGCGCCCGTTGCGGACGCCGTATGTCGGTAGCGTATTCCGGGCGCGCTCCAAGACAGTCTGTCTACCGCTGCAATATTCCCAACCAGATGCCAGAGGCCTCCCGCTGCATGAGCTTCGGCGGTGCTCGTGTCGATGCTGCCATTGCCGGGGAGCTTGTGCGCGCGGTCGAACCGATGGCGATCGAAGCAGCTCTGTAAGCGGAGCGAATGCACATGGACACTTTGAATGAACGGCGGCGTGTTGTGGAGTTGGAACTGCAACAGACCCGATATGAAGCCACGCTCGCCGAGCGGCGCTACGCGGCTTGCGACCCTGATAACCGCCTGATTGCGGCACAGCTCGAGAAGAGTTGGGAAGCGGCACTGCGGCGGGTGCAAGACTGCGAGGTGCGATTAGAGAGCATAAACACACCGATGTCAGGCGCCGACACTCCTGACTTTGTCGGACTAGCCAAAGACCTCCAGGCAGCATGGAACGCACCGGGCGTTACCATGCGCGCACGTCAGCAACTGACGCGCACTTTGATAGCCAATATTGTTGCCGATATTGACGAAGAGAATCGCGAAGTCATTTTGACCATTCATTGGCAGGGAGGTCAGCACTCACAGTTGCGAGTACGCAAGCCAAAATCAGGCGAGCATGGCTGTCGCACGCCAGATGAGGCGCTCGCGGTGATCGGCAGTATGGCAGGCCGATGGTCAGATCAAGACATTGCTGCGTCGTTGAACCGTATGGGAATGCGCTAAGGGCAAGGGAAAACGTGGAACGCGAACCGCGTCAGTTCACTTCGCAGAGTGCATGGAATACGTGCATATCGTTCGGCGCAGAAGAATGGCGAGTGGGTAACCATGACCGAAGCGGCCACGCAATTGGGCGTAACCAATCATGTGATCCGCCGTCTCATCAAAGATCAGACTCTAGCCGCAGAACAAGTCGTACCGGATGCTCCCTACCAAATTCGAATGAGAGATCTGCAAAGCGAAGAGGTCGCAGCGGCTATCGCCCGTAAACATCGCCCGTGTCGCGTCAACGCAGAAGGCCAACTTCCCCTATTTAGAGGGGCTTCAGAAGGAGGTGCACAATGAACGTGTCGTCACAAACGGCTTTACTGCTCTTTCGGCGACGTTGTTGTCGATGGGTAAAAAGCCGGCTTCTACGTAGCGCTCCAATCGGCTCCAGTTGCTGGCCAGATAACTGACCGCTCGGCCGAGTACGCTCTGCGGCGTAATCTGCGGATGCGTTTTCTCCAGCCAGCTTTTCAGTTGCGCCAGAACCGGCAAACTCTTTTCCTGCCGACCGACAAAGCAGTGTTCATCGCTCACGTCTTTCAGCTCACGCTCGATACCGTACAGCTTGTTGATCATCGTCAGGGCTATATCGGCACGGCCAGTTTTGCCTTTGGGCTGAACTTTTTGCGCTTCGACGAACTTGCGTCGAACGTGTGCCAGACAAGCCAGTCGCGTAACGCCCGGTTGCGCACCCAAGGCGTTATAGCCTGCGTAATCGTCCGTCATCACGTAGCCGCGATAACCTTCGAGCAGGCGTAAAGGCACCTCCTGCGCACGGCTGGTCGTGTAGTCAAACAACACCACTTTTCGATCCAGCGGCCCGCTCGCCTGCACCCACATCCAGGATTGGCTGGTTGGGTCTCGACCCAGTTCCTTGAGTACTTGCACTTGCGTTTCATCGCAGTGGATAACGGGACTTTCCAGCAACCGATCCCGCATCAAATTGAGCAAAGGCTGCAAGTGGTCGCCGCATTGAATAACCCAACGCGCCAACGTCTGTCGCGGGATATCAACGCCGTGCCGACTCAGCACCGTCTCGAAGCGATGTAACGGAAGACCGTCGACATACTTGGTGGTCAGCAGCATCGCGAGGACACTGGGGCTGGCCATGCTCTTTTCAATCAACTGCGCCGGATTGTCGGCAGTAACTGGGGCAGTTTCACAGCCACGGCAACCGTAAACTTTGCGGATGTGTTTGATGACGCGGATCTGCATCGGCACGATCTCCAGCTGTTCGCTGGTTTCTTCGCTGATCACATGCTTGCGGCAACCGCAGGCACAGGTCAGTTCGTGCTCAGGCAATTCGTGGATGACTGCGATACGCGGCAGATCAGCAGACAGTGGCTTGCGTTTGCCACGGCGTGGAGCTGGAGCAACGACGTCTTCATCGGCATCCTCGACGACGGGCATCGGTTCACTTTCGGGCTCGTTGAACAGCGCCAATTGCGGTGTGTTGGGCTCGACCGATTGTTCGGACTTACGGCCAAATATACGGTCACGCAGCAACTTGATCTGCTCTTTCAGATCAACGATATGGGTCTGGTAAGCCTCTTTGACTTCCTGATCACGTGCACGCGCTTCGTACGTCTCAAGCAGCATCTGCTTGAGAAGCACGGGGTCATCAGGGAGGTTGTCAGGCATGGAAATCATGCCGCGGATTATAACCTTTAGGCGACAAATCTTGGAGTCAAAACCTGATGGGGGCGGTTACGCCACAGATCAAAACCGTTGAGTAACCAGTTCAATTCCTGGACGCTAAACACGATGGCCTCGTCAGTGATGTCGGGTGATGTTTTGAAACTTTCGGACTCCAGGCGCTTGAGCCAAAGGCAAAAACCGTTGCGCTCCCAGTAGAGTATTTTCACTCGATTACGGGGGCGATTCAGGAAGACGAAAAGCACGGGGTCGAATACGGCGACTTTGATATCCAGCTCGACCAGGGCGGCCAGGCCGTCGATTGACTTTCGAAAGTCCACCGGCTTGGGGTAGAGGTACACTAATGAGATGGTCACCCCCGGCACCTTGTGAGGGCTACGCTTTCACAGGGTGTTTTATTTCGGAGACCTTAATCATGAGCGAGTTAGCATTAGTCGGTATCGATCTCGGCAAAAATACATTCCACCTGCACGGTCAGGACAAGCCAGGGCGAGAGCTGTTTCACAAGAAACTTTCTCGCCAGCAGATGATGAAGTTTTTTTGCAATCTCACAGCATGCACCGTAGTTATGGAGGCTTGCGCTGGCTCGCATTTTGTGGCTAGAGAGCTGATGGCGATGGGGCATAAGGCCAAGCTGATTTCGCCGCAGTTCGTCCGTCCATTTGTCAAAAGCAACAAGAACGACTTTGTAGATGCTGAGGCGATCTGCGAGGCGTGCCGCACGTCCGACAATGCGTTTCGTCACACCCAAGACAGAGGTTCAGCAACTGCTTTCAATGATGCATCGCATGCGGGAATCTCTGGTGCACGATCGCACTAAAGTGGTCAATCAGATGCATGGCTTTCTGCTTGAATTCGGGATTAGCCTGCCGAAAGGCCCAACAATGATGAAGCGTTTGGCGAGTATTCTGAGCGAGCATGAACTGCCGATTCGACTGACGGTGTTGCTACAGCGATTGCATAAGCACTTCAGTTATCTGGATGAGCAGATCAAGGAAATGGATAAAGAGCTTATCGGCCAACTTGCCGACGATGATCTTGGCAGTCGCTTGCTGAGCATACCGTGTGTCGGCCCGATCACCGCCAGCCTGCTGGCTGCCGAAATGGGGGATGGCAAACAATACGGATGTAGCCGTGATTTTGCCGCGTCCGTAGGGCTGGTGCCCAGGCAGCACAGCACGGGCGGCAAGGCGACTCTGCTGGGAATCAGCAAACGAGGCGATAAGAACCTCAGAAGATTGTTGGTGCAGTGCGCCAGGGTTTACATGCTTAGGCTGAAATATCAGCACGGCGCTCTGGCCGATTGGGTGCGCTCAATGCTCTGTCGTCGCCACTCGAACGTCGTGGCCTGCGCTTTGGCCAACAAGCTGGCACGAATCGCATGGGCGATAGCGGCTCACCATACGCAATTTGAAACCGGGCCAGAGGCTTTAGCTGCCTGAAGCTGATGTTGTGCTGTGCTAAGAATCACCCACCTAGGTTTTGCGATGACTGAACAATCGATGACGTGAACGGCCCACCGGCCTGGCAAAGAACCTGTGTCGAAAATCGGCTTTTGAAGCCGGTACACTTTTAAGGATTGCCAGGCGCGACTCTCATTGTGGCGCGGAGCGTGCTCCAACCAGACGCCGAATAGATTTAGGCAAGCCAACTAACCATCACTGATCAGCATTGCAAAAAAGGGGGTGACCATAGATTTTCAACTTTGGCGTCGGGTCGCATCATGACGGTGCTGGCTCCAGAGAGAGATCGGGAGCACAGCATCAGCGATCAGAGTGTGGCTTTGAATGTGGGGTTTATGGATCCCTTAGTGCGCCAGCAAAGCTGGCAGTTGATAAAGGGTGAAAGTCCCTACGAGAGAAGTTATGGCGGAACACCTCGACCCCGAGTCATGCGTTATGCACCGTGAGGTGTATGGCGAAGCGTTGGCAGGGGAAGCCAGCAGGCCAGCCATTGAGCCGCGAAATCATCAGTTTGGGGCGCCGACGCTGTTATGCGAAGCGGAAGGCCACGGTGTGCATGACGATAATCGCAAGTCATGTATCACGCCCTGCGCGGTCGTAGACCCTGAGCATGCTGGGAAGTCAACTGTACGGAAGCTGGGAGATCTCATTCGTGTCTGGTCGTGACACGCCAGACGGGGCAGAAGAGGCCACAAGCCAAATGTCTGCCGTCTACGCGCATGAGAAGTCGGATAACTCCGTAGTACCTGAGAAGTTGCCGAACAATGAGCTTTGCTCAGCGGAGGTAATGGAGGAAAGGGAGTTAGCCAAGGGGAACAGTGAACAGCCTTCCGCATCCCGGACTCAGAGCCGGACAAGTGTGTTGTCAGGGTTGCTCGCTGTACGTCAAGCAGCCCGGCGGGATCGCCGGGCCAAGTTCACGAGCCTGCTGCACCACGTAACGGTCGAGCTATTGCGCGAGAGTTTCTACAACCTCAAGCGAGATGCGGCCAGTGGTGTGGATGGCCTATCGTGGCGAGAGTACGAGCAAGGCCTGCTCATGAAGCTGAAAGCCCTGCACGACAAAGTGCACAGCGGTCGCTATCGAGCCAAACCTGTTCGGCGGGTATACATCCCAAAGGCAGACGGTAGCGAGCGACTGCTGGGCGTTACCGCCTTGGAAGACAAGATCGTCCAGGCTGCGGTCGTGCAAGTGCTCAATGCGATTTATGAGCAGAACTTTCTTGGACTTTCGTATGGGTTTTGCTCTGGTCGAGGGCAACACGATGCATTGGACGCTCTGTCGGTGGGAATACAGAAAACACTGGTACGGTGGATATTGGACGTGGATATACGTGCGTTCTTTGACACCATCGACCACGAGTGGATGATGTGCTTCCTGCAACACCGAATCGCGGATAGGCGTGTGTTAGCGCTAATAGCTCGATGGTTACGTACAGGTGTTCTCGAAAACGGAAAGCGAATTCCTGCGAAGCAAGGCACACCACAAGGTGCGCCCATTTCACCACTGCTAGCCAATATTTACCTGCACTACGTGATGTATTTATGGGTAAGACAATGGCGTAGGCGTACGGCACAAGGCGAAATGATTGCCGTGCGGTACGCAGACGACAGTGTACTTGGGTTTGAAAAGCCTGAAGATGCATGGAGTTTTCGCCATGCGTTGGAAGTACGACTCGCTCAATTCAACCTGACCCTACACCCAGAGAAAACACGTTTGCTGCGGTTTGGCCGGTTCGCGGTGGAGGATCGTAAGAAGCGTGGGGAAGGAAAACCCGAAACATTCGATTTCCTTGGGTTCACGCATTTCTGTAGTCAGGCCAAGAACGGGAAGTTCGAGGTTGGACGCGTAACTATCGGCAAACGTATGAGGGCAACGCTCAAGGAAATCCGAGTGCAACTTCACAAACGCAGGCACGAGCCCGTCCCAGTGATTGGCCAGTGGTTGAGTCGGTTGTTTAGAGGGTATTGCAATTATCACCATATCCTCGGTAATACGCGACGGCTGGATGCTTTTCGCCGTGAAATTATCAGGGCGTGGAGGCATTCTCTTAAACGACGAAGTCAGCGGCACCGGTTGAATTGGGAGCGCATGATTGCGCTGGCCCGGTTGTTCATACCCTATCCACGCGAGCTAACTATTATGCATCCGTATCCCATAACCCGCTTCGGCGTCAAAACCCAAGGCAGGAGCCGTATGCGGTAATTCTGCACGTACGGATCTATTGGTATGGACGCCCCCATCCACAAACCAGTGGCTTCAACGTGCAATAGTAGAAGTGCTTCAGAAACCACAAACCAAGAGGAGCATCTGGCATGAAAATTATGACCGTTGGTATCGACTTGGCGAAAAATGTATTTCAGGTGCACGGTGTTAATGAACATGGCAAGACCGTTCTGAGGAAGCAACTCAAGCGCGACCAGGTCGCCACCTTTTTTGCCATCATGCCGCAGTGCCTGATCGGTATGGAGGCCTGTGGAAGCGCCCACCATTGGGCTCGCAAGCTGCGCAGCTTTGGTCATGATGTGAGGCTGATGGCCCCGCAATTCGTAAAGCCATATGTGAAAACGAACAAAAACGATGTAGCTGATGCTGAGGCTATCTGCGAAGCGGTAGGTCGGCCAAACATGCGTTTTGTGCCGATTAAGGACATAGAGCAACAGGCTGTGCTGTCGCTGCATCGGGTTCGTCAGGGATTCGTGAAGGCTCGGACAGCGCAGGCTAATCAGATCCGTGGGCTGCTGGCCGAATTTGGTCTTGTAATCCCACAGGGCATCGCACATATCGCCAAGCGTGTGCCGGAGCTTATTGAGGATGAGCACAACGAGTTGCCGGGCTTGTTTCGTCTGCTTGTGCAGCGTCTACTGGAACAGTTGAAGGGGTTCGATCATCAGGTTCGTGAGATCGAGAGTCAAATTGTCGCCTGGCATCGCGTGAACGAAAACAGCCGCAAGCTGGCCAAGATTCCAGGCATCGGGCCAATCACGGCCAGTGCGATGGTAGCCTCTCTTGGCGATGCCAAGAGTTTCAAGAATGGCCGACAGGTGAGTGCTTGGCTTGGGCTGGTGCCGAAGCAGAACTCCACTGGGGGTAAGACGGTGCTGTTGGGGATGAGTAAGCGGGGGGACTCCTATCTACTGACGCTACTGATCCAGGGGTCACGGTCGATGATCTACGCAGCACAACGAAAAGATATCTCTGACAGCTGGCTTGGCCGGCTACTTAAGCGGCGTAACGCCAATGTGGCAGCCGTTGCACTGGCGAATAAAAACGCCCGAATTATATGGGCCTTGTTGGCCTGTGACCGCGAGTTCCGCTCCGATTACACGACCGTCGTCGCGTAATCGGAGTGGCTTGAAGACGTCAACTCAACCCTGTAGTAGACCAACTCTATTGATTGCTCAGGTGATCATGAATTGATGGCAAAACTGGTAAGACCGTGGCCAAGAAAATCTGACCCGCACAGCGTGCCATGAGCACGCGGATCTATTGAGAACTCGGCCAGCGGATTCCATCAGGGACAGCGGCAACGCCGCATCGAAAGTCCGGATGTATGAGTGCAATCTCTACCATCGAGCCGTCACAGATTGAAAGCTTGGCAACCCGGGGGCGTCCATGTATGTGCGGGGGGTGGCAGGTGACTGCCATTCCTACCGCGACCAAAATAGCCTACATCGCTAAATGGGGCGCAATGGTTTCTCATCGCAGCGGAGAGACCGTCGATAGCTTCATCGCAGACTTGGCCGTCGCAATGGCTACAGGGCATCTAAAGACCGGTGCTCCTTGCCGGGGTGAGTGCGTCGAGAAATTCAATTAGTTTCTGAGAATAGAGGAGCATGTGGGGAGCCGTGTTTTTTACGCAGGGCATGATGCATCTGTGCGCTGAATGCGGCTGGAAAGCATTCGGGCTCCTGTTGTGCCCATGCACTTAGCGGCTCAGGTATTTGGGTATGAATCTGAATGCTTTCGTTCCAACGATCGCACTTATTGGCACCGGGTCAGGATTACTTTATTGGCTTGGCGATAGCTCTGTTTCGGAGCTATCGGAAAATCTACACCGCACGCGTCTTGGCCAGTCAAGGACAAAGCATTCTCAACTTGCCGACATTCCTATATTTAAGTAAACCGACTGTTGAATGTCTACGAGCAGGAATGCTGGTCAACAGCTATGCAAATGGCTGGTCAAGTCGAATGCAAATGAGTGGTCAAATAAATGCAATTACGCACACCCGACTGATAGCAGAGTTTCTGGCCGAATAATTAGATAACATTATTTTAGCTTATTATAGAGTTGAGCCGGTTTTTTCTTGTGCGCAGCGTGTGGGTAGGTCCCGCACGCCTCATCAATCTGAAACTATCGAATGCCGATAGGCTTGTCGCTGCTGTCATAACAAACTGGATATTCGCAGTATCCACCAGCGCTTTCTACATCATCTACTTTGACGGTCGGTAGATATTGACCTAGAGCGACCTTAGGCACTTTCTTTCCATTGACGTGGCAATCGTCGTCCATCTGCGGATTACACGAGGCTTCGGTCACTTTCACTGGGTTGGTTTCCGAGGTCTTCTCAGATATTTTGGCCTGATCCTGCTGGAACCGCTTGACGCCCCCGTCATAACGTTGCTCAAATGTATTGTTGAACAGTTTTTCGCTAACCCCAGCACCTTGGTAGAACTGCCAAAGTAACTGGCCTGCTTCGACATAGCTGACGGCTTTGCCTTTATTGACATATGGGCCCCCATCGTTTCGGTATGCTACCGGTTTTCCGTCTGAGCTCTCACCAATGTAGTACCACAGTGAAACAGTAAAGGCTGTATCTCGATCCCAATTTCCAAGTTTTGCACTACCATCGTTGAGCAGGCACCGACCCTTGATGCAGCGACCTTTTAGATGGTTGCTGTAAATGATATTTCGACTTTGTGTCGGGTCGTAGGCAATAATGTCTCGTGGCCATTCGAGCCAGGTGCAAACGATAAAGTTTGAATTTCCGTGGTCGTTGTTTGTGCACGGGATAGCATATGGTAGCCCGTTTGCGGATTGCTCATCCGGGAAGATTGCTCCGTTATTGTTGTAGTTGTCGACTGCAAATGCACTTCTAGTAATGAGAGTGAAAAGAGTAAAGATAAGTAACTTCATGTGAGCTTCCTGCTGTATGGAGGTTTATTTTTTGTCGTCTTGTTTGTTTTTGTAATTTACAACTATTCTTTTGTTTACATAATCTTTTACTATTTCATAGTCAGGGTTGTAGGTGGCGAGTTTGTGACCTGTGAAAGCAACGGCGGATATGGCTAGTGTGCTGTTTTCGAAATAACTTTTTTGCATCTTTGGCTACACTTTCCCTGTCATTCAGCACTCGGGGGAACGCAAGTGAACGCCCAAGAGATTGTCCTTAGTCCAGAAGAACAGACCGAACTGAACCGTCGTGTACGCTCAGCCACCATCAGTCAGCGCGACGGCCGTCGCGCCCGAGTGATCCTGCTGGCAGCCCAAGGTTGTTCAAGGGTGGACATCGCTCGCTTCACCGGTTTCTCACTCCCCACGATCACCTGTTGGTGCCAGCGTTTTCAGACGCTGCGTCTAGAAGGCCTGCTCGACAAGCCTGGCCGCGGACGCAAATCCTCCCTTCCTCCCGACACGGTCCGTCGCGTACTCGAACAGGTCACCAAGCCCCGTATTGGCGAACCCCGCTGGAGCTGCCGAAGCATGGCCCGTGCCGCCGGCATATCGGCGACCACCGTCCACAAGCTATGGGCTGCCAATGACTTGAAGCCTCATCTGACACGTACCTTCAAGGTGTCCAACGACCCGCAGTTCGAGGAGAAATTCTGGGATGTCATCGGGCTGTATCTGGCCCCGCCAGACAAGGCGTTGGTGCTCTGCTGCGACGAAAAAAGTCAGGTTCAAGCCTTGGAGCGCACCCAGCCTGGGCTGCCGTTGGGGATCGGTCATATCCAAACAAAATCCCATGACTACACTCGCCACGGCACGGTCACGCTGTTCGCGGCGCTGGATTATCTCCAGGGCAAACTGATTAGTAGCATCGAGCGCCAGCACCGCCATCAGGAGTGGTTGGCGTTCCTCAAGAAAATCAACAAGGAAACGCCTAAACACCTCCAGCTGCATCTGATCGTGGATAACTACGCGACGCACAAACATGCAAAAGTGAAGGCTTGGCTGGCAAAACATTCGCGTTTCCATGTGCACTTCACTCCGACCTCAAGCTCCTGGATGAACATGGTCGAGCGGTTTTTCAGGGACATTACTGTGTTCTTGCGCGACGGTAGTTTCTGCTCGGTACGTGAGCTGGAAAGCTCGATTACCACCTTCCTGGCATTACGAAACGCGCAACCGACCCGGTACATTTGGAACGCAAAGGGAGAGGAGATTTTGAGCAAGATCCGGCGAGCACGCGATGTGATGGACGCGCAGATGGAGGGGTAAGATATTTCGAAAACAGCACACTAGGAGAGGTAGCGCTGATAACGAAACGACTGATGCAAGGACGCCGAGAGCGCCAGCTTTCGCTGCTGCTCCTTTTAAATCACTAACGACGCGACATTTCAGGCCTAAGTTTTCTATTTGTTTTTCGACTTTAAGTACGCTCTTCGTGAACTGACCTCGTAACCCCACAATTACGAAAGATGCTTTGGCTTGAAGAAGAAGGTCTATTTCGATTTCATTTAATCCATTAACTGTCTTGAAAGGCATGTTTTAACTTCTCTAAGTTGAGTGTAAAGGAGGCACTATCCTGGGTTAGCGGGCAAGCATGGATCGCTACAAAAGGGTCGTAAATGCCGTGGCTGTTAAAGCATCATAACGCGACGATTTCAGCCATGGCAAGAATCTCCGCGACTCACGATAAAGACGGCTACCTGATACAGCTTGGTGCGGCAGTACGCGCACGACGGCTAGGGCATACGCTGTCGCAAGAAGCCTTGGCGGATGCTGCCGGGATCGACCGTTCTCACATGGGGAAAATAGAGCGAGGGGAGAGGAACGTTACCTTTCTAAATATCCTCCGGATTGCTACTGCTTTGCATTGCAGGCCCTCAGATTTGCTAATTGAAGCAGGGCTATAAGTACGGTAGCAGCACAGCTGACCAGAACGCCGAAAAAGGTGAATAGCAAAAAAAGAAAACGACTGAAAAGGCGGCGGGCATTAACTGCTACATGGGCAACTCTTTCCGATGGCTACTCCGACCGAGGTCAGGTGTAGACCATCGGATGTATAGCAAGTGGAAGGGAAGTGGCTACAGATATCCCCGTTCAGCCATTGATATACAGCCTTCGCTGCCCACAACGATATGATCCAGCGTCTGGGTGCCAATCATGTTGAGGGCGTTCTTTAGCGTGGTGGTCAGGGTGCGATCAGCTTGGCTGGGTTCGGGATCTCCAAAGGGATGGTTATTCACCAGAATTACGGACGCAGCTTTGTGCTCAAGGGCGATCTTGACCACTTCTCGGGGGTACACGCTGGCCCCATCCCGCGTGCCTCTGAACAGTTCCCTGAACCCGATAACCCGATGTTTGCTGTCCAGCATTAGCAAAGCAAAGACTTCGTAGTCATGGTATTGCAGCAGTGTTTGCAGGAGGCTGAAGACTTGCTTGGGCTCAGTCAATGCCCGGCCTTTAGACAGACGACTCATCGCCAGTTGTTGTGCCATCTGCAAGATGTCAGCTTCGGTGACGGACGATTCAATGACATAGGTGCCGGTCGTTTCACCGGCTGTGAGCTTGTGATATTTCATTCGGGTATTCCTTCACGAATGCGTGAGAGCGGAGGGGGATTGAGAAACGCGGCTATTGGACGGTGGGTTTGCTGTTGTGCCGCGAGACTTGCGACTCCAATTTTTGCGCGAGTGAGGATTTGGCAGGCGCTGTCTGTTGGCCTTTGGGCTCTAAAGGGCTGGGCTGATTCTCAATGGCAGAGAAGAACTCTTCGACGATGGCACCGCTGTCCTCCTCGCTGTCTTCAAAAGCCCCATTGTTAAAACCCTGCCGGGCCGCGCGATCCAAGGCGCTCTGGTCAAAGCCTGAGACTTGCCGGCTTCCTCCAGTTGCTTGGCTTCCAGTAAGGCGTCTTCTAGGCCCAGTCTGCTGCGTACCGTGATGTCCACATAGAAGATCGGAGTGCCATGGCTCTGGCGGGTGGACTTGCCGCGCAGACGCAACTCCAGCGGCAGACAGGCCAGTCGATTGCCGGAGATGGCTTGCAGGTAATGCAGGCGTGCTGCCAGGGTGCGGATGCTGTTGTAACCCGTAGTGCGAAAGACAAAGCTGCCCAGCGGATCGTCATCGCCAATGACCACGTTCAGCCGGCCGTAAGGCTTGCAGGCATTGCCTTGAGCCAGTGAGCAGCCATCCGGTGAAGGGCAGGGCAACGACTGGATGCCGTCCTTAGTCAAACGCTTGCAGGTCTCACCATTGCCGACGCACTGCGGCCGGCCGGTGTTACGGTCAAAGAGGCTGTAGTCCGCCCGAAAGTTGAGGTCTGGCTCGTTGAACAGTAAACGGATCGGAATGCTGCGCAGCTTACCGTCCTGGCCGTTGCGCAGCTCCTCATTGAGTGGATGCAGCAGCCAGCCGTCGCGGCTCTGAACCTGCGAAGTAATGGTGAACTGATCATCTTTTTCCGGCAGACGCTTGCCGTTCTTTTCGACGACCTTGCCGATGGAAATTCGGCCCAAAATCGGGGGTGTGATGGCTAAACCTTTGAGCATGGGAGTTCTCCTGTATCTGAAATAAAAACGCCACCGAGACCGCGCAAACGGCCAGGGTGGCATTGGAGAAAAGGGCATGGGAATCAGGGAAGAGCGAACGAGCGTTCAGGCCAGCAGAAAACGCCGACTGCCGGTTTTGGTGGTCGAGTAACGCACTTGTAGATAGGGTTTTTCTTTCAGCAGACGTGGGATGTCCAGGGCCATGCTGTCATTGGCTTTCTTCCAGGTGATACAGCCGGTTGCGAAGGCCGCCCGACTGGCATCGCCCATGGCCTGTTGCAACGTTTGCTTGAGCTGAGCTTCCTGCTTCTGCTGCAGAGCAATCGACTCGCGTACGCTCTGCAGTTCGGTAAAGGTCGTACAGAGCAGAGTGTCCTGGCTAAAGTCCAGGCTTTGCCCACTGTCCTGTGGATACAGACACCGCAATGCCTGCTCCGCCGAGTCAGAGCCGTCGGCCGGCGGCGGGGTATCACTGACGACGTAATCCCAGAACATCCTCTCCAGGTCGATCAGCCGAGCAATCAGTGACTCGTCGCGTTCGATGCGATGGATCTCCAGGTGCTGACCACCGAGTAGGACCGCCACATCAGCCGCCTGCTTGCCGGTGACGGCGAGCTGGTGCATGACTTGCAACTGCACATACTCGGGCACGCCCTCTTTCCAGAGGCGTGCTCCATTTATGCCGGCAGTCTTGCATTCGAGGATTTGTACATCGTCTGCGCCGATAACCTCGCGGTCGATATTGGCCAGCATCCAGGGCAGTTTTGGATCCGGATGCTGCAGTACCGCATTGATCCGGCGAACCCGATTGCCGCTGCGCTGGCTATAATGCCAGGCCACGATGGGCTCCAGAACATTGCCCCAGTAGGCTGGGCTTTCCTCATCCTGAGGATCTATTTTCGGTAACGTGGCATCCCGGCCAGTCTTTTCTAGCCACAACTCCAACTGCGATTTGTAGGGATTGAGGCCAACCGCTGCGCCTGCGTCTGAGCTGCCGATGCCTTGTTTACGCACGGCGAGCCAATCTTCACGGGGTAGTTCCTTAGTGCCGATCAGACGAAGGGCAGGGCGGCTCTTGGAGGTATTTTGATTTAGGGGAATCGCTTTCATAGGGGTTACCTTGCGGACACAAAAGCGCCCGTTAAGCTCGGTGCTGAACGGACGTTATGGTTGAGGGGTGGGAGGCATTTCAGGCTACGAGTTGCAGGGCTGCATCCAACGCACGTTGCTTTATCTGTGCGCCCTGACCGAACCAGGCGGAGTCCATGCGGTACTCGTTGCTGCGAGCTCTGCGCTCGTGGTCTACATACTCGGTCACGGCGTTTAGGAGGCCCCAGGCAGTGCCTTGCGCCGACTCAAGGGTTGCGCCACGGCCTCGTCCTTCGTACAGGCTTTGTACTTTGCGCAGGGCGCGTTCGTTGGGGAGGACTTCAGGTAATTTGCTATTGGGCGTTACGTCACACAACAAGTTCATGAAGAACCCCATCGCTTCCGGCCACTGGACTTTGCGCTCGGCTAGCACGCGCATGCGATACATGAACTCGTCCCATTGCGAGACGGCCACACCCAATTGCTTTTTGACGACCTGAGGGTCGAAGCGGGTGCTGTGCGGCACCTTGATGGCGCGTGTGGTGCCATCCAGTGCGATGGTCAAAGTGTTGTTGCAGACCACGCGAACGGTGGTCGGCGTGGCGGTGGTGGCGAGCGTGCCGTCGCAAGAGGTCGCCAGCAACAAATAGCCGTTGACCTGATCGTTGCCTTTCAGTGCGGTGTTTTGACCGGTTCGAGCTAGCGCCCAGAACTTACGACCGCCCTTCAGCACTCCAGCGGTTTCCAGCTCGTAGCCGGACACCTCGGTCAGATCTCGATAGAACTCCATCACCTCACGCGGCTGAACAATTTGATAGCGATTAGAAACCACTGACAGCGGCGCTTTTGTGTCGGAGCGGTACAGCACCTTTTGTTCCGGGAACGAGTGAATACTTCCTAAATGGGCAATAGCGTCTGCTTTGAAGTGAACCGGGCTTTCCTGGATCTTCCAGTCCATACCAGCCTCACGCTGCCAGATTTCAATAGGTTGTTTTTGAGTCAGTTGACTGCCGAGGCCATGCCACGGGGTCGCGCCAACGTAAGCCATTTGTTCGATTTGATGAGCCATGATTACTATTCCTTAGGGTGCACACCGGCATAAATGCCACGCATCGCGTGGCACTGTCCGGGCGTACTAAAAGAGAGATGAGAGGGTGGTTTAAGCAGGCAGATTGAAGCGATGCCCGCAGATCAGGCAGAGGTTGTTTGCCAAGATATGACGATCCAGTTTTTCGCCAAGCTGAGCGCCAAGCGCGCATCCGCCTACGCCGCCGACAAGGCCGCCCAGGACTGCGCCTGATATTGCGCCAAGGGTGATACCTAGCGGTCCGGCGATGGCGCCAACAGCGGCACCGAACTGGCCGCCGGCCAGTGCTGAGCTCGCGCCGCGTGCTGCACCGCCAACGGTACCAACGGCTGCACCTATCTTCATGGCGGTTCTGAGTGAGGCGATTTTTGGGGAATTACAGAGAGGACATTGCAATGACATGGGGCGCTCCATGGTGTGGTTATCATGGAGGTGATGTAGCGCTGAGATTTTTTTGAATCGACGGATATGTGATTTTTTGGTACCGGTTGCCCATATCAACAATCTGTCTAAATGGCCTAGTCAGGCTTCTGCATCCTGGGAGCACATGAAGCCTAGAACCTTTACAGCCAACGCAATGTGATTGATGATGACAACGTGCCATCTTGAGTGGCGAAAGTGCATAGGGAGGATGCCTTGACCATATCGGCTGGCGCTGCAGAGTTGCTTCTCGTCGCAAACAAACCAGGCCTCACTGAGACAGGAGGTGGCCACGGTGCTAAGGGTGTGGACTTTCAGCGCTGGTGGGCCGTGCTCCGAATGGTGGAGTTGGAGCAGGCGAACGAACTTGATTTCCTGCTGCTTTTCGAGACAGTGCAAGATGTCACGGAGCTGGACTCGGCAGACACTCCCTCGCGTGCTCGTGTTTACCAGGTAAAAAAGAAGGATCGTGGAGAGTGGAGCTGGTCCGTACTCACTGGGACCACGGCGCCTCCGAAGAAGAGTTCGTCAGCTTCATCGAATGCGGCGACACCCACGTTTGCCAAAGTCGGCGACAGCGCTCTGGGTAAACTTCACCTCAGCCTTGCGGCCTTCGACCAGTTACCTGTTGAAGCCTACTTCATCTCAAACGCTGGCTGTGATATTCCCCTCGCAGCAGGAGGAAATGCTGCGACATCCATGCCTTGCTCATTCGCAGACTTCGCTCTTCAACATTCGCAACTATTGTCTCAAGCCTTGAGTTCGCTTGGCGCGAATGGCTCGCCTGCTCCGGACTTGACGAAGCTCAAATTGAAAAGAGTGCCTATCCACCCCGATGAGCCTAGTAGCTACGTCATCAAGCTAGCACTGGAGCTATTGACGGAACGAAGTCCTGCTCATGCGGGCCAGGCTTCTTCGTTCGTAGAATCCCTAGCTACGAAAATCTCGCCTCTGGGTCGTCATACTGATACTTGCTCATCTTTTGAAGATCTCATAAAGCAGCGTGGATTCGCGAGGCAGGAATTTATGTCTGCCATGGGTGCGCTTGAGACAATTCCAGACTATTCGGCCTATCTGAATATCTGGCTCACGCAGTTGCAAACCGAAGGAATGGAATTCATGTTGGTTACTGCATTGCGTGCGCAAGCGGCGCGCGTTGTGCGTGAGAAGTTGGCAGGCGCAACGCTTCCCGACGTCCAAGCTATTCACGATTTTTGTGACATCTGGCTCGATGCTAATGCGCGCGGGCCGCATTTGCGACCGTACTTCGAAGCGGGTTTAGATGCGCTGAAAAAGGATTTCAGCAGCTTTCGGGATTCCGAGTTACTAGCGCGCTTTGCAATGAGGGCTATAAAAAAATGCGTGGACCTGAACTGAGATTTCTCGTTCGTAGCTTGAGAACTAAGAATTATGAAAAGCTTTCGATTCGAAAACATATGGCTGCTCTCGCACCGCGACAAGAAGGCGAGGCACGTGAGCTTCCACCCCCAAAAAAACCTTTTGAGGGGAAGGAACCATACTGGCAAGACGAGTCTGATTCGGAGCATCTTTGAGACGCTTGGCGCCAAGCCTCAGGGAAAGCTAGAGTCGTGGGATGAAAATACCGCATCCCTTCTTGAGTTCTCTGTCGGTGGATGTCACTTCTTCGCATTGCACCAGAACGGGCGGCGCGCACTGTTCAATGCCAATCAAGAGATGATTATCGCCACCTCTAAATTCGGAGAGTGGTCTCAGGCCTTCTGCAACGTCACTGATTTCAATCTAGTGTTTACTGATAAGAAAGAGTCGGCGATTCAGCCTGCGGATCCTGCATGCTTCTTCCTGCCGTTCTATGTAAATCAGGATGGCAGTTGGCAATCTGAATGGAACACATTTAGTGGCCTTAAAAGATTTAACTCTCCCTGGAGCGCTATCTTGGAGTACTTCACAGGCGTATGTCCGCCAGAGTACTACCGGGCCAGAGCCGAGAGGGTTCAAGAATCCAAAGCACTTGAGGAACATCGGCGAGAGTACAAACTCCTAGAGCGTACTATAGAGCGGTTTAGCCGAACGCTGCCCTTATCCGGCCCCAAACTCAATCCTGAGAACTTTGCCAATGAGATTGCTCTGCTGACCCAAGGCGTCACCGAGCTTAATCAACAGCAGGAGCTGCTGCGCAGTGCTGCTGTCCGGGAGCAAGATTTGCTTTCCAGCCTGGAGCAACAGATTCGACTAGCCGATGACGCTCTCGCGGCATATGGACATGATGCAAAGTACCTACGGACTGGAGATTCGGAGCCCCTAATTTGCCCAACCTGCAACGCCGAGCACACTAAGTCGTTTCTTGATTTGCTCCATTTCGCTGAAGATGCGCGCGTGCTCCGAGAGCTCGCAGGGCGTCTCAGGGACGACGCGACCGAAGTGCGACATCGATGCGGCAAGGCGTTGGCCAGGCTCAGCACCCTAAACGAGAACTATCAGCGAATTTCTAGTGTGTTGGATACGCGTAAAGGAGAACTCAAGTTTCAGGATGTCGTTGAAAGTATGGGTGCGGAAAGCGCGTTTGCTGCTTTCGAAGTCGAGCGGAAACTACTGCAAGAGGCAATCGACAAGGCGCTAGGTGTGGTTAATGCTCTAGATGAAAAAATGAAGCGGCTTCGTGCCCCGAAAAGAACTCGAGCGATATTGGAGGATTTCAGATCCTATTACGTGTCGGGGCGCGTTGCTCTAAAGCTTCACCCCGTAGACGCATCGAAGATGAAACTTACCGGTCGCCCGGATCTATCCGGAAGCGGAGGTCCTCGGTCAATTTTGGCTTACTACGCTGCACTGTGGCGAACGTGCCAAGGTGTAACGGGTACTTTCGACGTACCGGTGGTGATCGACTCGCCGAACCAACAGGCTCAGGACGACGTCAACCTACCGGCAGTGCTTCAGTTCATCGCTAAGGAGTTACCAGATGACATGCAGCTAATCGTTGGACTAGAGACCGAGACTGACTTTCCTTTCGACAAAGAGATCCACTTAGACGTGCCGTACTCAATGCTCCTTGAGGATCATTGGGCTGAGGCGGAATGCATCATCGAGCCATTGCTCGAGAAGATGTACGCAACGATGAAATCTGATGTATAGGTGTCCAGCCAGTGATTGGATGGATAGAAAGAGAGTCTGTGGCCTGATCGGGCCTGCAAAATGAAGCGGTTACCGCAGAGCTGGCATAGATTGCGGGTCATAATGTAGCGATTGATTAATCGCTACATTTGCGGTTGGAGTCGAAATCAAATCTTCTAGTCTCAGGTAAAGGTTTTTAATATGTTCGAACTTAGTGTTGGTTGGGGGCAAGGCTGAAATGGAAGAGCGGTCTCTTAGATCTCATGTTTTGGACCTAATAGGGAGTTTTCTGTATAAAGAGAAATTTCCTAGCTATCCATATTTGATAGAGGGTATGCTAAATTTAATTGATTCGACATCGTCGTATCGTGAAGAGGGCGAGGAATTATATCCTGAGATATTTATAACGAACAAGATCAAGTCTGTTTTAGAAACTATCCCATTTTGCAAGAATGTGCAGATTGATCGGAAGTCAGCGAGCGTAAAAGAATTTTCAAATGCGCTTAAGTTGTGTGCGCCGCTGTCCAGGAATGGCTGGGTAATCTATATAAATGTAGAGGCGGGCCATATTAGTTATGGGGTGGTTTCTTCGGAGATATCGGAGTTAAGTCCAACATTTAGGACTCAGGCTGTTGGTGAGTTAAGCCAGAATGGCGATGAGTACTGTATAGCCTACCTCCAAAATGTAGGAAATAAAACAGTATTACTTCAAGGGTCTGAGGCGAGTGCGCTGATTTGTCTTACGCTAAATAGCAAGGGGGTGGCTCATGGTCAGTCGCTTAATAGGTTGTGCGCTTCAATCTCACAGGATATAAGTCCAAAATATAAAGATGTATCGCAGTCTTATTTTGAAAAGCTCATAGGTGCGACGTTAATTGTTGGGCACGGGAGTTTAATCGGGGTAGTCAAGGATTCAGATGAAAATATTCTCGCCCTCAAGCAGAGGCATGGAGATGGAATATATTTTAGTAAGCCCATCGATATGCATGAGCTTTTAGTCGCGTCTGAAGAAGAGAAAACTAGGGAGGCTTGCACTTCAAATAGGTTGTTTAGCTCTCTGCTAGGCTCAATGCTAAACCATGATGGTATGACGGTGTTAACTACCTCTGGAAAAGTTCTTGGCTACCACATATTCGTAAAACCTCACGGTGGTGAAGAAGCGGATATTGTGGGAGGGGCCCGCACTAGAGCATTTGAGATTATGAAGAGCAGTAGTTGTTTTGAATGTTGCTTTTATAAATCCCAAGATGGGAATGAAAAGATCTGGAGTATAGACGATGCCCAGTAAAGAATTAGTTTGGACCGGTCCTTCGGGCACAACCTTGCCGGCAAGCTGTTCCGATCCACAAGATATAGTCCAATACGCCAATGGACTAAACGACAAACAGAAAAGGGATATAGCCCGTGCATTCGAGCACGGTGCTTATGATATGGGGGCTGAATATACCTGGCGTCGAGCCATGGTGAGGCTTAAGTCGACTCTGAAAACTCTAGGGATGGGGTTTATTGGTGAAATGCTTAATGATGATGATATTGATGAGTACAGCAATATCGATATTGTCTTGAATGACTACAGTGCCATCAATCTTGCGGAGCAGCTTGGTGCAATTAACAGCACCGGTGCCTTGAAGCTGCGGCATGCACTAGAAGTCATCAGTCACTTCCTGTCGGACGAAGCTGAAAAAAATAATGAAGAGCTATCAAAAATCGATGCCGCTTCATTAGTCGGCTCATGTGTCCGGTATGTACTTGGTGAGACCGATATATCTATAGCTATTGAGTTTTCTGAATTAAGGAATCGGTTGTTTTCGGAAACTCTGAGTTTAGCTGACCCCCAGATACAGCAGCTACTTGATTCGCCGCCGTTTTACATTAAGACGGTGGTTTCTGTATTGCTTTCTGGAATCAAAAACGAGCAAGGCGCCGCGCAGGAGCACGCAGTCGGAAATCTTGGTGTTCTTATTCATTCAATTTGGAATCATATTCCTGAAAAAGATAAATGGCAGATTGGTAATGCCTATAGGGATGCCACCGCAGCTGGAGATATATCTGCGGCGAAGGGTCTGAAAAATGCCTTGCTTAAAGTTAAGGGCTTTGATTATGTTCCTGAAAACTTACGCTCTTCAACTTTTAGAAAAGCTGCCAAATCGCTCATAGATGCACACTTTTCGATAAACAATTTTTATACGGAAGCTCCGCTTGTGGCGAGCCTTTCTAAATTGGGTAGTTCAATTCCCGCTCCCGCCTTTATTGAGTGTGTGCAAGCGTACCTCTGTGTTTATCTGGGGAATTCATACGGTATCTCACATGCGGCCTTTCCGATTGCTAAGGCCGAGCTTTTAAAGATTCCAGAGGATCGCTGGAGATATTATTTCGACAAGGTTGTTGCAAGCGATGAAATAATTTTGGCTAAGTTGCTTAGCGACAAACCTATAAAGAAATTCTCAACGCTGATTCAAGATCACCTTGGTTTCTTAGTTGATAGTGAGAGTCTTAATACTGAAGTGCTCAAGTTGGTGAAGGCCCTAAATGATGGAAATGAGGGGCGTGTAAGCGCTATTGCGCGGAAGTTGTACGATAAAATTCGAGGGAAATAATTTAGAAATGGGCTGGTGTCGGATCTGGTTGCATCCGACCCGCCAAATATATCTTGGATAGAAAAGTTTGCGTCTTACAAAATCCTGGTTAGCGTATCGGAACGACTTTTCTATCCCTATTGTCCTTAATGGCTGACACTGAGAGGCTCCCAGTCGCAGCCCCTTGAATATGCTCGCTCCACCAAGCCATCATCGGGCGTCTGCGGTCGATGTAGTCGGCATGATTGTAAGCGTTTCGAACCCCATTATTGTCGACATGAGCAAGCGCTACCTCAATCAACTCAGGATTCCATCCGTGCTCATTGAGAATGGTGCTTGCTATTGAGCGCATACCGTGGCTAACCAAGCGGCCTTCAAAACCCATGCGTTTCAGCGCCATGTTGGCGGTCTGGCTGTTGCAGTGGGTACGTGGGTCCCGATCAGCAGGGAACACGTACTCACGGTGTCCGCTATAGGGTTTTATTGCCTCCAGAAGCGCTAGAGCTTGATCCGTGAGCGGGATGATGTGGATGCGACGTTTCTTCATTCGCTCTGCTGGGATTGTCCAAATTCGCTTGTCGAAATCAATATCTGTCCAGCGGGTGGTTGCTGCTTCTGCTGGCCGCGTCATGGTGTGGAGCTGCCATTCGATCAAGCAACGAGTCGTTCTTTTGATGCTGGCATTAGCGATCGCTACCATGAGCTCTTTCAGCTCATCGGGCGATAGTGTCGCCATATTCTTCTTTTTTGGCCTCTTGAAAACGGAGCGGATTCCGCTTAGCGGATTCGCGTGGATCAATCCCGAATTGACGCCATAGGTCATGATCTCATTGAGTCGTTGGGTTAAACGTTTAACGGTTTCGAGGCTGCCCTTAGTCTCGAGAGGTCGAAGTAGGTTGATGACATTCGGCGCAGTGACCGCTGAGATTGGTGTCGTGGCTAGATCCGGAAAAACATGCAGCGTAAGGGAGCGCCAGATGTCCTCGGCGTACGCTGGGGTGACCGAGTCTTTTTTGAGTTCAAACCACGCTGTGGCTATGTTTTTAAGGGTGTGTTCAGTAGCAGCTTTTTTTGCATGCCGCTCTGCATCACGACTCTCTTTAGGGTCCAGTCCTTGGGCGACGAGCTCTCTTGCCTCAACGGTTCTCTTTCGGGCTTGCGCCAGACTCACCTCAGGGAAGGTGCCCAATCCCATGTTGATTCGCTTTTTCGTCACGGGTTGGATGTAGTTGAAATTCCATAGCTTAGAGCCATTGATTCTCACTCGCATTTGTAGTCCGTTGCCGTCGGTGAGTATGTAGTCCTTTTCCTTTGGCTTTGCGGCTTTGACTTTTACGTCTGAAAGGCGCGTGGCTTGGGCCCCCATGGTGTATTCCAATGCTGTTTATGTATTCCAAAAAATAGCAGGTGAGGGCTTGGAATACCACCTGGAATACACAAGCGTGCGGATGGTTGTGGACGCTCTCGGACGCTTGTGGACCCTAAACCCTTGTATTTTCTGGATTTCAGGCACAAAAAAAGACGTCCGTGGACGTCCGTGGACGTCCTTAGATGTTGAAGTGGTGGAGCCGGGGTGGGGCTAATATAGCTAGTAACTATTTGTTATTTAAAGGTTTTCTAATTGTATTCGCCGTTATGCCCCCTAAAGTGCCCCCGCCGTTTATTTTCGACGAACGGCGTTTTTGGGAGTTGAACTGGCGTCCTTAATAACCATTGCCACCAATTTTCTATCGTGGAGGTCTCTATTAACGGGCGTAGGCCCTGCCAACATTCGACGGGTCGTCAAATGGAGTTTACCTGACCATTTCTGTTCCTTGAGCCCCAAGTCAGGCGCGAGGTTGGTTCGCTGCCGAGGTCGTTAAGTTGGGTTATTTCAGCGGTAGCGCACAATCAGTTTATCTAGGACGAACTGAGGTGCGACATGGGGCATTCAATGGTTACCTGCTACAACTGTGGCAGAGCGATGGTTCCGAGAGCGATATACAGCCGCGGTTTTTGGGGATGTTCGCCTTCATCGAACCACTGTCCCTTTTGCTTGAGTGAGAACTGGCACGGAGGGGAGCCAGGATTAGGGCTCCGACTGTTCGCGTTGGTTGGCTTGGTTTTGGGCGTTCTGGCCTGTGTGTTGTTGGGAGCGTTTTTGTTCAAAGTACATTGGTGGCTGGGCGTTGAAGGGCAATGGTCGTTAATTACTCTTTTAACCTGCGGTGTATCGATTCTTGCGGGTTATCGTTTCTACAACTGGTTTTTGGATTGTTGACAAAGTGGTGGTTCCACCCTGGGTTTATGGTTAGGGGGGCGGTTAGAAGGAGATATTCAGCTTCAGCTACGTGTTACCTCGGTGCATCACATCGTACAGTTGGCACACGGCGGTGATAACACGATAGAAAATGCTCAGGCTCTGTGTCCGAGCTGCCATCGCAACCGACATTTTTGGGAGGAACTGTAGTCAGTTAGTCGGCTGTCGGATGGACATTTGAATCAACCCTTAAACCCAAGCGTACTGGTTATCATCGCGATGACCTCGTTCGTCTGTTCATCCAGATAAAAATGCCCACCAGGGAACAAATTTATGTTCGCTGCACCCGAGGAGTGATTCCGCCAGGCGCTCAGGTCTGTAAAAGGCGCTAGGGGGTCGTGGGTGCCGCCCGAGATGCAAAAATCGCAGCCCAGTTTTTCGCTGGAGGGGGGCTGCCAGGTTTCCAGTGCCTGGAGGTCCGCCCTGATGATGGGCAGAAAGTGTTTCAGCACATCAGGACGTTCCAGCAGGGGGGCAGGGATACCATTGAAGGTTTGCAGTGCGCGGACAAGTTCCGGATCAGGCAGTAGATGCAGCAGCTCTGGCGGTTGTACGCAGGGTGCTCGTCGCCCGGAAATGAACAGGGTGTTGGGCAGGGGATATCCCCGCCTCTGTAAAATGCGCCCGAGTTCGAATGCGACGGTTGCGCCCATGCTGTGGCCGAAGAAATAGAACGGTGGTGTCAGTTGGGATTCGATCTCAACGAGCAGTGCCTGCAAAAGTGCTTCCAGGCTCTGGCACAGAGGGGCTGCGCTTTTCGGACCGCGTCCTGGGTAGGCAACCGGGATGACTTCGATGGCGGCGGGTAGACGTTTATTCCAGGTGATGTAACGCGCGGTTGTTCCACCTGCATTCGGGAAGCAGAACAGTTTTATCTTTGAGCTGGCGTCGGTGGTCGTATCGGCAAATGGCGTATAGGAGGTCATAACTAAAGCCTATGGGTAATTAGATGCTATTCGCGTGGCTTATTGTTGCTTTGATGGTTGGGGTGAATTGTCTGTATTCATATTGATTATAATGCTTTTTTAAAAATCGGTTTTGTCTCGTAGTGTTGGTCGCGTTTGTCAGCTTGTACGAAAAGAAGTTATTGCCGGTTTGTGGTGGTGATTTTCTAGAATAACAAAAAGCTATTACATAAGGAGGTGTGGCGTGCGAATAAATCCTTGGGCGGCATTGTTTATACTTTTTTTAGGCCGTATGGCATTAGGGTTTCAGTTTCAATCGGTGGTTTCGATTGCACCTGATCTCATGGACGTATTCAAAGTTGACTACACGGCGATTGGCACGCTGGTCGGCTTGTTCACCTTTCCGGGGTTGGTGTTCTCCCTGTTTGCCGGGGTTATGGGCAAGCGCTTCGGTAACAAACGGGCGGTGTCTGCCGGTTTGCTGCTGATGTTCAGCGGCTCTGTCTGCATGGCACTTTCGTCGAGTTTTCTGGTGCTTTCCATCGGCCGTCTGCAGTGCGGGATCGGGGCCATCGTGCTCTTCGTGCTGCTGACCAAAATGGTTGCGGACTGGTTTGTCGGCAAGCAGCTGAGCTTGGCGATGTCGGTAATCATCAATGGTTGGCCAATGGGTATTGGCGCAGGCCTTTTAACTCATCATCTGATTGCCGATGCGCTGACCTGGCGCGGTGTGTTCTGGGGCAACGCCGTGTTTGCCGGGACGGTATTGCTGGCGATGCTGGTGTTCTATCGCAACCCTCAGGTCGCGGGGCAAAGCACCGTCAAGGGGGACTCGCGTATTTCTCGCAGCGAAGTGATACGGGTCAGCTTCGCGGCCATTGGGCTAACGCTCTATAACGCAGCGGTGGTGATGATCCTGAGTTTCGTGCCGGGGTTGTTCATTGCCTATGGCGCCGGGTCGTTAGCGGCAGGGTCGCTGGTTAACGGGCACATTCTGATCTCTATTGTCGGGGTGGCGTCGGGGGGCATCCTGGCCTCGAAAAAGAGCCGCTTCCTGACGGTTGGCGCAGCCCTGTTTTTCTGTGCAGCGGTGCTGTTCTACCAGGCCTTGGGGCAAACCCATGACGTGCTCTTTCTCGCCATGGGCTTGTTTATCGGGATGCCGGCGGCATTGCTGATGACGTTGCCAGCCACCGTACTTGCGCCGGCCAACCGGGATGTCGGGTTCGGCATTTTGTATACCTGGGTCTATGGCGGGCTGGCGCTACTGATGGTATTGGCCGGGTACTTGCGCACGGTGTATCAGACGCCTTCGGCGCCGGTGATATTGGCCGGGGTTCTGCTGGCGCTGACGCCACTTTCTACTTGGTTGTTTGTTGTTATTTCCCAGCCAGCACCAGGGAACACCCAGTTGGATGCGGTGCCCGCCAAGTAATTAGATAAAGTTAAAAAGGCGATATCGAGGCGGCTTTGCGTGAAGGAAGAGTCCGCTCGATAGCGCCTTGGGATGATCTTTAATGAAAAGTTTCTCCACGACGGAGGGGCAGGGGTGCACGTGAGAAATATACTTTCCTGTTTGGAGTTACAGGCAAATCTATGGCCTGATAAACCGGCCTTTATTTATCTAAAAGATGGCGAGGTTGAGGCGCAACGCATTTCGTTTGCACAACTTCAACAGCAGTCACATGCCTTGGGTAGTGCATTGGCCGGAAAGCTCGATTGCGGTGATCGAGTGATTATTGCACTGCCAGATGGTATTGATTTTATTCGCGTTTTTTTGGGCTCGCTGTATGCCGGGCTGATTCCGGTTCCGGTAAAACCGGCGTTGAATAATGACGCCAGGGCCAAGTTGATCCGGATTGCCGAAGATTGCCAGCCCCAGGGCATTTTTCTCGCGCAGGGCATGGCCGGGATACACATCCCTGAGCGTTCCTTGCTGTTCTTACAGAGCGAGGAGTTGATCGCCTCGGTGACACCCGAACAGGCGACGAGGACTGCAGGCCGCTCCTCGTCGGGTGCGCAGTTGGCGTTTTTGCAATACACCTCGGGCTCCACGGGCTACCCCAAGGGCGTCATGGTGTCCCACGACAACTTGCTGGCCAATGAGTCGATGTTGTCACGGACCTGGGAGGCGGGCAGCGATGACGTGATCGTCTCCTGGCTGCCAATGTTCCATGACATGGGGCTGATGGGCTCGGTGTTGTTGACCGTCTATTCGGGCGCGCAGTGTGTCTTGATGACCCCGGCTGCCTTTGTGCAGCGTCCGGCTCGCTGGCTCCAAGCCGTTGAGCGATATGGCGGTACGATCATGGGCGGGCCGAACTTCGCCTACAAACTGCTTTGCACGCCACGGGTCAGCGAGTCTTTGCAAGGGCTGGACCTGAGCGGTCTTAAGTTGGCCTATTGCGGCTCGGAGCCGGTATCGGTGGCCGTTACGCAGATGTTTCTCAAGGCTTACCAAACCAGCGCCCTGCGTGCCGATGTGTTCAGCCCATGTTACGGCCTGGCCGAAGCAACGTTGATGGTGTCGGGTGGGCAGATCGGCCATGGGTACGCGACCATGGCGGTGGATGTTGTCACCAGCCTGGCCTTGCCTGATTTCAATGACCTGAACCAGCCCACGCCAGGTATCAAACTCGCCGTTTCCTGCGGGGCTAGCGTCCCGGGCCAGGAACTGCGCATCGTTAACCCGAACACCCGGCAACCGTGCGCTGAGTACGAAACTGGCGAAGTCTGGGTCGCGGGGCCTCATATTGCCTTGGGCTACTGGAATAACCCGGCCGCCACCGCTGAAGCTTTCGGCGCCTGCCTGGCCGACGAAACCCGGGGCCATTACCTGCGCACCGGCGACTTGGGCTTCCTGGCGGGCGGCAAGCTGTACATCAGCGGGCGGATCAAGGAGCTGATCATCGTCAACGGCAACAACTACTACCCCCAAGACATCGAAGAAACCTGCTCTACCTCCCATACGGCCCTTGGGTCCCGGGCGGCGGCGTTTGGCATCAGCAGCCATAACGGTGAGGAAATCGTGATCGTCCAGGAGCTGGATAAATCCATTGCCGACGATATCGACCCCCAGCTCCTGACCGATGTCACTCGCAGCGCACGCTCGGCGATTTATCGCGAGCACTCGCTGACGGTCAGGGAAATCATTTATGTGAAGAACAACAGCATTCCTAAAACCACCAGCGGAAAGATCTGCCGTGTCAGTTGCAGACGCGATTATGAGTCACGCTCGCTGGATGTTTTCGATGTGGCTGTGGCGCAGGAGTAGGCGAGTGTCCAACGTATCTGAGAGCTATTGCGTGAAGGCCTGGTTGAGCGATTACCTGAGCCGCGAGCATTCGATTGATCCTGGCCAGGTTCGCCTCAAAACCACGTTCAGCGAGTTGGGGATCGACTCCGCAACAGGCGTGGCGTTGATGCTGGATGTCGGCCAATGGCTGGGGATCGAGATTGAGCCAACGGTGATCTTCGACTACCCGACGGTTGAGTTGTTTTGCACCTATGTGGAAGAAATCCACGGGCAGAAACTGGATAAAAGGAAGCAGTCATGACATTTCTCGAAGAGTTGCTCAAGGCGCACGGCGGTCCGCAAGGCGCCCAAGACAATACGCTGACGATCTCTGATCGCTGGGACATCATCGGCTACCCGAACGGTGGCTATCTCGCTGCCCTGGCGGCATCGGTCATGGCCCAGGCCACCGACCACAAGGACCCGCTGACCATCAGCGCTCACTTTCTTGGCCACCCGACCGCCGGGCCGGCCAGCTTCGATGCACGCCTGATTGACTACAAAAAGAGCATGTCGCGAACCCTGATGACCCTGAATCAGAACGATCAGGCCACGGGGATGTACCTGGCAACTTTTACCGATTTCTCCCAGACCAAAGGTGAAACGCTGACCAGCAGCAAGGGGCGGGTGCTGCCATCGATTGGCACGTTTGTACCGCTCAACCAGTTACCGTTCATGCCGCTGCCTCCGGCCTTTAGTGCGCAGTTCGACCTGCGGGTCAAGCCCGACTTCCTGGCCAGGCCCAACCCGGGAAACAAGGCCGAAGTGGAAGGCTGGATGACGTTTGCCCAAGGCATAGAGCCCGACCTGTACAGCTTGATCCTGTTTGCCGATGCGTTCCCGCCGACGTTGTTTTGCAAGCTGGCGCCAGAGTTTTGGGGGTCGATTCCGACCATTGAATACACCGTGCACTTGAAGGTACACCCGTGCCCGGGACCGATTTACGGGCGCTTCGTCACCGATCACATGGTCAGTGGTTTGCTCGAAGTCGACGGCGAACTTTGGGATTGCGAAGGCAATCTGGTCGCGGTTTCACGTCAGGTCGCCAAGCTGCGATTGCCTTCCGGCAGCGCTGTTTGAAACCATTGATTCAATCACCGGCTACCCCACACCGCTGATGGGTCGTTTGCTTCGAGTAACCAAGGAACACGTCATGGATCGATATCAGAGTCAGGACATTGCTGTCGTTGGAATGGCCTGCCATTTTCCCGGCGCAACGGATCTCAATGAGTTCTGGACGTTGCTTGAACAAGGCCGGCGCGCCATCAGCCCTTTGGCCCGGGAACGCTGGAATAACCCCGCGCTCTACGATGCCAAGCCCGGCACCCCGGGGAAACTGGCGACGCAAGCGGCCGGGCTGATCGACCACTTCGACCGTTATGACTATGGGTTCCTGGGGTTGTCGAGCGTCGAGGCGCAGAGCACCGATCCACAACAATTGCTGGCCCTGGAGACCACTTGGCGAGCCCTGGAAGACGCTAACATCCGCCCCTCAAGCCTGGCAGGGACGCGTGCGGGCGTCTTCATTGGCGCCTCGTCGAGTGATTTTGAAGCCATGCAGACCACTCACCAGGACACGCTGACCGCGCACTCGGGTACAGGCACCAACGCGAGCATTATTTCTGCGCGGATTTCCTATGCCATGGACCTCCGCGGTCCTTGCATGACGATCAACACGGCCTGCTCTTCGTCGCTGGTGGCGATCCATGAAGCGTGCCTGAACATCGAGGCTGGCCTGTGCGACAGCGCAGTGGCGGGCGGCGTGCACCTGATGCTGATTCCGGGCAGCACCATTGCCGTGTCCCAGGCCGGGATGATGTCGCCGCAAGGCTTGTGCAAGACCTTCGATGACAACGCCGATGGATATGTGCGGGGTGAAGGCTGTGGCGTGGTGATTCTCAAGGGCCTGCGCAAGGCTCGCGAGGACGGCGACCGCATTTACGCGGTGATCAAAGGCTCTTCGGTCAATCAGGACGGCTTGACCAACGGCATGACCGCACCGAACCGACGCTCCCAGGAGCAGGTAATCGCCCAGGCTTTGGAGCGCGCAGGCGTGGAAGCCGCCGCGGTGGGTTACGTTGAGGCCCATGGCACCGGCACGCGGTTGGGCGACCCCATCGAAATCAATGCCCTGAAAAGTGCCTATGCGGCTGACGCCCAGGTGCATCAACCTTGCTACGTCGGCGCGGTGAAAGCCAACATTGGTCATTTGGAGCCAGCGGCGGGTGTCGCCGGTTTCATCAAGACCGTGCTGCAGCTGCATAAATCAACCATCCTTCAGCAGCCCACCACCGGCAAGCTCAATCCGTTGATTCAGCTGGATTCGAGCCGCCTGGCCATCCCTCGGGAGAACCTTGCCTGGCAGCAGGAAACCCGGATCGCGGCGGTCAGTGCTTTCAGCTTTGGCGGCACCAACTGCCACCTGATCGTCGCCAGTAACGGGGCCCCGGCTTGCAAGGCCCGAGACGACAACGAGCAGACCCAGTTGCTGTTGATGTCGGGCAAAAGCGAAAAGGCCCTGCCAGCGTTGCTGACTGCATATATCGACCAGCTCGAGGCCGAGCCGTCGACACCGCTGCGGGACATCTGCGCGACCACGATCAACGGTCGTGAATCGTTCGATTACCGCGTGGCGATCACGGCCTCCAGCCACGCGGAGTGCCTCAAGCAACTGCGTGCCTTGGCGCCAGTGACGACGGGGCGGGCACGGGAAGGGCTGAAAATTGCCTTCCTGTTTTCCGGGCAGGGCACGCAGTATTTTTCCATGGGGCGGGCGCTGTATGAGCGCTATCCGGTGGTTCGGCATTGGGTCGAACAAGGCTCGGCGTTGATCGAAGCCAGGCTTGGGGTGACGGCACAAGCGATTCTGTGGGCAGACGCCAGCCTCGACCTCAACCGGACCGCCTACACGCAGCCGGTGTTATATGTCCTTGAGGTGGCCATCGCTAAACTGTGGGAAAGCTTCGGCATTGTTCCAAACGTGGTGCTCGGGCACAGCATTGGTGAGTTTGCCGCGGCCTTCACCAGTGGCCTGTTCACTTTCGAGGAGGGGCTTGAACTCGTTATCGCCCGTGGACAGTGCATGGAGCGCCTGGGGCCGGACGGCAACATGCTGGCGGTCAAAGGCGCTCGGGCGCAGGTCTCGGCAATCTGTAAGGGCGTGTCGGACGGATTACATGTCGCGGCCATCAATACCGTCGGCGACACGGTGGTCGCCGGGCTCGCGCCCGACATTCAGGCGCTGAGCGGGCTTTTGCAGGCGCAAGGCATCACAGCCTTTGCGCTCAAGGGCAATCGGCCTTTCCATAGCCCCCATATGAGCGCGGCTTCCCAGGCGTTTTTGGCCACCGCCGCACAGGCGCGGTTCTCCTCGCCACGTATTGCCATGCTGGAAAACGTCAACGCGCAGCGTGTCGGCGCGGCAGGCCTGACGGCGCAGTACTGGGCGCATCAAATCACCCACCCAGTGAACTTTCTCGGTTGCTTGCAGCACCCGGACCTGGCCGATGCCAAGGTGCTGATTGAAATCGGTCCTGGCTCCACGTTGCTGGGCTTGTCCCGAGGGGTGCTGGAGCACGACCGGTTGTACCTGCCATCGTTGTCTTTGCGGGACAAAATCGACGAGACCTTCCTCGTGTCATTAGGCAAACTTTATTGCCTTGGTGGCCCGGTTGATCTGGCCCCGCTATACGCCAATGAGCGACCGGTGTCGGTGCCGGGGCATCCGTTGGCGCGGGAGCCGATCCTTAAACACCTGAACCCCGGGCGCTGGACCGATGCGCCTGCGCCGCACACCGTGCATGGCGTGCAATGGTCTGCGGCACTCGACCTTGAGCCCGCTGCAACCTGGGTCGATGCGCCAGTGATTGTACTGCACGATGGCGTTGCAGCAGAGCAAGAGGGCTGGCGCTTTGTTTCTTCGACGCAATGGGACGAAGACGGCGCGGCACAGGTTTTGGGCGCCACACAGGCAACGGTAATCGTGGTGTTGCCGCAGTTTCTGGCGCGTCAGGCTGCGCGGTTCGCGTGCGCTTCTTTTACCGCACGGCTAACCCAGGCAGCACTGGCGACGGTCGACGCGGTGTGCAGGGCAAGTGGGAAAGAGGCCGCCATCAACCTGAGTTTCGTCCTGCCCACAGGAGAGTCATTGGAGGACCTGTCTTACGCCGCCATTGCCGGGGCGTTGAAGTCGGTGCACCTGGAACTGCGCAATGCCGAACTGAAGTCGATATTCGTCGCGCCACAGCAGTGTGTGGCCCGTTTGCCGGAAATCATCGACGTGAGCCGTGCCAACGGCAGCGCTGAATACCGCCTCGATGCGACAGGGGTCAGTGGCGTGCACCTGGTGCCGAAGACGATTCCTGCGGGGCAGCCGTCGGTGTTGGCGGATCGCGCTTATGTGATCAGCGGCGGCACTGGCAGTATTGGCGTATCCCTGGCCCTACGCTTGGTGGAAAAGGGGGCCGGGCAGGTCATTTTGCTCAGCCGGGGCCTAGCCGACACAGGCTCACGCAGTGAGCGTCTCACATGGCTGCTGGAAACCGGCAATGTGCGGCTGGTCCAGGTCGATGTCACCGATCAGGCGCAGATCGCCACAGCCTTGCGTGACACGTTGCCTATCGATGCGGTGTTCCATGCCGCGGGCATGAGCACGCAAGTGGCCTTCGAGCAGCTAACGGTCGACGAGGTTTTCCGGGTGCAGGCCAGCAAAACCGAAGGCACGCTAGCGCTGTTCAACGCTGCACAGACGCTAGGGGCGGGGCGGTTCATCACGTTCTCTTCGATTTCTTCACTCTGGGGCGTACCGCAACTGGCACACTACGCCAGTGCCAATCGTTACCAGGATGCTTTTGCTTCACGGCCCGGGCTGCCTGGCCCGCAGGTACTCAATATCAATTGGGGTCCTTGGGGCGGCGATAGCATGGCCTCCGCCGAATCGTTGATCGCGTTCGAGCGCAACGGCATCCAGGGCCTGCTGCCCAATGCCGCGCTTGATGCCCTGTTCGGCCTGCTCGATGTCGGTGTCTCGGGCCAGTACGTCGTGTGTAATGCCAACTGGGAGCGATTGGCCGCGCAGTACGCCGCGCGCTCGGCAGGTCGCATTTTCGAGAAGTTGCTGGCTGCGCCGGCTGCTCGGCCCCAGCCCACATCGATCCCCAACCAAACCTGGGATTTGGCTTCGATTGGCGCATTCACGGCGCACGCGGTCGCCACTTTGCTCAGCGTCGACCCGGGTGACATCAACGCCAGTGACTCCTTGCACGAGCGAGGCCTGGACTCCCTGGCGGCGGTGCAACTGAGAAACCAGTTGGAGAAACAGTTTGGCCTGGCTTTGCCGGCGACGTTGATTTTCGATTACCCCAACATCGCAGCGATTACCGCGTTCGTCAGTGGCCAGATTGTGCCCGCCGTTGAGGAGGACGCCACCCCGCAGGGAACCGATTTGCTGGCCGATGACGGCCGCATCGCAATTATCGGAGTAGGTTGCCGGCTGCCGGGCGATGTGGAGTCGAGTGAAGCGTTTTGGCAGCAACTGTCGGCGAAACAGGATGTCATGACGCCGCTCATAAAACGCTGGCAGCGCAGCATGTTTGGCGTGGATATCGACACATTGCCTGAAGATGTGTTGGCCTTGCAGGCGGGTCTTTTGAGCGACATTGAAGGCTTCGATCATCAGCTATTTGGCATCACCGCCACTGAAGCCTGCTACATGGACCCCCAGCAGCGGATGGCGCTGGAACTGGCGTGGCGCTGTTTCGAGTCGGCGGGCTATAAGCCGTCCGAACTGGCCGGGAAGAAGGTCGGGGTGTATATCGGCGCCGGGGCAAATGAATACCGTGCGCTGTGCCTGGAAGACCCGGACAGCTATCCCTATCTCGCGACCGGCAATGCGCTGAACGTGATCGCCGGAAGGGTCGCCTATCAGTTTGGCTTGAAGGGCCCGGCGATCACCGTGGACACCGCATGTTCGTCGTCGCTGGTGGCGATTCACCAGGCCGCGCAGGCGCTGCGCAGCGGCGATTGCGACCTCGCTCTGGCGGGTGGCGTCAATACCTTGCTGAGCGCGCAGACGTTCATCTCCCTGACCCGGGCGAGGATGCTTTCGCCCCATTCGCGTTGTGCCACCTTCGACGCCAGCGCCGATGGTTATGTGCGCTCGGAGGGCGGCGGTATGCTGCTGCTCAGGCGCTTGGATGAAGCACTGATAGCCGATGATAAGGTCCAAGGGGTGATTCAAGGCTCGGCCATCAACCAGGACGGTAGAAGCGCCAGCCTGACAGCGCCCAACGGTGCTTCGCAACAGGAGGTCATCCGCGCGGCGCTGGCCAGTGCCAAACTGCGCCCGGAGGAAGTCGACTGGATCGAGACCCATGGCACCGGCACCGGCCTGGGCGATCCCATTGAGCTGCAAGCGCTGGATGCCGTGTATGGCGGTGTCGGCAAGACGTTGATCGTGGGCGCGGTCAAATCCTCGGTCGGTCACCTGGAAGCGGCATCGGGGGTGGTCGGGTTGATCAAAATCATTGCAGCGCTGGCCCATGACTCGATTCCGCCAAACCGGCACTACACCGCCCTCAACCCAAGCTGCCATGGCTTGCGCTCGACGATTGAGGTGCCGACGCAAAATCTTCGCTGGGCACAACAGGCTAACCGCCAGCGCGTCGCGGCCCTGAGTTCCTTTGGGTTTAGTGGTACCAACGTCCACATGCTGATTGCCGAAGGGATTAACCCGCCGGCGGTCGATCAAGCCTGCCAGCCTTGGCGCAAAGCCTTGTTGCTGCTGTCGGCGAACTCGGTCAACGGACTCAAGCACCAGTTCGACGCAGCGCTGCAACTGCCGGAACAGGCGCTCTATGCCGCCTGTGAAGAGAGCCTGTTACTGAAGGATCCGGCACGCTACCGGCAAGCGATTTGCGCGGATGACTCACTGGCGCTGCAGGCGGCGATCAGACACGCGGCGTCCTGCGCCATCGCAGTCAAAGTACCGAGCGGGCCGACAGCGGTTCTATTGCCGTTGCACGTGACTGTTGAGAGCCTGGATAAAGTCGCCGGGTTATATAACGCGTACGCACTGTTTAAAGAGCACTTGGATGTGTACGGCGCGACAGTGGGCCTCGATGTACCGGCCCTGTTTGCGAACGGGCAAGAAACAATCACGCCATTAATACAGGAGGCAATTAATGCGGCGTTGTTAATGTTCTGGAAAACCCTGGGGGTGACCGCCAGCGTGTCCGACAGCGGACTTGACCGGGAGCAGGGCGGTGTGTTGCTGGTGGGCGAGGCGGTCATTGATGCCCTGCAACCTATGGCCGCCGTCGCGGCGCTGTTTCTGTGTGGTTTCAACCTGAAGCTGGACAAGCTCCTGGCCCGGGCGCGCCCAACGACAAGGTACTTGCGCTACGCCTTCGACCGGCAGACCCACTGGCCGGTGCACATCGGCTCGGTGCAGCGCGCGGGGAGTTTCACCCCCGCGCATAACCCTGACTTCAATGTTGCCGATTATAAGGCGACGGATGAAGTGTATCGATTACTGAATCAACAACTCAGTGAGTTGCATGAGCACGTTGACTTGATGTTGTCACTCTCCAAATAAACCCTTCACACGGAACGTCAGTTATATGAACTTCGATCAGATTGCTTCTGAGGTAGTGCCGCGCCTCTCCAAGATAATAGGCCTTGTGGAAGGCGAGACACTTTTACTGGAAGACTCCTTGCTCGACATGGGCGCTGATTCGCTGATTTTGATTAAGTGTGTCGACTTTATTAATGATCGATATGGCGTTTCGCTAACGGCTGCGCAGCTCTATGAAGAGATCGGTTCGGTGGGCGAAATCATCGACACCATTGCACGGCAACTGCCCAGCGAGCGCATTGCGCCGCCAGCCCCTGTGAGTGCCGCCGCCCCGAGTGTCGCCCGTGTGGCGCCAGCCGTTTTGACCCGGCCCGCAGAGCCGCTTGTGGCGGGCGGGCGTGAGGTGCTGATTCACACCATTGTCCAGTCGCAAATCGAGTTGATGGGCAAGCACTTGCAACTGTTGGGCGCCGGCGCTTCTGTCCCGGCCGCTGTTCCGGTCATTGCCTCGCTCCATTACCCGGACCCTCGACCTACAGCGCGAGCGCCGCTTCAGCAGCCTGATGCAGCCCCGGCGGTGGAGCGCGAAGACCGCTTCAACGTCTTCAATGCGCGCAAGCAAACGCAGAAGATCGCTGACCCGCAGCAACAGCAGTACCTGGCTCGCTACATGGAGGCCTACTCTCAAAAGCACTCGTCATCCAAGGCCGGGACCGACCAATACCGCCCGGTGCTGGCAGATAACCGGGCCTCGGCCGGTTTTCGTGCGGGCACCAAGGAGATCCTGTTTCCCCTGCTCGCTGACCGCACTGACGGCGCGCAACTGTGGGACATCGACGGAAACCGTTTCATCGACATCACCATGGGCTTTGGCGTGCACCTGCTGGGGCATGGGCCAGAGTGTGTGAAGTCAAAGCTGCTTGAGCAAGTTCAGACCGGGATACCCATCGGGCCACAATCGCCCCTCGCGGGCCGGGTGGCAGCGCTGATCAGCGAGTTGACCGGTCATCAACGGGTAGTGTTCTGCAACTCCGGCACGGAAGCGACGATGACCGCCGTGCGGCTCGCCAGGGCACACACTGGCCGGCCGAAAATTGTCCTGTTCAGCGAGTCGTACCACGGCACATTCGACGGCTTCCTGGCCCGGGCGTCTTCGGCCAGGGGTGACGATGCCAGCGGGATCTCGGTGGGGCGCGGGATTGAACAATCGTCCGTCGACGACACCTTGGTGCTGGAGTATGGCGATCCGAAGTCACTGCAGATCATTCGCGAGCGTGCGAGCGAGATTGCAGTGGTGATTGTCGAGCCGGTGCAAAGCCGTCATCCGGCGTTGCAGCCCCAGGAGTTCCTCGCGCAGTTGCGGGAGATCACCCGTGACACGGGCGTGGTATTTCTCTGGGACGAAGTCATTACCGGTTTTCGCATCGCCGCTGGTGGCGCCCAAGAGCACTTCGGGATTCGTGCTGACCTCGCCGCCTATGGAAAAATCGTCGGGGGAGGCATGCCTATTGGCCTGGTGGCGGGTGACGCGGCGATCCTCGACGGTATCGACGGCGGGACCTGGCAGTACGGCGACCAGAGTGCGCCGCAAACCGAGCCAATCTTTTTCGCCGGAACCTTCTCCAAGCACCCGTTGGCCATGGCGGCGGCCGTGCAAACCCTGGAGCACATCAAGCAGCATGCTTCGACGCTGTACAGGGACCTCAATCGCCTGACCCAGAACCTGGTCGACAGAAGCAATGCCTTGTTTGTGCGCTATGACGTCGAGATGCGGGTGGAGCACTTTGGCTCACTGTTTCGCTATGTCTCGAAGCGCAACCTGGACCTGTTTTTCAGCCACTTGCTATTCAATGGTGTGTTCGTCTGGGAAGGGCGCAACTGCTTCCTGAGCACTGCCCATACGGATGCCGATGTCGACGCCATCCTGCTGGCCACGGAAGAGGCTCTCAAGCCGCTGGTCCAACACGGGTTCTTGCCGTCAACGGTTACGCAAACCGCCGTCGGGCGCGTGCCGACAGTGTGGGAGCAACGCTTTATCAAACTGTGGCAGACGCCCCAGCGTGCATTGAGCGTGAACATAGGAGGAGGGATTTTTTTCCCCGGCGCGACGGACAGCCGTGCGTTGGTCGAAGCGTTGGGCAAGGCCACGCAGGGGGCCGCTGCACTGCTGGCGCGCCTGGACGCCAATGACCAACTGTGGTGGCCGGTGCAAGGTGAAATCAGCGTGCCAGTGGTTGAGCTGACCTTTCACGGCGACACGATGACACAGGCGTACCTGGATGAACTGGTGGCCAGCGAGCAGCAAATGGCATTCGCGCTTGAGGGCGACCGGCAACTGCGGGCGACGGTCTTCGCGATCAAATCCCACGGCCTACTGCTGTGCTTGACCGCCAACCATGCGGCCTGTGACGGCGCCGCCCTGGCCGTCCTCAGCGAGCAAGTTATGCGCTTGCACAAAGGCGAGCGTGCCGAACGCCTGAGCAGTCAATTGCCGTTGTTACAAACACTGGAGAGCGACTACCGCGCCTCCACGCAATTTGCCAGCGATCAAGCATTCTGGACGCCGCGTCTCGCGACGTTGCAGTGCCAGACCTACCGGCCTTTCGAGCGTGATTGGCAGCAGGCGAGCGGGCGTTACGAGGCAACCCTGTCGCGTCAGGCCGTCAGTACGCTGGCGCGCCAGCAGAAAGTGACTCCTTTCGCCTGGGTACTGGCCGGCTTCGCCCGTGCCTTGTGCCAGTCGCCGATGGCGGGTTATGGGGTGCTGGCGGTGCCGTTTGGTAACCGCAGTCAACATACCCGAACCACCCTCTGTCAGTTGACCAATTTGTTGCCGTTGTTGCCGATCGAGGAGGGCACCCTGGCCAGCGAAGCGCTGCACGTCAGCACGCAGCTGACCAGTCTGTCCGCTCATGCCGCTTACCCGGCTCTTGCGCAACTGCAAGTCCCGGTGTTCGCCAGTATCAATTGGGAGCCTGTTGAACTGCCGGACAATAACGAAACGGCGCCGCGCCTGATCTATGGCCTGCGTCGCTGCACGGAGTTCGCACTGGAAATCAATATTTACGGCGGCGCAGACCTCATCACCTTCGCGGTGGACTTTGATCGCACGCTCATTGAACCCGCTGATATAAAAACCTTACTTGACGTTGTTCAGGCCGACACGGCAACGGCCCTTGAGTCACTCACTCATCCACACGTTGAACGTTTGAACCTGGAGCCTGTGTTATGAAACGAATTACCGAACCTAATCCAATTGCCTGGACGGTTGCTGGCATCGCATTTGTCAGTTGCGTGGCCGTTATATTGAGTGCGTTGGCGATTGTCGGTTTCACGGATAAAGCCTTTGTTTATTCGATCAGGGTCATCGTCAAGTTCGCCTTTATGTTTTTCGCCATGTCGTATATCGCGGCGCCCCTATATCGGGTGTCCAGCAGTCGGGTGACAGCCTTCCTGATGCGTCACCGGGCCACCACCGGCGCGACGTTTGCGGTGTGCCAGTTAATGGCGGCGGTCTGTGTCGGGTTTATCTGGTTTAACTATTTTTACATTATCGAAGCTATTTCCTCGCCGGTTGAACGGGTCTTGGGTCTGATCGTACTGGGGTGGATCTTCCTGATGTTGTTGACGTCCAACAAGACCGTTCGCCAGGCACTAAGTGTTCATGCCTGGGGGAAACTACAGAAGTACGGAATGATGGTGATTTGGATTGCTTACTTGCTCGACTACGGTCGCCGTACGATTGAGTGGTCTCCGGTATTCGGTATTTTCGTGGCGATATTACTGGCTATTTTTGTTCTCCGCCTGGCCGCCCTGTTAGGGATTGGGGCCACCACTACACAACAACGCTCGGTACAGGGGTAATCCTATGACTCAACCACTCTTAGATGCTCGTACACAGGCTCGTCAGGCCATTCGGCAAATGTTGCCAACCGAACTTTGGGAACAAAACGAGGCGTTTACCAAGGCACTCTGTGCTCAGGTCCAAGGGCATCGTTTCTGCACCCATCCGCTGATCGAGGCGATGAGTACCCGGGATATCAGGCTTGATTGGCTCAAGCCGTTCTACTCCGACACCGTGCACGCGATTTCCGGGCGCTTCACTGATTACCTGGTCCAGGCGATGCTCAACTGCGCGGCCCTTCAACCCCTGCTCGGTGTGGAGGCCGCCAGTGCGTCGAGGTTCCTGCTGCAAATCAATGCGCTGGATGAACTCGGGTTCGTCCCGGGTGATCTCGACGGCCATTTCTGCGGAACCCCAGAGAATGGCCACTTGAACCAGCTATTCAAGGTGATGGCTGATATCGGTATCAGTGAGGTTGAGCAGGCCGCCTATGTTGCCTCCCCGGCGTCCGAGTCGGTGGCGCAACTGATTGAGCAGCACCGGCACGATCATCTGTACCTGGCGACGTTGTTGGCTGTCATGGAGTCGTCGTTGAACCCGTGGACTGAATGCTGGGCACGCGGCACAGCGATTGCCACCGGCATGGACACCAGCCAGGGCTATCACGCGATCCATACCGCCGACCATGACGGCCACTTGATCGACGATGACCACTCTGAAGATAGTTGGTACATCGTGCGCCAGGCCCTGACGCTTGCAGACCATGCGGCGATCGGGCAGTTGGCGGTCGAGTTGCTGGCGCGGCTGGAGCGCTACGCCGACTATCAGTTTGGTTTGCTTGAAGCCCAGGCGCAGAAAGCCCGTCGTACGGACGCGCTGCCAGCGTGATGCTCAACCCATAAGCCGATGAACCCTGTTCAGGTATCCATAACGTGATCCATTACAGCCTTGTTTCTGCGATCAATCAATGGGCAAGGTTGACGCCCCAGGTAACCGCCTGCATTGATGGTCCGGTCCAACTGACCTGGGCCGACTTCAGCCGTTGCGTGCTTGCGGCGATTGAGTTGTTGCCAACGGACCGTCATGCGACGGTCGGGATTGTCGCCGGCAATAACGCCGAACACATGATCATGGCGTGCGCGGTGATCGCGACGGGAAGGGTGTTGCAGACCTTTCCCGTCGATGTCACCGATGAGGTGCTCGCTGTTTTGCTCAAGAGAAGCGGGGTGACTCATGTCGGGGTGGATCACGCAAACAGGGTGCGCAGCCAGGCGTTGAGCGACCTTGATATCAAGTTCATCGGGTTTTGCCGTACCCAAGTCAAGGGCTTGGGGCATGGCAAGCCAGTTGTCATACCGGATTTAAGTCCCTGCGGCGCCGCCGACCTGAGCATTGTGTTCAGCTCGGGTACGACCGGCCTGCCGAAGGGTATCGTGCACAGTGCGAACGCCCGCAAAGTCGTGGCCGAGGCGGTCGCCGGGCTGGGGTTGAACCGCCAGGCGGTCAACCTTGTGTCGCTGGCGATGCACAACAACCTGTCGATGGTCACTTGGCTGTCGGCACTCTGGAACGGCGCCTGTAATGTGCTGCTGGCCACGTTCGATCCCGTGGCATTGGGCGAGGCGGCCCTTCGACACCAGGCAACCCATTTAGTGATGAGTCCGCCCCATTACCGCCAATTGCTGGGCGCGCAGGTCGACTACCAGGTGCAGTTTGCCAGTCTGCGTTTGCATATCTGTTCCAGCTCCAGGCTGTACGCCTGGGAGAAGCAGGCGGTGGTGCAAACCCTGCCTGGGCGCTTCGTCGAAATCTACGGCGTGACTGAAGGCGGCGTGGGCACGTTTCTGGATTGCTCGGCCGACCCGCAAAAACTGCACACCGTGGGCAAACCCTTGCCCATTTATGACGTGCGAATCATTGACGAGGTGGGGCGGGAAGTCGCCGCCAATGTCGTTGGAAAAATAGTCGGGCGCAGCGAGTTCATGATGTCGCGCTATGCCTCCCATGCGCCGATGGAGTCTTGGGCGCCACCCGCATCGGACGACGAGGCTCTCCGCTTCATTGTCCCCGGCGACCTTGGATATCTGGATCCAGATGGTTATTTGGTGGTGTGTGACCGTGCGAAAGACGCGGTACTGGCTGACGGGGAGTATATCTTTCCCTCGCAAATCGAGTCGTTCATTGCCTCGACCTTTTTGCCGATCGATGTCGCGGTCAAAGTCCACGCCAATAACGCCGGGGGCCTGGGTTCCGTGGTGATTCATCTTGTGCCGCCACTTGGGGCACCGGCACCGACCGACGGGATTGTGGCCCAAGTCGATGCCCACTTCGGCCTTGGGGGAAGGGTCACACTCAACCGCGTCGATGCCATTCCACGCAATGGCATGGGCAAAATCTTGCGTCATCTCCTGACGTCACCGGCACACACAATCACTGCATAGAGAAGGTTAATAAAATGAGTTCGACATCCAGGGAAAGCAGTAGCCATTACGCCGACAAAGTCGCCATTGTCACCGGCGCCAGCAGCGGGATTGGCCAGGCACTGGTGGTGCAATTGATTGCCGAAGGGGCCCAGGTCTTTGCGGTGGGTCGAGATGCAGAGCGGCTGAACAGTTTGTATGGGCTGACAAACGCGCCGGTGACCCAGTTGGCCACCGGCCAGTTCGATGTGCAGGATGAGGCGGCCTGCCGACAACTGGTTGAGAGTTGCCTGAGCTGCTTTGGTCGTATCGATCTGGTGTTCTGCAATGCCGGACGCGCCATGAAAGGCGCCTTCCTTAGTGCCAACAGCCCACTGCCGTCCACCGGCATCATGCGCACCAATTACGACTCGGTGGTGTATCTTGCGTTTTACACACTGCCGTACTTGATCCACACCCAAGGCCACATCACCGTGACCGGCGGCATCGTCAGTCACGTGGGGCTCCCGGAATTTTCCGCGTACTGCGCCTCGAAACATGCGGTGCGAGGATTCATCGAGTCCCTGCGCAGGGAAGTCACGGCCGAGGGCGTGACCCTGACTTTGGTCAGCCCTGACACCGTCCGCACGGCTGTGCGTGCCAATATGCAGGACGCTTGCGGCAATCCCGATCCGATTCCGTACGGCGACGAGAAAGTCATGTCTGCCGAACAGTGTGCAGGCAAGATTCTTGACGCCACACGGCGCAAGAAGCGCGATGTTTTGCTATCAACCAGGGCTAGGCTTTTGAATTTATTGCAGTTTGCGTTTCCGGGGCTTGCGCAGAAAGTGCTCGCGATCAGGCATTGATCAGTCTGTTCGGATCCCCACAAAACATCTGAATAGCGCTCTAGGGAAACGCTTATATGGACGCCTCCCGAAGCTCAATGGGGTAGTCATGCTGACGTATAGGTAGGAGCAGTCTTATATCCGGCCTGTTTGTGCAGGCCGACAAGCCTACTGGCCCTGATGGAATCCGCTGACGAGGCCCTCATCTGAAAATCGAGCCGATGGTGTGCCCATAGCTCATATTCCCTACCAAGTTTACCTCGTCACGGTCTGACCTATTTCGCCATCACGTATCTACCACGTGCGCTCCTTGTGAAGCCTTCTGTCTATAAGCTTTTTTCAATGCCCTACAGGGCATGCCGTAAAGAGTTCTGCGCGATATCGGGAGCCTTTGACCAGCACAGCCCAAACGGTTCTCGCGAGTTTATTGGCAACTGCGGCCACCACCACGTTATACGGTCGCCTGGCAAGCAAGCGCTCAACCCACTCAGACTTCTGCCCCCTGGCAATGATTGAGGGGGCACCATGCATAAACAGTGTTCGCAGATAGGTGTCACCGCGCTTGCTCAGCTCCAGTTGCCGAACTCGACCACCTGTGCCTGTCTGTCGAGGAACCAGTCCCACCCAAGCGGCAAACTGCCGACCGGAGCGAAAGGTTTTGGCATCGCCCAGCGAGGCAACTGCGGCTGTGGCCGTCAACAAGCCTACTCCGGGGATTTTTGCAATTTTTTGACAATCGAGACGCTCACGCATGCAGTGTTTCAAACGGAGTTCAATCGCTTGGATTTCTTCGTCCAGCCGGATTACCCGTGCCCACTGCTCGCGCAGACTTTCCAACAGCACATGGGGTACTTGGTTTTCCGCATCGACGAAGGCGTTAGGTACCGCCTTGGTCAGCGAGGTGTAGCCTTCCGGCAACACAATCCCGAACTCATAGAACAAGCCGCGCAATGCATTGCTTTGCATAATGCGAAATTTCAGCAGTTGAGCGCGGATGCGGTGCAGCGAGAGGATGGCCTGCTGATCAGCTTGTTTGATTGCGACTTGGTGGGCGTCGGGCTGCTGCACTGCTGTCCATATCGCTTGGGCGTCAGCCGCATCGGTCTTGTTCCTGAGTACGAATGGGCGTACCGAGCGAGGAGCCAGTAAGCGCACCTCATGCCCCAACTGCTGAAGCTGGCGCGCCCACCAGTGAGCACTGCCACAAGCCTCCATCGCTACCAAGTAGGGCTGACGCTCGGCGAAAAACGCCAAAACCTCTTCACGCCGCAGCTTGAAACGTTCGATTTTTCCGGAGCGCTGATCGACGGTATGCAGTTGGAAAACCTTCTTGGCGATGTCCATACCAATCACACTCTGTTTCATGGTGGATCCTCCTGTTCAAGGTGTTCTTGCTGTTCACACGCGTTACTTTGACACTTGTATATCGGGGCCGCGAGATCCGCTTGTCGTGCACAGTGCGGCGGTCGGCCCGCTGCCGGGGGGAGGCGTCCATACCATCTGAAAAAGACTTCCAGGTTGCGCTGGGAGCAGAACCGGACTGTTTTGAGTCTGAAAATAAATACCTGATCTCGTCAGTTTTTGGATTATCCATCCGCAGCAGCTTTTTTTGCCTGCAGGCCATTCGTTATGGTTCGGCCTCTGTGAGGCTGCTGCCGCCAAGGTTACGCAGCAGGCGCAGGCTCCGATTGACATCAGCGGTCGGCGTATTTGGAAAATATCCTTGGGTAATACCTTGGGCGTAAGACGACTACCCAGACCGTGCCACGGAGTAGTGCCGACGTAAGCCATTTGTTCGAGTTGATGAGCCATAATTACGAATCCTTAGGGTGCGAGCCGGCATAAGCGCTACGCCTCGCGTGGCACTGTCCGGGCGGATGAGATAGGGGACGAGTTGGTTAAAGCCGACAGGTTGAAGCGGTGCCCACAGATCAGGCAGAGGTTGTTTGCCAAGATATGACGATCCAGTTTTTCGCCAAGCTGAGCGCCAAGCGCGCATCCGCCTACGCCGCCGACAAGGCCGCCTAGGACTGCGCCTGATATTGCGCCAAGGGTAATACCGAGCGGTCCGGCAATGGCGCCCACAGCGGCACCGAACTGACCGCCAGCAAGCGCTGAACTCGCGCCGCGTGCTGCACCGCCAACCGTGCCGATGGCAGCCGCAATTTTCATGGCTTGGTGGAGAGAAGCGATTTTTGGTGAGTTACAGCGAGGGCACTGCAATGACATGGTTTGAAGCTCCATGGTGGGAATGTCATAGCAGTGATGTAGGGTTACAGCCTTTTGGAGTTGAATTTATTCCGAGGTGTACCTCTCGGAAACCTACCACGTCAGCTATACTTTTCTCCTTTTACGGATCTATTCCGGAGAAGCTGGAGGCCCCCACTCCTATAAGCCCAGGTGTCAACGTTTCGCTTTTTTGGCCGACGAAATCTGCCCAGTCAGCCATCAGTGCACGACGCTTTTCCAGCAAATCACTACGCCAGTAGGCGGCCTCGGCGCCGTTGGCTACAACGTGAGCCAAGGACATCTCGCAGACCTCCCGCGTATGGTGCGTACATTCGGCCGCCCAATCTCTGAATGTGCTGCGAAACCCATGAGCGGTGATTACCCTGTCATTGTTGTCACGCCAGCCTTTGCCTCCGCCTTCAATGTCGCTTTGATCCATGCGTCGCAAGGTCATCAACATAGCCATGTTGCTAATAGGCCGACCTTTACGTGTTCCTGGAAACAGTAGCGAGCTGTCTTGGATTCGTGGAAGACCGTTTAGCAGTCCAACAAGTGCATCTGAGAGTGGGACGGTGTGGACCTTTCCCGCTTTCATGCGCGCACCTGGAATTGCCCATAACTTTGCTTTCAAATCGATTTCACTCCAGTCAGCAGCAAGAACTTCACTGGTCCGACATGCCGTGAGAATGGTCATTTTAAGTGCGCAGGCAGACTGCCCTTCAATGCTGTTAAGGGTTGGGATAAAGCGAGACAGCTCTGAATAGGGAAGTGCTGGGTGGTTTTGGGTGCGCTTTGCCTTGGAACTCGGTGGTAACAGTTTGTCCAAGTGACCGCGCCAGCGAGCTGGGTTTTCACCGTCACGCAGTCCCCGCGCTTTAGCAGCATCGAGGACGAGTTCAATTCGATTGCGCACCCGGCTGGCTGTTTCGGCTTTATTGCCCCAGATGGGCTTCAGGACTTCGAGAATATGCTCGGTGGTGATTTGGTTTGTAGCTAGGTCACCGATGACAGGGTCGGCATAAGTAGCCAGCGTGTTCGTCCACTGCTGAGCATGTTTTACATTTTTCCAGCCGGCACGATGAGCCTCTATGTAATCGACCGACACGTCCCGAAAGGTGACGGATTTGTTTTTGCGTTGCTGCTCAGCAACCAGCTGAGCCGCTCGTTCCTCGTCACGCGCCTGTAAGGGGTCAATACCATCACGCAGTAAACGGCGCTTATCGCTGCTGTTTTGTCGAGCCTCCTTAAGGCCGATTACAGGATAGGTGCCTAAGCCCATTTCCCTGCGCTTTCCAGAAAGCTGGAAGCGCAGTACCCAATATTTCTTTCCGTTGGGCTTGATGAGTAGACGAAGACCGTCCCCATCTTCGTAGGTGCCTGGGGCTGCCATGTTTTCAATTTGTTTTGCGGTTAACTTTCCCAAGGACGTATTCCTCTATCGATTTCGTTCCCCCATCTGTTCCCCCACAAAGGCTTGGAAGGTGATGAGTGTTAGTGGATGTCTTGAGACGATGATAGGCTTGTAATCCCTTTAAAACAAAGGTATGTCGAATTGTATAGGCTGTCGGTGGATTATAATATGGCGGACTATCTCTCCGCCATTATTGAATAAGACAAAGCCCCTGTAATCGTAAAGATTACAGGGGCTTTTTCGTTTCTGTCGAACTCATGGGGTAACCCCATTCAGTTGGACGCCCGCCCTGGTTTTCGGGATGCAGCTCAGGGCTGGGCTCTATTGGCGTTTAAAGGTTATTTAGCTCAGAAAGCCGGTGCTGACCGCGACAATCAGGAAGATACCCAGTGCTGCCCGGTAAATAACGAAGGGCCAAGTAGAGAATTTTTCCAGAAACTTCATCAGGCCCCAGATGGCGCAAAATGCCGACACGCTGGCGATCACCAGGCCGAAAATCAGGTGAGACCACGCTTCGGCCGGAATATGCGCATGAAACAGCACCCACAGCTCTTTCAGCCCGGCCAGCGCGATAGCGGGCAGCCCAAGCAGGAATGAGAAGCGCGCGGCTTCTTCGCGTTTGAAATTAAGGAAAAGCGCAGCGGTGAGTGTTGAACCTGAGCGGGAAACACCGGGTATCAGCGCGCCAACCTGTGCAATGCCAACGATTAATGCGTCCCGCAGGCGCATCTCTCCCACTGTGCGGCGATGACGGCAGCTGAGTTCGGCCGCAGCCAGCAAAACGGCCATCACAACGCATGAGATACCAATCACCATCAAGCCTCTTAATGGTGAGTCGCACGCATTGAGTGTCGAGGACAAGGCAAGGCCTGCGATGCCAATAGGGATGGTCGCAAGCACAATGGCAACTGCCAGCTTGAATGACTGGTTGCTGAAGTCACGTCGTTGCACGGCACCGATGCTTCCAGTGACGACTTCCCGTACGTCACGCCAGAAATAGCTGACTACCGCAGCCAGTGCGGCCAATTGCATGGCGGCGGAAAACGCCGAACCGGGATCCGGCCAGCCGAGAAGGGCCGGTACGATTCGCATGTGAGCAGTGGATGAAACGGGTAATAACTCGGTGATGCCTTGAATGATGCCCAGGATGCCAATTTGCATGTAATCCAGAGAAGCAAAGCCGATATCAAGGCCGCTGGAGCAGACGTTTGTCAAAGTTTTTTCCTAAAGAGTAAGGTTTCTCCACTCTCCGGAAAACACCAAGCGACGCTCGGAAAATCTCGGTAGTGGACAAAGGATCCTGAGCTGAGCCGCTATGTACGGCGGTCGTTTATGGTGACTGTGAGCTGGAATGATAGGTTTTTTTTAAAGGGTTCTCTACCTGCAGCTGAGATGATTATTGTTAGCCCGGAGCGCCAGCGAAAGCGCGTTTTAGAGGGCGACGACTTCCTCCAGCAGGCGGAGTCTAGCTGAGATTTTACGCGACTCTCCGGTAAAAAATAATGAGTTTTTCTCGCACGGGAGCGGGCGCAGTCACCCACTGACAGCCCTAAGGCTGTATATGACCTACGTTCATAAAGGTAGGACGAAAGGTTACTAGACCCTTAAAACGTGTTTTGTTAAAAATATACCTGCCCGGCCCCATCTTGAACTAGCTGGTAGGAAACAGGGTGGTAGGCGGGCGAGCAACCTCCATTTATCTAAATGGAAACAATCCAACATTGAGTTGGGTGATGATCAATGGGCCCGAATGCCGACCCGAGGGTAAATTGCTGCGCATTTGGCCAACTGCTGTTCCAGCACGCGGGCATTGGGCTCATTGATCTCTTTTACTCCTTCCTTCCCTTCCTCCTGGCAACGCCGCACGATTGCGCCCGGAGAGGATGTCACTTGCCGGTTGGCGTGATTCGAGTTTGTGGGCTAATGATTAAGGTTGAGCACATCACCGACGATCAGGGAGAGCGAAATGGCATTCGTAGACAGGCCGCACTCGATTAATTACGTCCATCCAAACGGCAGGGACGCGATGATTGATTTCGAGTGGGGCGACCCAGGCGATCCAGTCCCGAAAGGGCTTCGTATTACTGTGAAATACGCCGAGGACAATATTCATAATCTTCATGAAAAAGCGCTTTACAAGAGCTTTGAAGACGCAAAAAAACAAGGCATCAAATTGGCGACCAATATGATTGATCAGGCAGACCGGCTTTAGGTCTGTCGACCCGTCACTACGTTTAGTCGGCACTGATGCGGCATCGCGTGACAAGCTTCAGTCTTCCGGGTCGATTTCGTCTTCCGGTTCGCGCCTGGCTTGCAGATCGGCCATGGCGGCGGCGATGAAGCCAGCGTTTCCCTCAATCACGGCGAGCTGCGTCATGATGGCTGCCGACACCTCTGTCGATCCATGCTGATCAATCCATGCGCGGATCTCATTCACGGCAGAACCGAGGGCGGTGATGTTTTGATTGAGTTGGTTGAGCAGGGCGAGGGTGGGGTCGTTGGGCAGATTGCTGGACATACTGGCTTCTCCATTGAGATTGACGACGGCTGTTTGCGTCGAAAATGTCGTTGCCTGCTCTGGCGACAGTAGAGAACACCTGCAACCCGTGCAGCCTGACCTGAGAGAGGGGCGTTGGCGTTGGATAATCAAGCGAGGCCGACACATCCCCGTGCCGGCCTGAAAATGTCTTTAGCGGAAAGGTGACGTGCGGCGTGCAGCCCCGTTAAACCTTTCCACTCTGAATGCCTTTAATGCACCGATTGCCTGGCAGATTTCCCAGCGGGCTTATTGATAGAACCGAGAATGCTTTTAATGCGTTGCCACTCTACGCGAGCTTCGACGTATTTTTTTTCGGCCCTTCTTTTTGCAGTTGAAAATTCGTTCCAGACGTCTGGATTCAGCGTTTCTTTCTTTAGAAGCGAATACGCATGATTATCAAGTTGATCCGCTTCAAAGAAAAGTTGGTTGCTCCTTGTTGCTGCTTCTTCCCAGCTGACACCGGTGACTTTCTTGAATTTATCGTGAATCATTCTGAGCTCCTTTTTTCAATCTCGAAGGGCGTTCTAACTTGGGTTAAACCCTTCGTTGGGCGAAAAATTCCACCCGTTGAATCTTCCTGGTAAAAGACGACAACTCGCTCCTAAGCGACGCCCGATGAGTCACTATTTTTACACTGAATTAAACAAAATTGAACGGTTATTACCCTCTCTGCGATAGGCGGTTTTTGCCGCTCTAGCGCGCACTTTTCGCGCTGCCTGGCTGACAGTGCCGCGTATAAAAGACTACTGTTTGATGGACCACCGTAGTCGATTCGAGCATCGGCGACCTTGCCGTTGCGGGTGCCATCTCCAATGTCATCAAGTTGTACGATGATCACCCTGCTGCAATGGCTCGACCGCGAGTAAGATAGGCAGCGCAATCTCGTCCCTTGAGATTGCTGAGGCGGGTTGAATAGAGAGCCGTCAGGCTCCGGCTGTCCGTCTTGGTTCCGTATCGAAATTTCAGAGTAAACAGAAAAAGGCGATCACTGAAAATGAGCAAAACCTCGCGTCCTTTATATATTTCCTACGCTGGACCTTCCCTGCTGGAGATGCCGCTGCTGAACAAGGGCAGTGCTTTCACGCCGCAGGAGAGGGTCGAGTTCAACTTGATCGGGCTGCTGCCGCAGAACGTGGAGACGATAGAAGAGCAAGTGGCTCGGGTTTTCAGCCAATACAACCAATGCGCCAGCGACCTCGACAAGCACATTTACCTGCGCTCGATTCAGGACAACAACGAGACGTTGTTCTTCCGTCTGCTCGACTCGCACCTGGATGAAATGCTGCCGATCATCTACACACCGACGGTTGGTCAAGCGTGTCAGGAGTTCTCGAAAATCTATCGCACCCATCGGGGGCTGTTTGTCTCGTACCCGGAGCGCGACCGTATTGACGACATTCTGCGCAGCGCGACCAAGGATCAGATCAAGATCATCGTCGTCACCGACAGTGAGCGAATTCTCGGCCTGGGCGACCAGGGCATTGGCGGTATGGGCATCCCGATTGGTAAGTTGTCGCTCTACACCGCGTGCGGTGGGATCAGCCCGGCCTACACGTTGCCGATTGTGCTCGACGTTGGCACCAACAACCGCGAGTTGCTGGACGACCCGATGTACATGGGCTGGCGCCATGAGCGTGTAACCGGTCAGGAGTACGAAGAGTTCGTCGCGATGTTCATTGAGGCGGTGCAGCGTCGCTGGCCTGACGTGCTACTGCAGTTCGAAGACTTTGCCCAATCGAATGCGATGCCATTGCTGAATAAGTACAGGGACCAATTGTGCTGCTTCAACGATGACATTCAAGGCACCGCTTCGGTCGCGGTGGGTACGTTACTCGCGGCCTGTAAAGCCAAAGGCGAGACCCTTGGAGAGCAGGTGGTGGTGTTTGTCGGTGCCGGTTCGGCAGGCTGTGGCATTGCCGAACACATCATTGCAGCGATGCAGATACAAGGGCTGAGTGAGAGCGAAGCACGCAAGCGCATTTTCATGGTCGACCGTTATGGCTTGCTGACCGAGAACATGACTGGCCTGCTGGAATTTCAACAGCGCCTGGCACAGAAAACCGAGGATGTAGCAGGCTGGGCAGGCGACGAGGCATTCCCGCAATTGCTCGATGTTGTCAGCCACGCCAATGCCACCGTCATGATTGGTGTGTCGGGCCAGCGGGGCTTGTTTACCGAGCAGGTAATCCGCGAAATGCACAAGCATTGCGCCAAGCCGTTGGTGATGCCGATGTCCAACCCAACCTCCAAAGTCGAGGCCACACCGGAGGAAATCCTGCGCTGGACCGATGGTAATGCCTTGGTCGCCACCGGCAGCCCGTTTGCTCCGGTATCGATCAATGGCCGCACGGTCCATATTGCTCAATGCAACAACTCTTACATTTTTCCGGGGATTGGCTTGGGCGTCATCGCAAGCAAGGCCTCGAGAATCACCGATAAGATGTTGATGGCCGCGTCCAACGCTTTGGCGGAGTGCTCGCCAATGGTGACGGGGCTGGGTGATGCAGTACTGCCACCGATCAAGGATATCCAGGCAGTCAGCAGGAAAATTGCCTTGGCAGTTGCCAAGCAAGCTCAAGCTGATGGCGTGGCGCTGGAAACCTCAGAAGACATGTTGCTTGCGGCTATCGAGCGCAACTTCTGGATGCCTAACTACCGGGACTATCGCCGCAAGTCGGTTTGATCGTCACCCGGCTTAAAAACCGTTGATAAAGGCCGCTGCAAGGCAACTTGCAGCGGCCTTTCGTTTTCTTGAAGAAAGCATAGGATGGCCTCGGACAACAAAACAATAAGAAGACCAGCGAGGGCTGCATGCAAGCGACGAGTGAGCCGTATGACTATGTGATTGTGGGCGCCGGACCTGCGGGCTGCTTGCTGGCCAATCGGCTTTCGCAAAACCCTGCACACCGCGTGCTGTTGCTCGAAGCCGGCGGGCTGGACAATTACCCCTGGATTCATATCCCGGTCGGCTATCTCTACTGCATCGGCAACCCACGTACGGACTGGTGCTTCAAAACTGAAGCCGAGCCCGGGCTTAATGGTCGTTCGCTCAACTACCCCCGGGGCAAAGTGCTGGGCGGCAGTTCATCCATCAACGGCATGATCTATATGCGCGGCCAGGCCCATGACTATGATGACTGGGCGGCTCAAGGCAATGTGGGCTGGGGTTGGAAAGAGGTATTGCCGTTATTCAAACGCTCAGAAAATCACTACGCCGGCGACTCTGCCATGCATGGCGCGGGGGGTGAATGGCGGGTGGAGCCGCAACGGCTGTCATGGGGCATTCTTGATGCCTTTCGCCAGGCCGCAGCGCAGACTGGCATCGAGTCTATCGACGACTTTAACGGCGGCGACAATGAAGGTTGCAGTTACTTTCAGGTCAATCAGCGGCGCGGCGTACGCTGGAATGCGTCCAAGGCATTTTTGCGGCCTATTGCGCAGCGCAAGAATCTGACAGTCCTCACAGGCGTGGAAGCGTCACGTATCGAATTCGAAAATGGCCGCGCGAGTGCCGTTGTTGCGCATGTTCAGCAGTGCGAGCAACACTTGCGCGCTCGCCGAGAGATCATTCTGTGCTGCGGGGCCATTGGTTCGCCGACGTTGTTGCAGCGATCCGGCATCGGCCCGAGACCCTTGCTTGAGAAGCTCGGTATCGGTGTGCGTCATGAGCTGCCAGGCGTAGGGAGCAATCTGCAGGACCATCTTCAACTGCGGTTGATCTATCAGATCAGTAACGGTAAGACCCTCAATCAGATGGTTGGCAGCCTTTGGGGCAAGATCAACATGGGCCTGCGTTACGCGATCAATCGCAGCGGTCCGTTGGCGATGGCGCCAAGCCAATTGGGCGCCTTCGCCCGCTCGGACCCTGAGCAGCGCTCGGCCAACCTTGAATATCATGTGCAACCGTTATCGCTGGAGCGCTTCGGTGAGCCGTTGCACAGTTTTGCCGCGTTCACTGCTTCAGTCTGCAATCTGCGACCCCTGAGTCGCGGGACGGTCGAAATTCGTTCTGCTCTTGTGGATGAGCCGCCTTCGATTTGCCCGAACTACTTAAGCCATGAAGCCGACCTCCATGTGGCGGCCGATGCGATACGCCTGACCCGGCGGATTGTCGCTGCGCCCGCATTGGCGAGTTTTCAGCCGGTGGAGTATCTGCCTGGCGCGAATCTGCAAAGCGAAGAACAACTGCGTCAGGCCGCCAGTAGCATTGGCACGACGATTTTTCATCCTGTCGGCACCTGCAAGATGGGGCAGGGCAGTGATGCTGTTGTCGATGAGCGTCTGCGGGTACGGGGTATCAGTGGCTTGCGCGTGGTAGATGCGTCGATCATGCCGACGATTGTGTCAGGCAATACCTGTTCGCCGACCCTGATGATCGCCGAGAAGGCTGCCGAGATGATTCTTGCTGATGGGGCCGCGATCAGAGCAGGGTAAAGGTGCAACGCCCGCGCCAGGCCGAACAAAAAGGGAGATTGAAAGGCAGGCTGGCGCGAATGGCGCAACCGACGGATGAGAGGGGATCAACGCGCCAGCGCCAGCCTGTAGGGAAAACGCTGAATGACTTCAGCGTTCCAATCACAACGAGAGATCAGGCTTTAGAACTTAGCTTCCACATCCAACTGCAGGGTGTTGGTTTTGGCGTCGGTCTGGGTGCGGCTGGCGTAATCTGCGTCAGCCATGTAGTAAGTGGCGCCGACTGCGAAGTTCTTGTCGATGTCGTAACCCACCTTGAACTTGTGCCCACGCGAACCGGTGGTGCCGTTGGCGAAGTCGGAGTCGGTGAAGGCTCCGACCACGGCGTTGCGCTGAACATCGCGGTAGTTGTAATCGAGGTTGAAGACATACAGGCGTGTCTTGAAGCCTGTCAGCCAGGCGGTGTCCTGGTCACTGCTGGTCCCGTTGTTGAGAACATATTGTCCATAAAGGGTGAGCGGTACTGGCAGGCCGCTGATGTCGATCTGACCGAAGCCTTCGTACAGTCGGAAGTCGCTGGTGGAGTTGCCGTTGACTGCCAGTGCGCAAGGCGTGGTTACCGCGCCGGTGGTCGGGCAGCGACTGTCGCTGCCGTTGTCATAGGTATAGAGGCTACCGCCCAAGGTGACCTTGAGGTTGTCGGTCGGTGCAAAGCGTGCACCGAGTTGGCCTGCGTACAGGCGCAGGTCGTGACTGAACTGTACGCCCTCGCCATCGACGTTGTCTTTGAGCGTGTAGTAACCAGCACTGCCGAACAGCTCAGTTTTGCCGCCAAGCGGGTATTTATAAGTGGCCGCCAAACCTTCTGGGTTGATGTCGCTATCCCAGATGACATCGCCCATGCTCACCCATGGCTGGACCATTTTGCCGCCGATCAGGTGAAGGTTTTCCACAGCTTTGGGGTGGAAGTCGATATAGGCCTGGTCCAACCAGATTTGTTTCTTGTCGAAGTAGCCATTCAGGTCTTGGTTGGTGGAGCGAGCATCATCTCCGCCACCAGTGGCAATACGGATGCCGGTGTCAACCTGCGGGTTGATTTCACTGTAAGCACCCAAGCGGGCCCGGATGCGTTGGCGGTTTTTGTCGGCGCCGTTGTTGGATTCGCCGTCGATCTTGACGGTCTCTTGGCGCACACGGACATCGCCCTTGAACTGGGTCTTGGAAGCCCAAGCCACTTTTTTCTCGAACGCGCTCAGGTCTTCTTTCTTGACCTGTTGGGAGACAGCCTGTTGCTGGGCTTGTTGATCTTTACTCAGCTCGGCTTGCAGCTCAGCATACTGTGCGGGCGAGATGGAACCATTGGCCTTGAGCATTTCGAGCAGTTTTGCATCGACTGCGGCACTGGCTGGAACGCTCATGGCCAACACCATGCCACCACAAAGTCCCGCTGCAATTCGTGTAGAAACAAAACGCATAATGATCTCCAAATTTATGATGAGGTGACATACGTCTCCTCAGGAAAAGCTGGCGCTTTCCGCTCGCGCCATGTGGGGCGGTAACCCCTTGTTCAAAAAACTGGCGCCAGTATTACCGGAGATCATTACAGAGAAGTGGCAGGGTTATAGCAGATAGGTGACACAGCTTTTGACCGAAAAGGCTTGATCTAGAGCCGTTGGTGATATAGACGAGAGTCGCAATTACGCCCAGGCGGCGTTCCGCATTTTCGGGTTTTGATGCGGCTGAACACATTGGTGTCGCGGTTCACTCGATCAATCGTGATCTGCAGATATTGCGGGAGTCGCCGCTGATCTGCTCAGCAAAGCGGGTCAGGCGCTCACCCACAGCAACGTCCCGCGCAGAGTGGCGATCATTTGCTTTACGGACTGGGTGGTTTCCGTCTGCAAATCCATAAGAGGTGCAACCCTGCGTCGAGCGGCTGGCAATGATCTGAACGTCGCGTCATTAATCATCCCGCGTCAGCACTTCCAGCAACTCAATGTCGAAAATCAGGTTTGAGTTCGGCTTGATGTGGGCGCCGACCTGCCTTTCGCCGTAGGCGAGGTGGGCCGGCACAAAGAGTTTGCGCTTACCGCCGACTTTCATGCCCATTAGTCCTTGATCCCAGCCTTTGATCACGCGTCCGGTTCCGATGACGCACTGGAAAGGCTTGCCGCGATCATAGGAGGAGTCGAACGTGGTTCCGTCCTCCAGAAAACCGTTGTATTGGGTGGTGATCAGGGCACCTTTGACCACTGCCTTGCCGTCACCGGGTTGAATGTCCACGACCTGTAATTCGCTGCTCATCACGTACTCTCGTTCATTCGACAAACGCTGAAACGCTATCAACGTCTGTTCAGGAAGCGTGATCGTAGCCCACGACGTTGCCCCATCAAAGTGAACTTGTCCTGTAGGGCATTTGATGAGGGTGGAGAGGGTGAATGTTTAGTCCTCAGGTAACCAAGCATTGTTAAAACTGGATTGAATGACCTATAGCGCTGTGTGACGCTGCAACACATCTATTGTCGGCGGCATTTTTTATGGATGGGTTGAACGGAGGGATCAGGCACGGACTTTTGGCTGGTACAGCCGTGACCTGCGTTCCGTCTCAACACCCCCGGCCAATGTCGGTGCAAGGTACCTGCGCGCTCCCTTCCGAGTTGGACTTTTGGGCGTTGTGGCATTGTCGCCATGCGCGTCCACCGGATGGCTCTTTTTCTGGTTAAACCTTCATTCGCATTTGCCTGACGTTTTTTAGCGTGCGGCAACGTGTGTGTTTACCAACCGGCAAGCGCCCGAGCGCGTGCCTGGAAGAAAAAGTGAATCGCCATGAGTTTTGCTCCCCTGCAAGAAGCCCTGAGTTTTCTTGAGCTGAATCCCGATATCGAGATGTTCGAACTGTTCATCCTCGACAACAACGGCGTACCTCGCGGCAAGTTGCTGCACCGTGATGAATTACTCGCGGTGTATGAAAGCGGCCGGCCGTTGCCAAGCACGATTCTTGGCCTGACCATCAATGGTGAAGACGTTGAAAACTCCGGGCTGGTCTGGGATGTGGGCGATATCGATTGCCGCGCTTATCCGGTGTCCGGCAGTCTGCAGCGCATGCCCTGGAGGCAGATTCCCACGGCGGCGGTGCAGGTCAGCATGCACCCGGAACAAGGTATGCCGGCATCGGTAGCGGACCCGCGCCGCCTGTTGGTCAAGGTTATCGATGGGCTCAAGGCTGACGGGTATTACCCGGTGATGGCGGCGGAGCTTGAGTTTTATCTGCTTGATCGCCAACGCGACAGCAATGGCCGTCCGCAGCCGCACCGGGATGTGGATGGCGGCCGGCCTGTGGCGACTCAGGTGTACGGCTTGCGTGAACTGGAACAGATTGAGCCGTTTCTCGCCGATCTTTATAGTGCCTGCAAGTTGCAAGGGATTCCGGCGCGCACAGCGATCTCCGAATATGCGCCGGGACAAGTAGAGATCACCCTTGAGCACCGTGCCGATGCGTTGCAGGCAATGGACGAAGCAGTCCGCTACAAGCGATTGGTCAAAGGCATCGCGCACAAGCACGGAATGATTGCCTGCTTCATGGCCAAGCCGTTCGATGACCTGGCCGGCACCGGCATGCACATGCATGTCAGTCTCGCGGACGAACAGGGTAACAATCTGTTCGCCAGCGAGGCCGCTGACGGCACGCCACTGTTGCGCCACGCCGTGGGCGGGATGCTCACGACGCTGCTTGATTCGTTATTGCTGTTCTGTCCGAACGCCAACTCTTATCGTCGATTCCAGACCAACAGCTACGCACCGTTGTCGGCGACCTGGGGGGTAGACAATCGCACGGTCAGCCTGCGCGTACCGGGCGGTCCAGCATACACCCGCCATATCGAGCACCGTATCTGCGGTGCCGATGCCAATCCCTATCTGGCAGCGGCCGCGATTCTGGCGGGTATTCATTTGGGTATCCGCCAGCAACTGGACCCCGGCGCACCGGTCGAAGGCAATGGTTATTCGCAGGCCGCGCAATTATTGCCGACAGACTGGCTGACGACTTTACGTGCGCTGGAAGCCTCTGGCTGGGCACGAGATGTATTTGGCAGCAAGTTTCTGCAGGTCTATCTTGCCGTCAAACACGCCGAGTATCGGCAGTTCATGGGTGAAGTAGGTGAACAGGATTGGCGCTGGTATTTACATCAGGCTTAGGCAGGCAATGTAGCCAACAGGCATGGTGAAGGAAGGTTCTGGCCTGCCATGGTTTGTTTTCCTACAGGAAAAGAAACCATCCTGAACCCTTCGCTCGCATCCTTTTCACAAAAAATTGATGCTTGATTGATTAATATTTTTCACGTCGGAGGTGGCCAGTGATCAGGTTTGTTTCGGCGTATTTTTTATTTTGATCAAGCAGGCCTCATTCTGAACGTCAAAGCTGTACGCCCTGAGCTTGTCACCCTGATTGCCAGCTGTTTTTTGCTGTTCGGGTTCAACGTAACCCTGTGGCTGCACCTTTTTGCAATCACGGCTGCGGACTGGGAAGGCATCGCCATGCGCGTTGCCTTCGGCGTCATGGTGCTCTGCATTTTTAATATTGTATTGACGTTTTTGGCGTTCAAACGTGTATTAAAGCCCGTCTTGATATTCTTGTTTTTGGTCAGTTCCAGCGTGGCTTATTTCATGAGCCAGTACGGCGTCATGATCGACACTGGGATGCTGCGGAATTTTGCTGAAACCAATGCCACTGAAGTGCGTGACTTGCTCTCGGTGAAGATGGCTGTGTATATCGTATTGTTGGGTATCGTGCCTTCTTTGATACTCTGGAAAACCACGATCAACTACCGTCGCTGGCACCATGATCTGATCAGTAAAGCCTTGGTCACCGTGGCCTGCACCGGGCTGATCGGTGTGGTCGCGATGGCGAACTATCAGGGCTTGTCTTCCTTGTTTCGCAATCATCACGAACTGCGCTTGATGGTGGTGCCGAGCAATTATATCGGTGCATCGGTGGGGTACTTGCGTGAGCAGGTCGTTTCGGCACAACGCCCGTTCGTGAAAATTGGCGAAGATGCCAAACGGTCAACCGGCTGGGACCTGCACACCCGAAAATCATTGACAGTACTGGTGGTGGGGGAGAGTGCGCGAGCCGAGAATTTCGGGATCCTTGGCTACAACCGCGATACAACACCGCAGCTTCAGAAAGAGAAGGGTGTGATCGCTTTCAGCGACGTACATTCTTGCGGGACCGAGACAGCTGTGTCGGTGCCCTGCATGTTTTCCAACATGGCGCGCAAGGACTACAGCGCCAGCAAGGCCAAGAATCAAGAGGGCGTTCTTGATGTGCTCAAGCATGCAGGGCTGAACGTTGTCTGGCGCGACAACCAGTCAGGCTGCAAAGGTACCTGTGATCGAGTCACCGTCCAGGACGTGAGCAAGCTCCAGGACCCGGTGCTGTGTGCCAATAACGAATGCCGCGACGAAATCCTTCTGCAGGGGCTGCAGCATTTTATTGATAACCTGGATCAGGACACGGTCCTGGTGCTCCATCAAATGGGCAGTCACGGTCCCGAGTATTTCAAACGCTACCCTAAGGCGTTTGAAAAATTCACGCCGGTATGCGAAAGCAACGCCCTGAATAATTGCAGTCGTGAAAGCATCGTTAACGGTTACGACAACACCTTGTTGTACACCGACCATGTCTTGGCCAGCTTGATCGATACCCTGCGCAGCAATCAGGGCAAGGTGGATACCGCCATGCTGTATATGTCCGATCACGGCGAGTCATTGGGCGAGTACAACTTGTACCTGCACGGCACGCCCTATCTGCTGGCGCCGGACCAACAGAAACATGTGCCGATGGTGGCCTGGTTTTCTGAGGCGTATCAACACGCGTTTTCGCTCAATGCGAACTGTGTGCAGCAACAGCGAAATGCGCCCTTGAGTCAAGACAACCTGTTTCACTCCATGCTCGGCTTGTTGCAGGTCGACAGCACCGTCTACGACCCCAGCCTCGATATGTTCGCGGGCTGTCGTGGGGTGATGACAGACGGTGTGCTGGCCAGTCAGTAGCGTTGTAATGGATACCTTTGGTTTTGGCTTTTGGCCGTTTATCTGCTGATCATTTATAAAGAGTCTGCTGGCCATGTCTGCGCAACCACCCCCACCCATTGATCGTGAATTTTCCAGGCGGCGCGAGCATGAACTCGCTCGGCACTCTCTGAAAAAACATCCTCTTGGGTTTTCAGGACAACTTGGCCATTGGCGTGATGAGCAATTGGCCAGGCACGCCTTGAAGGTGGCTGGCGACCCTGGGTTGGTTCTGGCTCTGCCCACGGGTGCAGGCCGTTTCTGGCCGGTACTGACCGAACATACCAATCGGGTGGTCCTGGCAGCGGACCCCTCCTTGGAAATGCTTGCCGTTGCCGAGGCCAGTTTTCCAGCTGAAAAGCTTAAACGGATCAAGACCTTTCAGACATCGCCGCTCTCTATCGACCTGTCAGCCAATGCGGTGGACTGCATTTTCTGTATGCGTCTGTTTCATCATGTCGCTGATAGTGATCAGCGCTCGGCAATCCTGCGTGAATTCCACAGGGTGACCCGTGACACCGTCATTGTGTCCTTGTGGGTGGATGGCAACATCAAGGCCTGGCGGCGCAAGCGTTTAGAGCGCGGTCGCGCGAGCGCTGAACCGATAGCCTCGAAGATGAATCGCTTTGTCGTAAGCCGGGCCGCTATAGAAGCTGAATTCGAACAGGCTGGTTTCCAGATCCTCGGCCATCATGATGTTCTGCCCGGCTATGCGATGTGGCGGGTTTATGTGTTGCGTAAATCATAAGTTTCAACCCGGTCATCGGTCGGGTTTTCATCGCAGGATTGCAGGAAGTTATTCAAGACTTGCAGTGCAGATGCGCGGTAACCGGTGAGGGCGATATATACTGCGCGCCATTCTTCAAGGGAGAGCCGTGTGGCCATTGATATTCACTGGATTCGCGACGACGCCAGCCTCGCCCAACATTGCCGCGAATGGCAGTCACTGCCCTTTGTCGCCCTCGATACCGAATTCATGCGGGTCGATACTTTTTACCCGATTGCCGCGTTGCTGCAGATCGGTGATGGTGCTCGCGCCTACCTGATCGATCCGTTGCTGATCAACGACTGGCGGCCAATGTGCGCGCTGCTCGAAAACCCCGCCGTGATAAAAGTGGTCCACGCCTGCAGTGAAGACCTGGAAGTACTCCTGCGTCTGACCGGCAGTCTGCCTGCGCCGCTGTTCGACACGCAGTTGGCTGCCGCGTACTTGAATCTCGGGTTTTCCATGGGGTATTCACGCCTGGTTCAGGAAGTGCTGGGGATCGACTTGCCCAAGGGCGAAACCCGTTCCGACTGGTTGCAGCGTCCGTTGTCCGAGACTCAGATCAGCTACGCTGCGGAAGATGCAGTGCATCTGGCTGAGGTCTACAGCATCCTGCAGCCCAAGCTGTCCGAAGAGAAACACGCCTGGTTGCTTGATGACGGTGCGGAGTTGGTCGCCAATCTGCGCCGCGAAACCGATCCCGACGAGCTTTACCGCGAAGCCAAGCTGGCGTGGAAGTTGTCCCGCTCGCAGCTGGCGGTGTTGCGCGAGTTGTGTGCCTGGCGCGAACGTGAGGCGCGGGCCCGCAACTTGCCGCGCAATCGGGTTATCCGCGAGCACTCACTGTGGCCCTTGGCCAAAACCCAGCCGGACAACCTTTCTGCGCTGGCAAAAATTGAAGATATGCATCCCAAAACCGTGCGACAGGACGGTGAGTTTCTGATCGACCTGATCAAGAAATCCGCCAGCCTGCCTCCTGATCAGTGGCCTCAAGCGTTGCCTGAGCCATTGCCTATCGAAGCTGCAGCGGTTCTGAAGACGTTGCGTGTTATCGGCCAGCAACAAGCTGAGAGGCTGAACATGGCCCCTGAACTGATGCTGCGCAAAAAGACCCTGGAAGCGTTGCTGAAAAGTGGCTATCCCAATGGTCCCTATCAATTGCCTGATTCGCTGCGTGGCTGGCGCCGCGAACTGATGGGCCAAGCGCTGCTCGACAGCCTTGCCTCTGCTGGAGAACAGCCTTGAAACGTATTTGCTCCATTTATAGAAGCCCGCGTAAAAACGAGATGTACCTGTACGTGCTCAAAAGCGATGCGCTCAAAAAGGTGCCCGCAGACTTGCTGATCGCTTTCGGGCCGCCGACCCATACGTTCGATCTGGTGCTTAGCCCCGAGCGCAAGCTGTCCCGCGAGGACATCAATCAAGTGCTTGAGAATCTCGACAAGCAGGGCTATCACCTGCAAATGCCGCCAGCAGAAGACGAGTACATCGAGCACCTTCCCGAAGAGCTGCTGCGCCGTAACGATCCTCTGTAAAGAGCCCTCGTCCGACACGTCGGCGCAGTGGACTGCTTCTTGAGTGCGACTGATATCGATGGGGGCTGCCCCCGTCGATAGACGCATGTTTTGTTTTTAAAGGTTTTGAGCCATGCGCGTTCTGATTGCTGAACACGATTACCCCCTTTACACCCAATTGCTGGGCCAGATTGCACCCGACCTGGAAGTCATGAGCACCGGCGATTCGGCCGAGCTGTCCCGAATGGCCGCAGACTGCCCGGTCTGGCTGGGGCAACCGGACCTGCTGGCCACCCTGTTGCGCCAGGGGCATACCCCGCAGTGGCTGCAATCGACGTGGGCCGGGATCACCCCATTACTGGCCGAAGGTCTGCCCCGGGAATACCGGTTGACCCGTGCCGTGGGCGTCTTCGGCCAGGTCATGGCCGAGTTTGTGCTGACTTACATGCTGGGCCATGAGCGTGAAGTGCTGGCGCGGCTGGTTAGCCAGGTCGAGCGCAAATGGGATAACCGATTGAGCCAGAGCCTGGCCGGGCGCAAGGCGTTGATTGTCGGTGCTGGCGATATCGGCCAGAGCGTGGCGCAGTTCCTGCTGCCGTTCGGCGTAGAGCTGTATGGCATTGCCTCTGCACCGCGTACCCAGGCACCGTTCGTTGAAGTGGGCGCTCTGACGGATCTGGATCGCCTGGTCGGCGAAGTGGATTACGTCATCAATCTGCTGCCAAACACCCCGGAAACCCACGACCTGTTCGACGCGAAACTGTTCGCAAAATTCAAGCCGACGGGCGTGTTTATCAACGTCGGGCGGGGTGTGGCGGTGGTTGATGCGGACTTGGTCGAAGCGTTGAAGGAAGGACACTTGGCGGGCGCGGTGATCGATGTCTGTCGTCAGGAGCCATTGCCGCAACGTCATCCATTCTGGACGGCCTGGGGCCTGTTATTGACAGGACATAGCTCGGCGCCTACTTCGCCTGCGGCGATGGTCCAGCTGTTTGTCGATAACGTGCGGGCATTTCAGGCGGGAGAAGCGTTGCGCGGAGAAGTGGACTTTTCCAGAGGTTATTAGGGCGCTGCGCAATTGTGTGGGAGCGAATCTATTCGCTCTCACACAGCCTGCACGCATATGTGCAATCGGTTTACAGGCTGAAATCGCCTTCGGCTGTCAGTTCCGACAGCGGACGACGCGGGCTTGGTGTTTCCCGGGCTTGCAGGTATTCCGCCAGGGTCGATTTGTCGCCGAGTTTGCCAATCGCAACCGCTGCGTGCAGGGCATAACCCTCAGGGATTTTCAATTCTTTGCGGGTCAGTTCCTGATCGAAGCCGGCCATACCATGCGTGTGCCAGCCGCTCAGGCTGGCTTGCAGGGCGAGGTGGCCCCAGGCTGAACCGGTGTCGAAGGTGTGCCACAGGGCTGGGGTTTCTTCCGTGGCGCCGGGCGCAGTAAAGGTGGTTTTCGAGATCACAATCACCAGTGCCGATGCATGCTGTGCCCAACCGCGGTTGAATTCATTGAGCAAGCCGAGGAAGCGCTCCCAGTTAGGTGTGTCACGGCGAGCATATAAGAAGCGCCACGGCTGCGAGTTATAGGCCGACGGCGCCCAGCGTGCGGCTTCAAAAAAGCTCAGCAGGGTTTCCTCGGGAATGGCCTCGCCGGTAAAGGCGCGTGGCGACCAACGATCGGTAAATTGTGGGTCGATCGGGTAATCGGCGATGCGGGGATTAATGCTCATGAATATCCTGGCTAAATGACAAAGGAATAGACAACTCAGCAGAGCGTTCATCAGGCCTTGCCGGGCGTGGCGAGATGGGCCGTGGACGGCAGGCATCGTCGAAATCAGGCTGATAAAAGTACTTTGCCGGTCGACATCTGACAAGTCCGGCCTTACCGACAGTCGCCAACGCTTGGCCCGCGTCTCTTGTGCCACTAGACTGGCGGCCTTTCATTCTTTGATGCTGATTGCCCAAACCCATGGCCGCTAAAGTCGAACCTTTCTGGATACGCAAAACCCTCGAGCAACTCGATCAAGACGAGTGGGAGTCGCTGTGTGATGGCTGCGGTCTGTGCTGTCTGCAAAAACTCGAAGATGAAGAGGACAACAGCGTCTATTACACGCGCATCGCCTGCAAGTTGCTGGACCTGAAAACCTGCCAATGCACCGATTACAGCAACCGTCGTGCGTCAGTGCCGGACTGCATTCAATTGACGCCAGGCCAGGCCGATGAATTCAAATGGCTACCACCGACCTGCGGCTACCGCTTGGTCAGTGAAGGCAAGGATCTGCCGCTCTGGCACCATTTGGTGTGCGGTGATCGCGACGCGGTCCACCATGAGCGTATCTCTCAGTCCGGGCGCATGCTCAGCGAGAACAGCGTGTCCGAAGACGATTGGGAAGAACACCTGATTTTCCGTGCAGGCTGACGTCGTCATGTTCAACAAGGAGTCGTAAGCCTGTGCGTTATCCACTGCCGTTGTCCTTGCTGTTGTTGCTGACTTTGCTGATGAGCACGCCGTTGCTGGCGGCGAAGAATGTTGATCTGGATTACTACGTCAAACTACTGCCCCAGAGCGATCAGGCTGAAGTGCGCCTGACCCTGTCGAAGGGAGAGGCGGTGCGCAGTCTTGATTTCGATTTGGGTAACAAGGGTGACTACAGTGCTTTCAAGGCTGACGGCGAGTGGCGGCCCAATGCCGGGCAAACGGTGGGTAGTCAACGCGGGGTTTGGCGGCCGGCCAGTGGCAAGGCAAGCCTGACTTATCGCGTGCGCATCAGCCATGCACACACGCCTGCAAGCCTGGCTTCAAGCAAGGTCGTGAGTTTCGACACACGGATGACCCCAGCCTGGGCGTTGATGCGCGGCGAGGATCTGGTGCCTCCGGCCCGACTTGATCAGCAGGACGGTACCCAGCTGGTCTCACGCCTTGAGTTCGAACTGCCTAGCGGCTGGGTCAGTGTGGAAACCGCTTGGCCACGCATTGGCAAAAATCGCTTTCGGATCGACAATATTTCGCGGCTGTTTGATCGCCCCACAGGATGGATGTTGGCCGGTACCCTTGGCAGCCGTCGCACCCGCTTGGGCGAAACCGATGTCACGGTGACCGCCCCGCAGGGCCAAGGCATGCGCCGAATGGACGTATTGACGATGCTGACATTCGTGTGGCCGCAGCTGCAAGCGGTGTTTCCGCGTAATCCGCTCAAGCTGTTAGTGGTGGGAGCTGCTGACCCGATGTGGCGCGGGGCGACGGCGGGTAATAACTCCATTTACCTCAACAGCGCCCGGCCGGTGGTCAGCGAAAGCGGGACCAGCCCGTTGGTGCGCGAATTGGTTCATGTGTTTAGCCGAATCAATGGCAACCCGCGCAGCGAATGGATCGGCGATGGCTTGGCCGAGTATTACGCCATTGAGTTGATGCGCCGAGCCGGGGGCATGAGCGAAGAGCGGTATCAAACCGTACAAGCGAATATGACCAAGGTCAGCCGCAAGGTGACGACCCTGCGCGGTGAGCGGATCAGCGCGGCGGCTGTTGCTCGGGCCGTGTTGCTATTGCAGGAACTGGACCGCGAAATTCGCCAGCAGACCCGCAACGAGAAGTCGCTGGATAACGTCAGTCAGGGCTTGATGCGCCTCGATACCGTGAGTACCAAAGAATTCATCCAGCTCAGTGAAAGCGTGATCGGTGGGCCATCCACGGTGTTGGCGAGCGGGTTGTTGCAGTAGACGCATTGCGCGCTCTTCGCACATAAACTCGCTCCACCAGAGCAGGCGCTCCGAGGGAGCGAATTCATTCGCGAAAGCGGCAAGTCCGGCGCAGCAAGGGTTGAATCAGACCCCGGCTTTCGAACGCTTCAACGAATCATTGCCGGTCACCGCCGCCGCTTCAGTCGCAACCTCAGCATTGGTTTTCAGCTGGCTCAGCTTTGCGCCGACGCGTTCGATACGTGAACGGGCCTTGTTCATGTCGCTGCGGCTCTGTTCGATCAGGCTTTTTGCCGCGCAGTGCCCGGTGATCCCGCGCGCCAGCACCGCGCCGCCAACGGCCAACTGGACCAGACCCAAAAAGCCGCCACGGCGCAGACCTTTACCCATCATCAGTACGCCACCCGCCAAAGAGGCCGCGCGCTCCCAGCCTTGCACGTTTTGCTGGGGCTGAGTCTCGAAAGGAGCGGAGTCAATGCGTTCGCTGCCTGGGATATCGCTCATGATCGTTCTCCATGATGAGATGAGGTGAGTTCATTAAAGCTGACTGCCCCCGGACACAACTGTTCAATCAGGAGGGGCGTCATCGGTCGCCGGGTGGATTCAGAACTTGGGGCCGGACCGGGTGTTGTTGCCTTTGGCCATGCGGTCATACAGCACGACATTGACGGTGGCAGCCAGGTTCATGCAGCCTGTGGTGGGGATGTACACGACGTCTTCGCACCAGTCACGGATGCTTTTATCCAGCGTCCCGTCTTCAGGGCCGAAGATGTAGATAGCGCGATCCGGGTGCGTGTATTCAGGCAGCGAGCGGGCGCCCTCGACCAGTTCCACGGCGACCGGCACGCAGCCTAGAGGCAGGATTTTCTTCAGATCGTCGATGCCGATCAGCGGAATGTCTTGATGGACTTTTTTGGTGTCGGTGATGAAATCACGGGCACGCTCATAGCGTTTGCCGGTGTAGAACACCGAAGCCACGCCGTAGCAACCAGCCGCACGCATCACCGAACCGACGTTTTCCGGGGATTTTGGGTTATACAAACCAATGCAGCTGTACCGTTTATTCGCCACGTGCCGGTGCTCTTGAAGGAAAGCTGGCGATTATACGGCATAGATGATCGTTCCCACGCAGAGGGTAGGGCACGATCATCGTTTACAGGCTACTCGTCTTTCTTCATCAACCCCGCCAAGGCGGCGAAGGGGTTGTGGGTGGCTTTGGCAATCTTCGGACTGCTGGTCGAGCCTTCGGAGAAATACTGCTGATCGGTGTACCGCGAGTGTTCATTGTCGTGGCAGTACAGGCACAGCAGCTCCCAGTTGGAGCCATCCTGGGGGTTGTTGTCGTGGTTGTGATCGCGGTGGTGCACGGTCAATTCGCTCAGGCGCTTGCCTGCGAATTCACGAGCACAACGTCCGCAAACATGGGGGTACATCTTTAACGCTTTGTCGCGATAACCCATCTCACGGTCGCGCTGGTTATCGGCCAGAATGCGGTCCAGCTTGGCGGTGTGGGAGGGTGGGTTGGCCGAACTCATGGGTTTCACCTGTTTTACTGATCGGTAATGGATGCAAGTCTAGCGCTTTGCTGCGTGATCAGCCTTTGAGTTTTTCCGCGATCCAGATGGTGTGCCGGGTGCCCTTGTTACCGTGGGCGAACACCTGCACCTCTTCAGCCTTGAAACCGGCTTTACGCAGCTTGTCGGAAAACTTCTGGTCGGCGCTGGCCGACCAGACCGCCAGGATGCCTTTAGGCCTTAGCGCCTGGGCGCAGGCGCTAAGGCCGCCAGACGAATAGAGCCAGCTGTTGGACTTCTGCGTCAGCCCTTCAGGGCCGTTATCAACGTCGAGCATGATTGCGTCGAAGCCCTGGGGCTCGCTTTTGAGTACCTGAGCGACATCCTGAACGACAATTTTGGCCCGTGGATCGAGCAATGGATTGCCCGACTTTTCGCCCAGCGGCCCACGATTCCACTCGACCACGCCAGGCACCAGCTCGGCGACCACGACTTCAGCGTTTTTGCCCAGGTGCTTGAGCGCAGAGGCCAAGGTGAAACCCATGCCCAATCCGCCAATCAATACCCGTGGAAGCACACGATGGGTGACTTTTTTACAGGGGATTTCGGCGAGCGCGTCTTCGGAGCCGTGCATGCGCGTGTTCATCAACTGGCCGCCATCGCCGCCCTGAATTTTTATCACGAAATCTTCACCGTACTCGAACAGGCACAGGGCACCGCCGTTATCGGGAATCGGAGTGGTGTCGAGCAGAACGAAACGTTTCATTGAGAACTCATTGAAAGCCAGCTTTTTGAGAGGGCAACTTTGTCGCGCAAGGAGTAGCCTGAGCCTGACGAAAATTGCTTGGCATCGGAGGCCATTGATGAAGCGCTCTATTCTAACGGCGATTGTCCTGGCGACGCTCTCGGTAACTGCCGTTTTTGCAGACAATCTGCAACCTGTTCCCACGACACCGGCCCCCGGTTCGCCGGGTACAGCAACGCCGACGCCCTATCCGCAGGTGATGCCGCCCAGCATCCCCCGAGCAGGTGGGAACGACGGCAATGCGCCGTTGCTGCCAAAAATAGAAATGCCGCGCCCGCCCAAGGACCAGCCGCTGCCAGGTCTTGAGCAAAACGGCAAGCACCCGGAAGACTCGTCGCAAAAAGACAGCACGCAAAAAAGTTTGTAGCGATCAGACCTGCTGCGCAAGCAGTTGTCCGTCGACCATGCGCAGGCGTTTGGACAATGCGACGGCAATCGCGCGAATGATTTTTGCGGCAATTTTGGGTGCGTCGTTGAGCATTTTATCCAGCGAGTCCTTGCCCATATTCAGCAAGCAGCAAGGGGTGGCCGCGAAGCAACTGGCTGAGCGGCGCTCACCGTCAAGCACCGCCATTTCGCCGAACGCGCGACCTTTACGCAGGTTGGCGATCTCGATCGATTGCCCATCACTGTTGAGTTTGCGCACCGAGACCCTGCCGGAATGGATGATGCACATGAAACTGCCAGCATCGCCTTCCTTAAATATATCCTGACCTTGCTCGATGGTGCTGATACTGAAATAGCCCGCTGCCGCCTGAAAGTCGGCAGGTAGCAAGGTATTGAACAGACCGCAGTCCATCAGCATGTCGCGGATTTCATTGTTCAGGGAGGTGGGTTCTGACATGGCTCGACAGTCTTTTTTTTGGTTGGAGAAGGGGGGCGATGGAAAGGGCCTGCGACGCAGACCCACTTCTAAGACCCATCAAACGCTGGGAGTTCCCTCGGTCAAGTGCAGTACTTTTAAAACAAACGCGTATTCCAGCGCCACGTCGCGCAGCCCTTGATAACGACCGCTCATACCTCCGTGTCCTGCACCCAGTTCGGTCCTGAGCAGCAACAGGTTGTCGTCGGTCTTGTTGGCGCGCAATTTTGCCACCCACTTGGCCGCTTCCCAATATTGCACGCGGGTGTCGTTGTAACCGGCAATCACCAGGGTCGCCGGGTAAGGTTGGGCGCTGACATTTTCATACGGCGCGTAACCCTTGATGCGCTCATACACGTCTGCTTGCTCCGGGTTACCCCATTCGTCGTATTCCGTGACGGTCAGCGGCAAGTCTGGATCGAGCATGGTGTTCAGCACATCGACAAACGGTACTTCGGCAATCGCCACCTTGAACAACTCCGGGCGCTGATTAAGCACCGCGCCGATCAACAAACCACCCGCACTGCCGCCACTGATGATTAATTGCCCGGCTGTGGTCAGGCCGTTGTCGATCAAATGTTCGGCGCAGGCAATGAAGTCGCCGAAGGTGTTTTGCTTGTGTTCTTGCTTGCCGTCGCGATACCAGGCTTCGCCCAATTCGCCGCCACCGCGCACGTGGGCAATGGCGAACGCGATGCCGCGATCAAGCAGGCTCAAGCGCGCATGGGAGAACCACGGATCCAGGCTTTCGCCATAAGCGCCGTATCCATAGAGGTACAGGGGCGTCGAGCTGCCCTGAAGTTCTCGCTTGACCACCAGGCTGATCGGCACCTGCGTGCCATCGGCCGCAGTTGCCCACAGGCGTTGGCTGACGTAGGCGTCGGGGTCGAACGGGCCTAACACCGGGGTTTCCTTGAGCACCACCTGCTCACCCGTGGCCAGCGTCAATTGGCGCACCTGCGACGGGCGATTGAGCGATTGATAACGCAGGCGAATCGTTTCGCTCTTGAACTCCAGCGTGTCCTGCACATACAGGCTGTACGCGGCATCGGGCAATTGCACGCGATAAGACGGAAGACCTTGGGGATGCACTTCAATGATCGGCAGACCGCCTTCGCGCAAACTCAGGCTCATGCCTTTGGCATTGAGGCTCAACCCTTCAAGCATCACCGTGTCGCGATGAGCGATCAGGGTTTGCCAGTCTTCACGGGAGGGTGCGCCGCTGGCTTTTTCAGCCGCCTGATACAGGGCGAAGTTGATACCGCTTTGGTTGCTGCGGATCAGCCAGCTCCATGCACCATCGATTTGGCCGTGGTCCGGGAAGTACTCATGACCTTCGACGCGCGGCGCCAGGCAGATAAACGCCTGATCGGGCTTTTCCGCGTCCAGCACCCAGGCCTCGCTGGTGGTTTTGCTGCTGAGTAACAGTACCAACTGCCGCTCGGAACTGGTGCGGTAGCAATTGAGGAAAAAGCGCCCGTCCGGTTCGTTGAAAACCAGGTCCGCCGAGTCCTTGCCCAGGTGATGGCGATAGAGTTTGTGCGGGCGATGGGTATCATCCAGTTCGCCAAAGAACAGTGTCTGGCTGTCGTTGGCCCAGGTCATGCTGCCATCGCAATCCTCGAAGGGAAGATGGGTGACCTGGCCGCTGCTCAGTTCTTTGACGTAGAGCTGATAGACCTCTTCGCCGTTGGTGTCGAGGCTGTAGGCCAGGCGCTGATGGTCGGGGCTGATGCTGAACGCGCCCATCGAGAAAAAACCGCCAGCGGCCAGCACGTTGGGGTCAAGTAACAATTGTTGTTGCTGTTCATCAATAAACAGAGAGTCGTCCGTCGGACGCGGGCAGCGGTAGTGCCGTGCGTATTCGTCGCCCTCGGTGGTGCGCGTGTAATACAAAAACGGTCCCCATGGAGAGGGCAGCGACAGATCGGTTTCGAGAATGCGGCTCTTGATCTCCTGGAACAGGGTTTCGCGCAGGGCATCCTGATCGGCCAATTGCGCGTGGAGGTAATCGTTCTCGGCTTTGAGGTAGTCCAGAACCTCTTCGGCGTCGCGGTTGTGCAACCACGCATAAGGGTCGGAACCCGTGTCTTTACGAGCGATCGGCGCGGTGGGGCGGGTGGCGGATGAAGGCATGCGGGGCTCTCTATAAAAATAATCGGGCCGTGAAAGACCTTGATTCAGCCGAGGATTGCCGCTGGGTGGCAACCGATTACTGACACCAGGGAGGCCGGGTCAGCGAAAAGCCGTTATCATAAGCGCCTCTTTGCCTGGCTTACCACGAACGTCATGACCGAGAACGATTATCTAACTGCTTGGGGCCTTTACGCTTTTGCTGCGCTGGGCTGCCTGTGGGTGTGGTTCAAGCTGACTGGGTGGATGTGGCGCTGGCTGCGCGAGCCGCTGCGGGTCCTGGGTGCGGTTTTGCTGTTCAGTCCGACCATCATCGACCCGGTGAAGGAAAAATTCGCCCCGGCAGTCGCAATCACCGCGCTGGATCTGGCCTTCAAGGTTGGCAACAACGTCTGGCGAGCGGTGTCGGATCTGGCCATGTACGCCATGATTGCCTTTGGCCTTTACCTTCTTTTTGTGCTGGTGCGCTGGCCGCTGGAAAAGCGCCGCACAGCCCGTCAGCCTCAGGCCGGGACCGAGCCGTCAACGCCTGCGCAGAGCGACGATGACGAACCCTTTGCTCCGGTTGACGGTGATCGTTATGGACGTAAACCCGCAGCGGCTCCCGGCAGCAGCGCCAGCAGCCGTATACGGGTTGAACCGCGCCTGTAGAACTTCCGCTTCGTTGGCAAATGCGCCTCGCCTTGAGGCCGGCGCGACCTGTATTGCTGAACGTATTGAAGCGAGAGTTTAAGCATGTGTGAATTACTGGGCATGAGCGCCAACGTACCGACCGATATCGTGTTCAGCTTCACCGGGCTGATACAACGGGGTGGACGTACAGGTCCGCATCGGGATGGCTGGGGCATCGCCTTTTACGAAGGCCGTGGCCTGCGCCTGTTCCAGGACCCGGCCGCGAGCAGTGAGTCGGAAGTCGCGCTGTTGGTGCAGCGCTACCCCATCAAAAGCGAAGTGGTCATTGGTCATATCCGTCAGGCCAATGTCGGCAAGGTCTGCTTGTCCAACACCCATCCCTTCGTCCGTGAATTGTGGGGCCGTAACTGGTGCTTCGCCCATAACGGTCAGTTGGCGCAATTCAATCCACGCGCAACGTTCTACCGGCCGGTAGGTGATACCGACAGCGAGTCGGCCTTCTGTGATCTGCTCAACCGGGTCCGTGAAGCCTTTCCCGAGCCGGTCGAGATCGAGCAGCTGCTGCCTTCGTTGGTCGAAGCGTGTGCCGAGTATCGCAGTAAAGGCGTATTCAATTGCCTGCTGAGTGATGGCGACTGGCTGTTCTGTTTCTGTTCGAGCAAGCTGGCGCACATCACTCGGCGTGCGCCGTTCGGCCCGGCTCGCCTGAAAGATGTCGATGTGATCGTCGATTTTCAGGCAGAAACCACCCCCAATGACGTGGTGACGGTGATTGCCACCGAGCCGTTGACCGAAAACGAGACCTGGACGCGTTACGAGCCAGGGGAATGGAGCCTTTGGCGCCGCGGCGAGTGCGTAATCCAGGGCCGAACCTGAAAGAGAGGGACCTATGCTGCGAAGCTATCTGCGATTGGTATTGTTCACGGTGGGTCTGTTGCTCGGTGTGCAAATTCCGGGATTCATCAGCGATTACAGCAAGCGCGTGGAAGCGCACTTGATCGAGGCGCAGCAAAGCCTCAAAGGCTACTCCGACACTGCCGAACGCTTCTTCAAGGGCGATTTACAGGCGTTGGTCGCGCATTACCGTAGCAGTGAAGACCCGGTGTTTCGCAGTGATGCCGACAGCCTCAACCTATTGCTGACCCGCAATCAGTTGCTCGACCGCGAGTGGCAGGCCTTGCAGGGCCCTTGGTATGCCAAGGCCTGGCATGTGGTCTCTGCCGCCAATCCGGACATTCGTTGGGAAACCTTCAATGCCTACACGTACCAAGTCCTGCTGGTCCCGGAGGTCATCGCCTGGGGTATCGTCTGCGCCTTGCTGCTGGCGCTGGTGGTGGAGAGCTTCTTCCTGCTGATCGGCTGGGTGATCAATGGCGGACGACGCAAGCCGTTACTGAATCGGGATCTGCGCTAAACCCTTCTGCGTCATCGGCTTGTCAGGCAGCGAAGGCCTGCCTGACAAGCTCCATCACTTTTTCTTATCCCTGCACCTTGGTTTTATTCGTTGGACGCCCTGTCCGATTACACTCAAAAATGTGCTCTACAGAGGCCAGTTCCTCAAAACTTCAACGCACGCAGGACATTCCCTATGGGCCGCCTGTTATTGAATTGCGATATGGGTGAGAGCTACGGCGCGTGGACCATGGGTCTCGACGCTGAAGTGATGCCGTTTATTGATTGCGCCAATATCGCCTGCGGCTTCCATGCCGGAGACCCTGGGATCATGCGAAAAACGGTGAGCCTGGCCTTGGCCCATGACGTCATGATCGGTGCCCACCCGGCGTACCCGGATCTGGTGGGCTTTGGTCGGCGCTCAATGGTCTGTACCCCGGCTGAAATCCAGGACTTGCTGCACTATCAGATCGGTGCGCTGGACGGCATTTGCCGGGTACAAGGTGGCCGCGTTCGCTACGTCAAACCTCATGGTGCGATGTACAACGACATGATGGCCAGCCCCGAGCAGTTGCGTGCCGTGATCCAGGCCATCGCCCGCTACGACGCGCAATTACCGCTGATGCTGATGGCCACTCGCGACAACAGTGCTGCGCAAGCGCTGGGTGATGAATTCGGCGTGCAGTTGTGGTTCGAAGCCTTTGCCGACCGCGCCTACGACAGCGCCGGGCGCCTGGTGTCACGGCAACTACCGGGCGCCGTGCACCATGACCCTGAAGTCATCATCGGCCAGGCCCTCACGCTGTCCCGTGGTGACCCCTTGCGTGCCAGCGATGGCAGCGAACTGCACTTGAAGGCCGATACCCTGTGTGTGCATGGCGATAACGCCAGTTCGGTGAGTGCCGTACAGCGCATCCGCCGGGCGTTGGGTGAGCAATCAGCGTCATGACGTTGCGCATAGAAGTGGTGGCCATCGATTGTTTGATGGTGCGTCTGTTCGATGCCATCGACGAAGCGAATATGCCGTGGATGCTGGCCGCCAGTGCACGTTTGCGTGAACGCTTCGCCAGCCACTTGATTGATCTGGTGCCGTCCTACACCACCTTGATGGTCCATTACGACCTGACCCGGTTGAGTCCGGATCAGGCTCGGGAATTGATTCATCAGGCGCTGGCCGATCTGGCGCCTGATCCGCAGGCCATCGGCAAACGCCATGTGTTACCGGTCTGGTATGACCTGAGCGTCGGCCCGGAACTGACGTTGTTGGCCAGGCGCAGCGGTTTGAGCATCAGCGAGGTCATTGCGCATCACAGTGAGCGCGACTATCAGGTGTTTGCCCTGGGGTTCGCGCCTGGGTTCGCGTTTATGGGGCTGGTCGAAGAAATCCTTGCCGCGCCACGCCTGAACACACCGCGTAAGCGTGTGGCTGCCGGTAGCGTGGGCATCGCCGAGCGTCAGACCGCCGCTTACCCCGTGGTGTCGCCGGGTGGCTGGAACCTGATCGGCCGTACTCCCAGCAAATTGTTCGACCGCCAACGCGAGGGTTACAGCTTGATGCAACCGGGTGATCGAGTGTGCTTTACCCCCGTCGATCATGCCGAATTCGTGCGCCTGGGCGGCGATGACACGCCGTTGGAGGTGCAGGCATGAGTGCCTTATTGATCGAAGCCAGCACCCCGTTGTGCCTGCTGCAGGATGCCGGACGCTTTGGTGTTCGTCATTTGGGCGTGACCCAAGGCGGGGCGGCGGATTGGGTCTCGATGTCCTGGGCGAACAACCTGCTGGGCAATCAGCTGGACGCGGCGGTGATCGAGGTGACGCTGGGCGGCTTGACCCTGCTCGCCGAACAGGATTGCTGCCTGGCGCTGGCGGGTGCCGATCTCGGCGCGTTGCTGGGCAGTCGGCCGCTGGCACCCTGGCGCAGTTTTTTCATGCGCAAGGGTGAGCGTTTACGCTTTACCCAACCGATCCTGGGTGCGCGGGCTTATCTCGCGGCTCCCGGAGGCTTCGATGCGCCATCGGTGCTCGGCAGTTGCGCTACGGTCGTGCGTGAAGAACTGGGCGGGCTGGATGGAATGGGCAAAGCACTGGCCAAAGGGGATCACCTGTCTTACGCCGGTTCGGCGTTCGTCCTGCATGCTCTGCCGGATCATTTGACCCCCGATCTCAACCTGAACAGTTCATTGGACGTTGTGCTCGGCGCACAAATTGGCCAGTTCAGCGGCTTGAGCCTGTTCGATGCCTTCAACAGCGAGTGGATCCTCGACAGCCGTGCCGACAGGATGGGCATTCGTTTATTGGGACCGGAACTGGTTTATCAGGGCGCGCCGCTGATCTCCGAAGGCATCCCGCTGGGCGCGATTCAGGTGCCGCCGGACGGGCAACCGATTGTGCTGCTCAATGACCGACAAACCATTGGCGGGTACCCAAGACTTGGGGCGTTGACCCCGTTGGCATTGGCCCGACTGGCCCAATGCCTGCCGGGCGCACCTGTCAGTCTCAAGCCGATTGTGCAGACAGCAGCGCATCAGCAGCATATGGAGTATGTGCAGCGTTTTCAGGGTTGAGGGTGAAACTAATGGCCTCTTCGCGAAGAGGCCATGGATCAGGCAGCTATTTCGCCAAAAACCGCATCCCTTCTTCCAGCCCACGCAAGGTTAGCGGAAACATCTGATCGTCAATCAGATCGCGCACGATGTTGGTCGAGGCGGTGTAGTTCCAGGTGTCTTTGGGGTAGGGGTTGATCCAGATGAGCTTCTTGTATTTTTCCTTGAAGCGCTGCATCCACCGATAACCCGGCTCTTCGTTCCAGTGCTCTACGCTGCCACCCGCCTGGGTGATTTCGTAGGGCGCCATGGCCGCGTCGCCGATAAAGATCACTTTGTAATCGGCACCGTATTTGTTCAGCAAGTCCTGGGTGGCAGTGCGCTCCGCGCCACGGCGCAGGTTGTTCTTCCACACCGATTCATAAATGAAGTTGTGGAAGTAGAAATACTCCAGGTGTTTGAACTCGGTCTTGCACGCCGAGAACAACTCTTCGCAGGTTTTGACGTGAGCATCCATCGAGCCACCGATGTCGAACAGCAGCAACAACTTGATGGTGTTGCGCCGTTCCGGGCGCATCTGAATGTTCAGCAGGCCCGCATCACGGGCGGTGTGGTCGATTGTGCCGTCGATGTCGAGCTCTTCAGCGGCGCCTTGACGGGCGAATTTACGCAAACGGCGCAGCGCAATCTTGATGTTGCGCGTGCCCAACTCGACCTGATCGTCGAGGTTCCGGTACTCGCGCTGGTCCCAGACCTTGACCGCTTTGCCTTGACGCTTGCCGGCATCACCTACGCGGATACCTTCCGGGTTGAAACCGCCTGAGCCAAATGGGCTGGTGCCGCCAGTGCCAATCCACTTGTTGCCGCCCGCGTGGCGTTCTTTTTGCTCTTCGAGGCGTTTCTTGAATTCTTCGATCAGCTTGTCCAAGCCACCCAGGGTCTGGATCTGCGCGCGTTCTTCGTCGGTCAAGGAGCGTTCGAACTCCTTGCGCAGCCAGTCTTCAGGGATCAGTGCCTGGAGATGATCATCGAGCTTTTCCAAGCCGTTGAAGTAGGCGCCGAACGCCCGGTCGAACTTGTCGAAGTGGCGTTCATCCTTGACCAGAATAGTGCGGGCGAGAAAGTAGAACTCGTCCATGTCAGCGAAGGTCACCCGCTGTTTCAGCGCATTGATCAGATCGAGCAGCTCGCGCACAGACACCGGCACCTTGGCTGCACGCATTTCATTGAACAGGTTGAGCAGCATGGCGATCGCCCTTATTCGTGCTTAGCGGTTGCCGCGACGGCTCATGAACGCCAAGCGCTCAAGCAATTGCACGTCCTGCTCGTTCTTGACCAGGGCTCCGGCCAGCGGCGGGATGGCCTTGGTGGGATCGCGTTCGCGCAGCACCGCTTCGCCGATGTTGTCGGCCATCAGCAGTTTCAGCCAGTCGACCAGTTCCGATGTGGACGGTTTTTTCTTCAGTCCGGGGACTTTACGCACGTCGAAGAACACATCGAGGGCTTCGCTGACCAGATCCTTTTTGATGTTCGGGTAATGCACATCGACAATCTTTTGCAGGGTGACGCGGTCCGGGAAGGCGATGTAGTGAAAGAAGCAACGACGCAGGAAGGCGTCAGGCAGTTCTTTTTCGTTGTTCGATGTAATGATGATGATCGGGCGTACTTTCGCTTTGATCGTTTCATCTATCTCGTAAACATAGAACTCCATCTTGTCGAGTTCTTGCAACAGGTCGTTAGGGAACTCGATGTCGGCCTTGTCGATCTCATCGATCAGCAGGATGACCCGCTCTTCGGCCTCGAAGGCTTCCCACAGCTTGCCCTTCTTCAGGTAGTTACGTACGTCGTGGACTTTATCCACACCCAACTGCGAATCACGCAAACGGCTGACGGCGTCGTACTCGTACAGGCCCTGATGCGCTTTGGTGGTGGATTTGATGTGCCAGGTAATCAACCGGGCGCCGAAGGATTCGGCCAGTTGTTCGGCCAACATGGTTTTGCCGGTGCCAGGCTCGCCTTTGACCAGCAGTGGCCGCTCCAGAGTGATAGCAGCGTTGACCGCGAGCTTCAGGTCGTCAGTGGCGACGTATGCGCTGGTGCCTTCGAACTTCATCTAAAAATCCTCGAACGGTATCGCCTGAAACGGCGCAAAAAAAGGTACTTAATGTGCCGACTATACCGCGCAGGCCGGGCGACTGTGAACGCAGAGGCGCCATTCAGTCTCTGAATGGCGCGTCACGATTTGACTGGGTCAAGATTAGATCAGCCATTGTTTAAGTCCTGTCCCCGTTGAAAAAGCACTAATCCACCTTGGCTACTGTGTTTTGCTGTTGTCATAGCGGGTGTTGAACGCCTGAATGAAGGCGTTGCGCAGGATCTGCAGGAATGCCTGAAAGCCGCTGATGTCTTGTTGGTGCACGCTGCCACTGAGTTCTACGCGGGTGGCGAATTGGTTTTTGCTTTGGTTCTTCAAGACGGTTTCGCTGGTGCCGACCACTGCCTCCCAGATCGAGCGGAAGAAGCTTTTGTTCTGGTTCTCGACATCCTGCTGCCAGTTGAACACCTCGACATCGCGCAGCAGCGGTTTGATATAACCGCTGAGCTTGCCCTTGTTGGCCTGGGCTTCGATCACCACGTCACCGCTGCCGGCATTGAAGTCGAATTTGCCGTAGGCCGAAGCGAAGTCGTTGAGGCTTTTAAGTTCTATCCCGATCGAACGGAGGCGGAAGTCGAAGTCTTCAAAGTTACTGAATGGATCGAATGTGGCCGAGGTTTCCAGCGGTGCGTTCCCGGGTAACAGGGCTTTGCCCTCAAATCGGGCTTCGTGCATGCCTTTTTCGTCGGCGATATTGGTCAGGTTGAACAGGCTGGCGTTCACGTGATCGGCTTCGATCTTCACGTTCGGCGTCGAGTTGAAATTATTGAAGGTGATGCGCCCGTCATCTATACGTACTTCGTTGAGAGTGATAGGCAACAGCTTGTTCAATTGGGCGCGCCAGTCGGTGCCTTGACCGGTCTGCGAAGCCTGTTTGTTGGTGCCGCCGTCGACGAAGTTCAGCTCGGGTTTGATGAAGACCACCTGGGCCACCACGGCACGGTCATACCATAACGAATGCCAGCTCACCGCCAGGTCGATGACCGGCGCATTGACGAATGGCACGGGCACCTTGCCTTGCACCTTGACGATACTCAGCCCATTGATTCGATACGCTCCACGCCACAGGGCCAGATCGACGTCGGTGACCTGGCCACGGTAGTCGCCCATATTGGCGAGCTTGTCGTTCAAATAGTGACGCACCAGATAGGGCAGGGCGATGTCTGCGGCAATCAGCACGACCACGATTCCCGCAACGGTCCAAAGTGGCCAGCTATAGCGACGTTTCATGTTGAGGGTGTCCTGTTCAGTAGAGCTGATGACTGTCTGGCACGGCATCCGTTCGCTACGACTGGACGCACCCCTGCTGGCGGCATACGCTTTGATTTTTTCAAGCACGTGCAAAGGATACCGCCATGAGCCGCATCTACGCTGACAATGCCCATTCCATCGGTAACACGCCATTGGTGCAGATCAACCGTATCGCACCGCGCGGGGTCACTATCCTGGCCAAGATTGAAGGGCGCAACCCCGGATATTCGGTGAAATGCCGAATCGGCGCCAGCATGATCTGGGACGCTGAAAGCAGCGGTAAGCTCAAGCCGGGCATGACCATCGTCGAGCCGACTTCAGGCAATACCGGGATCGGTTTGGCTTTTGTGGCGGCGGCCCGGGGTTACAAGCTGGTGTTGACCATGCCTGCGTCGATGAGCATCGAACGGCGCAAGGTGCTTAAGGCATTGGGCGCCGAGTTGGTGCTGACCGAACCTGCCAAGGGTATGAAAGGCGCCATCGAAAAAGCCGAAGAACTGGTCGCCAGCAATCCGGCCCTCCATTTCATGCCCTCACAGTTCGATAACCCGGCCAACCCGGCGATCCATGAGAAGACCACGGGTCCGGAGATCTGGAACGATACCGACGGTGCCATTGATGTGCTAGTGGCGGGTGTGGGTACCGGTGGCACGATTACCGGGATTTCGCGTTATATCAAACACACGGCGGGCAAGCCGATTCTGTCGGTGGCGGTCGAGCCCATAGGTTCGCCGATCATCACCCAGACGCTGGCTGGTGAAGAAATCAAACCTGCTCCGCACAAGATTCAGGGGATCGGTGCCGGTTTCATACCCAGGAATCTCGACTTGTCGATCATTGATCGGGTCGAACTGGTCAGCGATGAAGAGTCCAAGGCCATGGCGTTGCGCCTGATGCGCGAAGAGGGGATTTTGTGTGGTATTTCATGCGGTGCAGCGATGGCCGCAGCGGTACGCATGGCCGAAACCCCGGAAATGCAGGGTAAAACCATTGTCGTGATCCTGCCCGACTCCGGTGAGCGTTACCTGTCGAGCATGTTGTTCAGTGATCTGTTTACTGATCAGGAAAATCAGCAGTAGCCCATTTTGGTCTTAGGTCGCTTTGTACCCGGCCCGTGAAGGCTTATGATGGCCGGCTTCCAACCCGCTGTGCGCGCATTTTGCAAAGACGGAATGCGTGAGCGGTTGTTCCCCGAACAGCCGCTTTCAGTATCAGATAATTAAAACAGTGCCGCGGCGTGCAATTAGTTGTCCATTTTCAAGGAGAGTTTCATGACCTTTTCTTTCGCCGCCAAAGCCTCGATTTTGATGCTTTTCGTAGGAAGCACGTTGTATGTGCATCTGCGGGGTAAAGCGCGACTGCCATTGCTCCGCCAGTTCGTCAACCATTCCGCGTTGTTTGCCCCCTATAACGCCTTGATGTATCTGTTCTCCGGCGTGCCTTCGAAGCCTTATCTGGACCGCACCAAATTTCCTGAGATGGACGTGCTCAAGGACAACTGGCAAGTCATTCGCGAAGAAGCCATGCACTTGTTCGACGAGGGATATATCCGCGCTGCCGAGAAGGACAACGACGCCGGTTTCGGTTCGTTCTTCAAAAAAGGCTGGAAGCGCTTCTACCTCAAGTGGTACGACACCGCTTTGCCGTCGGCTGTGCTGTTGTGCCCCAAGACCGTCGAACTGGTGAATAGCATTCCCAACGTGAAGGGCGCGATGTTCGCGCTCTTGCCAGGTGATAGCCACCTCAATCCCCATCGCGACCCGTTTGCCGGCTCGCTGCGTTATCACTTGGGGCTGTCGACGCCAAACTCGGATGATTGCCGCATTTACGTCGATGGACAGGCGTATGCCTGGCGCGATGGCGAAGATGTGATGTTCGATGAAACCTACGTGCATTGGGTCAAGAACCAGACCGAAACCACCCGTGTGATTCTGTTCTGTGATGTCGAACGCCCTCTGCGCTCTCGGCTCATGACCCGCATCAATCGTTGGGTCAGCAGAGTCTTGGGGCATGCCACGGCGCCGCAGAACACAGATGATGAACGTGTCGGCGGGATTAACCAGGCGTATGCCTACAGCAAGCGTTTTAGCAATGGCATGAGCTCCAGCGTCAAACAGTTCAAGCGTCGTCACCCCAAGGCCTACCGTGTCATGCGTCCGGTATTGGCGGTGATCGTTCTGACCTTGCTCGGCTATTGGCTGTTCGGCTGATACAACGTCGGACGGGTGTTTGTGTTTCGCACGCCTGACGCAGGTTAATGCTCACCTGCTGAAGCCTTCGCCATTGCGACAGGCTTCAGCACCAGCCACAGCGCTACCGCAATCAATACGCCGCCATACAGATGAGCCCACGACAGCGGTTCATCGAGAAACAGTGCGCCCCACAGTACGCCGAAGGGCGGGATCATGAAGGTCACGGTCATCGAACTGAGCGGGCCAATGTCGCTAAGCAGCCGAAAGAACAGGATGTAGGCGAACGCGGTGCACACCAGTCCCAGTCCGAGTAACGACAGCCACACGCTGCTCCCGCCCCAACTGGCGGGTGGATGGCTGATGACGCTGTAGCCGAATAGCGGCAGCAATAACAGCGTGGCGCCGAGCATGCTGCCGACGGTGGCGAGCCTTGGGTCGAGCCCACCTTGCTGATCGAGCCAGCGGTGAGCGAGGAAGCCGGCGAAGCCGTAGCTTGTCGTTGCCAGCAAACAGGCCAGAGCGCCGGTCAGCAGCTCCCGATTGAAAGCCACGGGCCCCGCACGGGTCAGGATGCCGACACCGAACAAGCCGAGAAACACCCCCGCGATTTTCACCGGGGACAGTTTTTGGCTGAAGAACAACCCACCAATCAATACGCCCATCAGCGGCGTCGTTGCGTTGAAAATCGATGAATAACCGGCGGGTAATACTTGAGCGGCTAATGAATACAAGGTCGCGGGCAGCCCGGAGTTGATCATCCCCAGCAGTAGGCAGATTTTGAATTTGCCGCGAAAATCCCAATCAATCCGCATCAGCCAGAGGATCACCAGCAAGCCGCCAGCGGCAATGGATACGCGAAAAAACGCCGTCGGTACGGTGCCGAGCACGGGTGCGATGATCCGCATGAACAGGAAGCTGGCGCCCCAGATGGCGGCGAGTGCTAATAAACGCAGGGTGTCGGCGGGTCTCAAATCCAGCTCCAGGCCGGTGGTCGGGGCGAGAGTGTCGCTGGGGCGGCGGGCTGAGCGCAACCGAGAGCGGAAAAATACGCTTCTCCTATGCCTGTCCACTGGCTAAGCTCGGGCTTCCGAATTCCTGACGAGATCTGTTTATGCCGCAGCAATGGCCAGCCGCCGATATCGCCCAAATGATTCTTGACGGTTTTGATGATTATCGAGAGCATTTTCGGCAGATTGCCGATGGTGCTCAGGCGCGCTTCGAACAAGCGTTATGGCAGGAAGCTCAGCGAGCATCGGCAGCGCGGATCAACCTATACGAAGAGAAAGTCAGCGAAGTGACCGAGCGTTTGCACGGTACGTTCGACGCCCAGGGCCTGTTGGATGTGAGCTGCTGGCCGCTGGTCAAAAACGCGTATATCAACCTGATCGATGTACGGTTTGACGATGAGCTGGCGGAAACCTGGTTCAACTCGATTTTCTGTGGCCTGTTCAGTCATGACCTGATCAGCGACGGCTGCATGTTCGTCCACACCACGCGTCCGTCTTTGCGCCGCCACGACAAGGCGGCTCAAACCCGCGTTTATCGGCCCCAGGGCGAGCTGTCGAGCATGCTCAAACAGATTTTTGCCGAGTATAAGTTCGATGTGCCGTTTGCCGATTTGCCGGGTGATCTGCAACGGCTTGAAGGGCAATTGCGGGAAAACCTGCCCGATTGGGTGTGCAAGGACCCGGCGCTCAGCGTGGAGCTGTTCTCGTCGATTCTGTACCGCAACAAAGGGGCGTATCTGGTCGGGCGCATTTTTACCCAAGACGAGCAATGGCCGCTGGTAATACCCCTGCTGCACCGTGAAGGCCGAGGTATCCAGATTGATGCGCTGATTACCGATGAAGCTGATGTGTCGATCATCTTCTCGTTCACACGCTCGTACTTCATGGTCGACGTGCCGGTGCCCGCAGAGTTTATCGGCTTTCTCAAGCGTATTTTGCCTGGCAAGCACATCGCCGAGCTGTACACCTCGATCGGGTTTTACAAACATGGCAAGTCCGAGTTCTACCGCGCCCTGATCAACCATCTGGCCACTACCGACGACCGCTTTATCATGGCGCCCGGTGTGCGCGGCATGGTCATGAGCGTGTTTACCCTGCCGGGTTTCAATACGGTGTTCAAGATCATCAAGGACCGCTTCGCGCCGTCGAAAAACGTCGACCGTGCCACGGTAATCGAAAAATACCGTCTGGTAAAAAGCGTCGACCGGGTAGGGCGCATGGCCGATACCCAGGAGTTCGCCGATTTCCGTTTTCCGTTGAACAAGTTTGATCCTGAGTGCCTCGCCGAACTGCTGGATGTGGCGGCGTCGACCGTTGAAGTCGAAGGCGACACCGTCCTGATCCGTCACTGCTGGACCGAGCGGCGTATGACGCCGTTGAACCTCTATCTGGAAAACGCCAACGAAGCCCAGGTGCGCGAAGCACTGGACGATTATGGGTTGGCGATCAAGCAGTTGGCTGCGTCGAATATTTTCCCCGGCGATATGCTGCTGAAGAACTTTGGCGTGACCCGTCACGGCCGGGTGGTGTTCTACGATTACGACGAAATTTGTTACCTCACCGAAGCCAATTTCCGCCACATCCCGGCGCCCCGTACGCCCGAAGATGAAATGTCCTCGGAGCCTTGGTATTCCATTGCTCCGCTGGATATTTTCCCTGAGGAGTTTCCACCGTTTCTGTTTGCCGACATGGGCCAGCGTCGGCTGTTCAATGAGCTCCACGGTGAGTTGTATGACGCTGATTACTGGAAAAGCCTGCAAGACGCGATTCGGGCGGGCAAGGTCATTGATGTCTTTCCCTACCGGCGCAAAGGGCGCATGGATGAGACGCTGGCCTGAGTTTTCAGCGCGGCAGTGCGCTGACTGCGTCGACATGAGCCGTCAGCGCCCGTCGCATGAAGATTGATGGCTAGTCAGCAGGGCACTGACGCCAGTCATCCCGTGTTTATATCTTTCCCCGAATCAACGCCCTCAACGCGAAACGGTTGGGATGGCAGGCTTCGGCAATGCTACGGGGCAACGGCAGGGGTTCGTTGTCCAGCCAGGCCGCGAGCAATTCGCCTGACAGTGGCGCGGTGATCAGCCCACGAGAGCCGTGACCACTGTTGATGTACAGGCCGTCGAGCCAAGGGCAAACGGTATCCGGCACTTGTCGGGCGTCTTTGCCCAGCGCCGCGTAAGCTTCCAGAAAACGCTGCTTATCCGCCAGCGGGCCGACGATGGGCAGGTAGTCCGGGCTGGTGCAACGGAATGCGGCTCGCCCTTGCAGGTACTCAGGTTCCAACGCGTCTGCGCCCAGCCGCTTGAGCAAGTCTTCGGAGATTTCTTGCAAGAGTTCGAGATTGCTCTGGTGCTCGGCACTGGTCGGCGTCTGGTCATCGCTTTTGAAGTCGAAGCTCGCCCCTAACGTGTGTTCGCCCAGCCGGGCGGGCGCCACATAACCTTCGGCGCAGACCACGGTGCTCAAGGCTTCGCTTGCCGGGGTCTGGGCAAGCCGGGTGATCTGCCCACGAATACGCTTGAGGGGTAATTCAGCGCTGGCCGGGAAGCGCTTGACCTCTGCAGCGCCGGCCAATATCACCACCGGAGCCTCGTCGAGCAATCGCTCTCCATCCCAGGCCTGCCACTGTTCGCCGCTACGACGCAGTTCCAGTACGTCGTGATGTGCCAACAGCTGAATATTGGGGTGCGTGGCCTGAAACTGGCACAGCGCGGGCGGATGTACCCAGCCTCCCTCGGGGAAAAATAAACCACCGCAAGACAGTGCAGTACCGGCTCGGGCTTCGGCGGTTGGCTGATCCAGTACGTGTAAGAGTTCGGGGGGGAACGCGTGCGCCAACTGCGTCTGGCGCTCGGCTTCCTTGTCATTGAAGGCCAGTTGCAACACGCCGCAGCCGTCCCAGTCGGTGCCCCGTTGCAGGTATTCCAGGTGGCGGCGGGTGTAACCAAAGCCGCTCAAAATCAGCTGCGACAACGCCGTGCCGTGGGCAGAAAGCTTCAAGTACAGCACCCCTTGCGGGTTGCCCGAAGCTTCCTGCGCCAGATCGCCGTGGCGTTCCATCAGGCTGACCTGCCAACCCCGCGCAGCGAGGCTGGCAGCTGTTGCGCAACCGGCCAGGCCAGCGCCGATTACCAACGCTTTGCGCTGAGTGGTGATCGGTGCCGGGCGGGCAAACCAGGGCTTGACGACTGCAGGCCTGGGCACGTCTTCCGGCCAACCGACAAACGCCCCGCGCAGCACCTCCCATTTATGCCCGATACCCGGCGTGCGGCGCATTTTGAAGCCTGCGGCGTTCAGCGCGCGACGTACCCATCCGGTACTGGTGAAGGTGCTGATGGTCGAACCCGGCGCCGCTAGCCGTGCCAGTTCGGCGAACAGTTCGGGCGTCCACATTTCCGGATTTTTTGCTGGAGCAAAACCGTCGAGGAACCACGCATCAATCTGCCCATCCAGCTGCGGCAACATGTCTAAAGCGTCGCCGATCAACAGGGTCAAGGTCACGCGACCGCCGTCGAACACCAAGCGCTGAAAACCGTCATGCACGGCGATGTACTGATCGAGCAGTTGCCCGGCACAGGTGGCCAGCTCCGGCCACAAGGCGAGGGCACGTTGCAGGTCGCAGCGGCTCAGTGGAAACTTCTCGACGCTAACGAAATGCAGGCGAGCGCCGGCAACAGCATGCTCGGCAAACAGCTGCCAGGCGCAAAGAAAATTCAAACCGGTGCCGAAGCCGGTTTCCCCGATAACCAGGCGCTCGCCTGCCGCCAGCGCCGCAAACCGGTTTGTCAGATCGTTCTGTTTCAGAAAGACATGGCGTGTTTCGTCTAGACCGGATTGGGTGGAGAAATAGACATCCGAAAATTCCCGCGAATGAGGATTTCCCTGTTCGTCCCAGTCGATCTGGGCGTGGGATGTGAAGGTCATGGTCGGCTCGGCGGCAGCAGGAGCGCGGGATATTAACGCAATCAGCGAACCGGTGAGGGCGCAAAGGGGTAGAAGCGGGTCCCTGAAGCCTGTTCAATTGACCCATCGCAACGAATGGCTGTCTTACCCAGCATTGATTGATGCGATCCGTTAGTCTTGACGATCTTGAAGGGGAGCTGTGCATGTTCGAATCCGCCGAAATCGGTCACGCCATTGACAAAGAAACTTACGACGCCGAGGTGCCGGCGCTGCGTGAGGCGTTGCTCGACGCGCAATTCGAACTCAAGCAGCAGGCGCGTTTTCCGGTGATTGTATTGATCAACGGCGTCGAAGGCGCGGGCAAGGGCGAGACGATTAAGCTGCTCAATGAATGGATGGACCCACGGCTGATCGAGGTGCGTACGTTCGATCAGCAGACTGACGAAGAACTGGCCCGACCACCCGCGTGGCGCTATTGGCGGCATTTGCCGGCGAAGGGGCGTATGGGGATTTTCTTTGGCAATTGGTACAGCCAGATGATTCAGGGGCGGGTGCATGGCCACTTCAAGGATGCCGTGCTCGATCAGGCAATCAATGGGGCTGAACGTCTGGAGAGAATGCTCTGTGATGAGGGCGCACTGATTTTCAAGTTCTGGTTTCACCTGTCCAAGAAGCAGATGAAGGCTCGGCTCAAGTTGCTTGTGGATGACCCTTTGCACAGCTGGCGCATTAGTCCGCTGGACTGGCAACAATCGAAAACCTACGACAAATTTGTTCGCTACGGTGAGCGTGTGCTGCGTCGTACCAGCCATGATTATGCCCCTTGGCATGTCATCGAAGGCGTGGATCCGCATTATCGCAGCCTGACCGTCGGGCTCCTGTTGCTCGAAGGGCTACAGGCCGCCTTGGCCAATAAAAGACCCGCTCAAGGTCCGCTGACCATTGGCCCACTGCCGACCAATATTGATGACCTCAGCCTGCTGAACAGTCTCGACATGACTCAGCATCTGGAAAAAGAAGATTACGAAGAACAATTGATTACCGAGCAGGCGCGCCTGGCGGGCAACGTGCGTGATAAACGTATGAAGCGGCACTCGCTGGTAGCGGTATTCGAAGGCAATGATGCCGCAGGCAAAGGCGGCGCCATCCGGCGGGTCGCGGCGGCGCTGGACCCGCGTCAGTACAATATTGTGCCGATTGCCGCGCCCACCGAGGACGAGCGTGCACAGCCTTATCTCTGGCGCTTCTGGCGGCACATGCCGCCACGTGGCAAATTTACCGTGTTCGACAGGTCATGGTATGGCCGGGTGCTGGTAGAGCGCGTTGAGGGTTTTTGCAGCTCGGCAGATTGGCTCCGGGCGTACAGCGAGATCAACGATTTCGAAGAACAGCTGACCGATGCCGGCACTGTGGTAGTCAAGTTCTGGCTGGCCATTGATGAGCTGACTCAACTGGAGCGTTTTGAGGCGCGGGAACAGATTCCGTTCAAACGCTTCAAAATCACCGAGGACGACTGGCGCAACCGTCAGAGATGGCCGGACTATCGCGCGGCTGTGGGCGACATGGTTGATCGTACCAGCACTGAAATCGCGCCGTGGACCCTGGTTGAGGCCAATGACAAACGCTGGGCGCGGGTGAAGGTGTTACGCACGATCAATAACGCGCTGGAAGCCGCTTTTGAAAAGGACACAAAGTCTAAGTAACCACCATGATTTTCCATACAGCCAGTGAATGATCATCGCGGACAAGGATTATCTGGCCCTATGCTCAATGCCTTCTCATCAACAATAAGAGTGGAGGTGTGTCATGCGTGAAGTGGTGATTGTCGATAGCGTGCGGACGGGATTGGCCAAGTCGTTTCGCGGCAAGTTCAACCAGACCCGTCCCGATGACATGGCAGCCCATTGCGTCAACGCACTGTTGACGCGCAATGGCCTGGACCCGGCGTTGGTCGAGGACTGTATCGTCGGTGCCGGCTCCAACGAAGGTGCGCAGGGCTACAACATCGGGCGCAATGTGGCGGTGCTGTCCAAGCTGGGTATCCAAGTCCCTGGCATGACCCTCAACCGCTACTGCTCATCGGGCTTGCAGGCCATTGCAATCGCAGCCAACCAGATCGCCTCCGGTTGCAGCGAGATCATTGTTGCCGGTGGTGTCGAATCGATCAGCCTGACGATGAAAAGCATCAACACCGACAACCTGATCAATCCATTGCTTAAGGAACAGGTGCCGGGGATTTACTTTCCCATGGGTCAGACTGCCGAAATCGTCGCGCGCCGCTACCATGTCAGCCGCGAGCAGCAAGATATCTACGCCTTGCAAAGTCAGCACCGCACCGCAGCCGCCCAAGCTGCTGGGCTGTTCGACGATGAAATCGTGCCGATGGCCGTGACCTACCGCGTCGAGGACAAAAATACCGGTGCGATTAGCCTGGTTGAAGGCATCGTTGATCGTGACGACTGCAATCGTCCGGACACCACGCGGGAAAGCCTGGCGGGCCTGAAGCCGGTGTTCGCAGAAGACGGTTCGGTAACCGCTGGCAACTCGTCGCAGTTGTCCGACGGGGCTTCGATGACGTTGGTGATGAGCCTGGAAAAAGCCCTGGAACTGGGCCTCAAACCGCGTGCGTTTTTCCGTGGTTTCACGGTGGCGGGTTGCGAGCCGGACGAGATGGGGATTGGCCCGGTGTTCTCGGTGCCCAAATTGCTCAAGGCTAAAGGCTTGCAAGTGGCCGACATCGACCTTTGGGAACTCAATGAAGCCTTTGCGTCGCAGTGTCTGTATGCGCGTGATCGTCTGGGAATCGACAACGCCAAATACAACCTCAGCGGCGGTTCGATCTCCATCGGCCACCCGTTCGGCATGACCGGCTCGCGCCAGGTCGGCCATTTGGTCCGTGAACTGCAACGGCGCAATCTGCGCTACGGCATCGTGACCATGTGTGTCGGAGGTGGGATGGGGGCGACTGGGTTGTTTGAAACGTTCAAATAGAGCGCTGGCGGATAGATCGTCTTCGCGAGTGAATGTGCACCCACAGGGTATTTGCGACCTTTGTGGGTGCATCATCTCTGATGGAACGCCTAAAGCCTGTGCCGCAGGACATGGGCCGTCATCAGCGCCACACTAGCCAGCCAGAGTCTTGAAGTGCGCGACGCACAAGCAGTGTTTGCTTGTGCGTCTCGGGCCTTGTGCCGTAGGCGTGGACTCAGTGGTGGCGAGGCTTGAGAATCGCTGGCTTCTCGTCTGGCGCCTGCAGGAGCAGGTACAGCGCGGTCAGTGCTTCCGGGATCTGCACAATCATGTCATCCATCAGATTGGCGTCCTGAGCGATGTCGGCAAATTCTGGTTGTTCGTCGAACAGACCCGAACCGACCATGATCGGCAGGAGCATTTCGCTGACTTCGTCTTCGGCGCTTTCGAACCATGCGTTTTCGCGCAGGAACACGCCTTCCATGAAGCCGATGCACCAGCCGCGGAGGTCGGAGTCATCCGGCTCGTCACCGAGGTCCAGATCACACGGCAATTCGAACTCTTCGTCGGATGCCAGTTGGCGGGCGATGTGCGCCTGCAGCTGGATCAGCGTGGCTTCGATTTCTTCGCGCTGGGCATCACTGGTGTAATGCGGCGGCTCAGAGAACAGCGTATCGATCCACTCACGCTCAGGGACCGTTTCGGCACAGATCGACAGCGCGGTCAGGTAGCCGTGGGCGGCCACATAGTCCAGCGCTTCGTCATGCAGCTCATCGGCATCGAGGAAGGCTTGCAGGCGGTGTAGTTGCTCAGCGAAGGACATTGACGGGCTACCTTGGGAATAAACAATGCTGAATTCTAGGCTGTGTAAGGCCTGCGCGCCAGTACAGAGGCGCTTAGAAGCTGTTATGTCTTTTATATCGACCGCCGGTATCGCCTTTGTGCTTTGCCTGGAACCCCTCGGGTATAATGCCGCGCTTTGCGATGCCAATAGCGATTGCGACAGGCTGTAGCAGGGTCGCTTCTGCAATATTTTGGGGTTTTTATGCTCGAACAGGCTCAACGCGTACTTAAAGACATCTTTGGTTACGACAGCTTTCGTGGTCGCCAAGGTGCCATTATTGAGCGTGTTGCCAATGGCGGCGATGCCTTGGTGTTGATGCCCACCGGTGGCGGCAAGTCCTTGTGCTTCCAGGTCCCGGGCCTGCTGCGCGAAGGCTTGGCAGTGGTAGTTTCACCGCTGATTGCCTTGATGGACGATCAGGTTGCGACCCTGGAAGAACTGGGTGTGTCGGCGGCCGCGTTGAACTCCACACTGAGCGCAGAGCAACAGCGGGATCTGGCAAACCGAATTCGGTTGGGCGAGATCAAGATGCTCTATCTGGCGCCCGAGCGCCTGGTTCAGCCACGGATGCTGGCCTTCCTGCAGAACCTGAAAATCGCCCTGTTTGCCATCGACGAAGCGCACTGCGTGTCACAGTGGGGGCATGATTTCCGTCCTGAATACTTGAAACTGGGGCAACTTGCCGAGTTGTTCCCCGATGTGCCGCGTATCGCCCTGACCGCCACGGCCGATAAACGCACCCGTGAAGAGATCGTCGAGCGCCTGCATCTACAGAACGCCGAGCGCTTCCTCTCCAGTTTCGACCGCCCCAACATCTTTTATCGCATCGTGCCCAAGGAGCAGCCGCGCAAACAGCTGCTGGCATTCCTTTCCGAGCGGCGCAGCGATGCAGGCATTGTTTATTGTCTGTCCCGCAAAAAGGTCGATGAAGTCGCCGCTTTTCTGTGTGACAACGGCTATCCGGCTTTGCCATACCACGCCGGGCTGCCTAACGAGACACGTGCCTTCAACCAGAAGCGCTTCCTCAATGAGGAAGGCCTGATCATGGTCGCGACCATCGCTTTCGGTATGGGCATCGACAAACCCAACGTGCGGTTCGTCGCCCATATGGACTTGCCCAAGTCGTTGGAGGCGTACTACCAGGAGACGGGGCGCTCCGGCCGTGATGGCCTGCCCGCCGATGCCTGGATGGCCTACGGGCTGCAAGACGTATTGATGCTCAAGCAGATGCTGCAAAACTCCGAAGGCGACGAGCGACACAAGCGCCTTGAGCAACACAAACTCGACGCCATGTTGTCGCTTTGTGAAGAGACCCGCTGCCGTCGACAGACGCTGCTGGCCTACTTCGACGAAGACATGCCTAACCCGTGCGGTCATTGCGACAACTGTGTCGACGGCGTGCAGACCTGGGACGCCACCGAGCCTGCGCGTCAGGCACTGTCGGCGATTTATCGCACCGGCCAGCGTTATGGCGTCGGCCATCTGGTGGATGTGCTGCTGGGTCGCGACAACGATAAAGTGAAGAGCTTTGGCCACCAACATCTGGCGGTTTTCGGCGTCGGCAAGGCGCGTACCGAAGGCGAGTGGCGCTCGCTGTTCCGCCAGTTGGTGGCGCGCGGCCTGGCTGATATCGACTTGGAAGGCTACGGCGGCCTGCGGTTGAGTGATACCTGCCGGCCCCTCTTGCGCGGCGAAGTCACGCTTGAGCTACGTCGTGATTTGAAACCGCAAACGACCCCGAAAAGCGGTTCGGGCAGCCCGGCCAGTCAATTGGTCCGTGGCGAAGAGCGCGAACAGTGGGAGGCCTTGCGCGCCCTGCGGCGCAAATTGGCCGAAGAGCATGGGGTGCCGCCTTATGTCATTTTTCCCGACTCGACCCTGCTCGAGATGTTGCGCAGCAAGCCCGGATCGTTGCCGGAAATGGCCCAGGTCAGTGGCGTCGGTGCGCGCAAGCTGGAGCGTTATGGTGAGGCGTTCCTCGAGGTTCTCGGCGGTACAGCCGAGGCGCCAAGGGTTGTGGCTGACGTGCGTCACGAATTGATCAGCCTGGCCCGCGCCGGGATGACGCCGGCGCAGATCGCCGGTCAGTTGCAGTGCACCGAAAAGAATGTCTACACGATGCTCGCGGAGGCCATCGGCAAGCAGCAATTATCACTGGAGCAAGCGCTGGATTTGCCTGAAGACGTGCTCAGTGAAATTCAGGATGCGTTCCTTGATGGCGAAGGAGAGTTGCCCGCGGTTGCAGCCGTTGCCGCACAATTCGCCGGTCGCGTGCCAGACGGCGTGCTGTATTGCGTGCGCGCGGCGCTGCAGTCCGAGTTCGAGGTCTGATTTTCCTGAGGTTTTATACCCCCCTGCGACGATTGGTTACAGTGGGTGACACTTGCCTCGGTGCGGGCATCATGGTTAGCTGACTAATAATTAGTACAAGCCTTTAATCATGAGTTTCCTATGCCTTTAACTGATCAACACCGCTTCGGCATGCAATTGGCGCAGATGTCACGTGGCTGGCGAGCCGAGTTGGACCGGCGCCTCGCTGACCTGGGCCTGTCGCAGGCGCGCTGGCTGGTGCTGTTGCACCTTGCGCGCTTCGAAGAAGCACCGACGCAACGTGAGTTGGCGCAGAGTGTTGGCGTCGAAGGGCCGACCCTTGCGCGTTTGCTCGACAGTCTGGAAGCTCAGGGGCTGGTTCTGCGTCAGGCGGTGGTTGAAGATCGGCGGGCTAAAAAAATCGTTCTATGTGCAACGGCGCGGCCGCTGATCGACAAAATCGAGACAATCGCCACCGCGCTGCGTCATGAACTTTTCGTCGGCATCGACGAGGACGAGCTGAGAATCTGCATGCGGGTACACGCACGGATCCTGGCGAACCTGGAAAAATCCTGAACACCCGGTATTCAGTGGCTCAAGCGCTTTTACCCCTTTAAGCATTGGTGAAAGCGTGCGAGCATCAGGCCCGATTTGCCCCCATACTTGCGCTATCTGCGTGTGACAGCGAATGTGCTGAGAAGCCTGCTTTGGTTTTTATAAGGATTTTCATGCTGAAGAGTTCTCAGGCCGCGTTAACGCGCGCCGATCGCCCGTTGCGGCAGGTCGTTCGTCAATGGTGTGTGGCTGCGGCCGCAACATCACTGTTTTATTCGGCACTGGCCCCAGCGTTGGGGCTTGGAGAGATCACCCTGCATTCGGCGTTGAATCAGCCGTTCAATGCCGATATCGAATTGGTAGAAACCGCAGGCCTGAGCGCGGATGACATTGTGGCGAGTCTTGCTTCGCCGGAAGCCTTCAGCCGGGCTGGCATCGAACGTCTGTTCTTTTTTAACGATCTGCACTTTACCCCCATCGTCCATGGCAATCATGGCGTGGTGCATGTGGAGTCGAGAAGGGCAGTCACTGAGCCTTACCTTAACTTTCTGGTGCGTCTGGTTCGCCCTAATGGCGACGTGCTGCATGCTTATACGGTGTTGCTCGATCCGCCTGACTCGGCGATAGGTGCAGCCGCGTCGCGCTCCAGGCGGGCCGATCCTTCTTTACAGAGCGGTGGTGAATCACGTATGCCTGTCGCGCCGCCGCAAGCGGTGCAGGGTAATCGCTACACAGTTGCCAGCGGCGATAACCTCGGAACGATTGCCAGGCGTCTGCAAGGGCCGGGCAGCAAAACTTCCGCCAGTGAGCTGGCCCGAGGTATCGCGGCGCTCAATCCCCAGGCGTTTCCCAACGGTAACAGCACTCGGTTGAACGTCGGACAGAGCCTGCTGCTGCCAGACAGTGCGGTCCTGCCGCGTTCGACGGTGGCGCCTTCCGTCGCGGCGGCCACTCAAACTACGCCACCCCCTTCGGCGGCAAGTGAAGCAGCAGCTTCTGCGAATGGGTTGCAGCAAAACGCTGAGCAACTGGCCAGCACCGTTATCGAGAACCAGCAACTGACCAAAACCGTGGGCGACCTGAAAGGACAGATGCAAGCGCTTGAGGGGCAGATTTCGGGTAAAGACAAGCAACTCACCGAACTGAATGCCGCCCTGGCTGAACTAAAGTTATCCACAACCAAAACGGTCACCCCCGTTGTGCCAGCTGTTGCCGTGACGCCAACGGCGGTGCCCGCCCCGCCAGTAACCGAGGCGCCAGCGGAGGAATCATCCGGCAACATGCTGCTGTTGTCGGGTGCAGTGTTGGTGCTGCTGTTATTGCTGGTACTGGCTTATTCCGTACGGCGCAAACGGTTGATAAACGCCCTGCCGGTGCAGAATATCGTCGACACGCCTGCGCCGAGACCCACGATGACGGCCGCTGTGCCCATGGTTGAAAAGTCTTCTGTGGTCGTTCCACCTACAGCTCCGGTGGTTGCGGTTCCGGCGCCTGGTACCCAACGGTTGGCTGGTACTGCCACCGATGCCATGGACGGTGCGAGCATTTATATCGCTTACGGCCGGATCAGTGAGGCGCTGGGTATTTTGCGTGACGCACTGCAGACACAGCCGCAGCGCACGGATCTGCGCCTGAGAATTCTTGAGTTACTGGCCCAGCAGGGCGACGCCGACGGTTTTGCCCGCGAGGAGCAAGCGGCGCTCGAGCAGGGGCTTAGTGCGGACAAATTGCAGGAAATACGCGCGCAGCATCCCCAGTTGTTCGCGACACCGTCACCCGCGTTGGTGACCATCCCGCTGCCTTCGTCAGAGCCGGTGCTGCCTGAAGTTGTCGTCAATGAACCTGTTGCCTCTTCCTTGAGCACGCAGCCTGCCGATGAATTCCAATTGAACCTGGAAGATCTGTCAATGGACGCCGATTGGGATTTGGTCGACCCCTTCGAAACTACGCCAGCCGCACGCAGCAAAGGCCAGCCGGAACAACCGCTGACGGCGGACCTGGATTTCGCGTCCAACCTCACAGAGTTGCCGGAAGTCTTCGAAATGCCTGATGAGCAGTTCCTCAGCGACTTCTCAGAGCCGGAGCCTATTCTTCAGGCCAACAGCGACAGTCTGGATGATGCGTTTCTTGAAGGCTTCATGGATGATTCGGCGGGCTTCGATATGCTCGACCTGACCGAGGAGCCTCTGAGTAAAATCAACCAGGCTCAAGTGTTGATTGATGACGGTGATCTGCAGAGTGCACGTGAGCTGCTGCTGGAAGTGATCAACGAAACCGACGATAACCAGCAGCAGACTGCTCGGGATTTGTTGGCGGGAATAAGCTGATTGAGGGGGTGGTTGCGGGCAGATTGGTCCCATACTCAGATAAAGCGCCTTTTAACGCCAACCCTTGAGGAATGAGAGTCAGGATATGTCTGCCGTCAAACCCGAAATCGTCATCACCTATTGCACCCAATGCCAATGGCTTCTGCGGGCCGCGTGGCTCGCTCAAGAGTTGCTCAGCACGTTTTCCGACGATCTGGGCAAGGTCTCGCTGGAGCCTGCGACCGGTGGGGCGTTTCGAATCACGTGCAATGGTGTGCAGATCTGGGAGCGCAAGGCTGATGGCGGGTTCCCTGAAGCCAAGGTACTCAAGCAGCGAGTGCGTGACCAGATCGACCCGCAGCGCGACCTGGGGCATAACGATCATCCGCAGGCGTAAGCATTCAGTGGGCTGAAGCGGCGTCGGCTTTGTGCTCGATTGTTTTAGATCCCAGCCGGCTCGAGACCACGATCGCGACGATGATCAGTGCGCCACCCAACAACATTCGCACCGTGGGCTGCTCGGCGAACAGCAACCAGGCGAAGGTGATGCCGTATACCGGCTCAAGGGCAAAGACCATCGCGGCGGTGCGCGCTTTTATTACCGCCAGGCTGGCGACGAACAAACTATGCGCCACACCTGTACAGAACACCCCAAGCAGACTTATCCACAGCCAGTCGAGGGGCGTGACGCTGCTCAGCCCCGGTGCCGCGGCAGGCAACAGGCACGCCGCGACCACCAGATTTTGACACAGCGCCGCCTGTACGGCCGGAATTCGCCCGGAGCTGGCGCGGTTGGTCAGAGACAACAGTGAGAACAGTAAACCGGACAATACGGACCACAGCAGGCCGAGAGTGGCCTGACTGGCGAGGTCGAAATCCGGGGTGACCAACACCAGCCCGATGCTGACCAGTAGTACCAGGATGATTTCATTGCTGCGAATCCGCTCGCGGAAAATCAGCCCTTCGAGGATCACGGTAAAGGCCGGGAAGCTGGCAAAGCCCAGTGTCGCGATGGCCACGCCGGCAACTTTCACGGAGATGAAAAAGCTCACCCAATGCCCGGCCAGCAGTAACCCACCCAGAACCAGTCGACGCCAATCACTGCCGCGCAGTGATTGCCAGGCGGTATTGCTGGCGAAACGGGCGAAAAAGCCCAGGGCGATCACTGCAAAAGCTGCGCGGCCGAACACGATGATCGAGGGCGAGGCGGCGGCCAGTTTGCCGAATACCCCGGTCAGGCCGAACATCAGGGCGCCAATATGCAGGGCGCCAAGCGCAGAACGGTGATTCATTGCAGTCCTTATCAGTCAGCTTTTACGGTGCGGGGATGACCGCTAAGTGTAGAGCGCATGCCTGACCGTTGTCTGTTGCCGTTTTTGGGTCATTTGTCATCCAATCGCCACGCCAATGTCATCTCCGATTAACCAGCGCCGGGCAAGCTCGCTAAAACCCTGCCGGAGGTTGTCCATGAGCAGTGCTCAGCTCGCTAAACCCAGTCGCAAGCAACGGGTGAGAACCTTGTGGATCTCAGATGTACACCTCGGCACACGTGATTGCCAGGCTGAGCATCTGTCGAACTTTCTCAAGCAGTATCACGCTGACAAGGTGTACCTGGTCGGCGACATCATCGATGGCTGGAAGCTGCGCGGTGGCATGTATTGGCCTCAGGCGCACACCAATGTGATTCGCCGTCTATTGACCATGAGCAAGCGCGGCACCGAAGTGATTTATGTCACCGGCAACCACGACGAATTCCTGCGGCGTTACTCGACGCTGATCCTGGGCAATATCCGATTGGTGGACGAGGCCGAGCACGTCACGGCTGATGGTCGTCGTCTGCTGGTGGTGCATGGCGATCAGTTCGACGTGATTACGCGCTACCACCGCTGGTTGGCCTTTCTCGGTGATTCGGCCTATGAATTGACCTTGACCCTTAATCGCTGGCTGAACCACTGGCGTGCGCGTTATGGCTACGGCTATTGGTCGCTGTCGGCGTACCTCAAGCACAAGGTCAAAACGGCGGTCAGTTTCATCAGTGACTTCGAAGAAGCCATCGCTCACGAGTGCGTAAAGCGTGGCTTTGACGGGGTGGTCTGCGGGCATATTCATCACGCTGAAATCCGCAACGTCGGCGAGGTGGAGTACCTCAATTGTGGCGATTGGGTCGAATCCTGCACTGCGCTGATTGAGCATTTAGACGGCTCTATCGAATTGTTCCGGCTGGCCGATGCTCATCTGCGCGAGGCGCGGGTTCCAGTCCGGCAGAAGCGGGTCGAGGAAGACGAGGGACGGGTCAGCGAACCGGTTGTTTAAAGCCAGCCTGGCCATCAGGACGATGAAAGATCTTGTTCTATGGCCGATTGATAGATCGAGCGTTTCGGGTGGGTAAAAACCCGTTCCAACATGGGCTCGAAGAAGCTCAATGGCAACGTGTTGTATGCAGGGTCGAACGCTGCGGCATCGTATTTTGCGCAGAATTCGATGGTTTGCTGATACTGCGGATGCGCCCGGAATTGCTCGCGCAGCATGCGGTCCATGCCCAGGTGATGAAAAAAGTAGTAGCCCTGGAATATCCCGTGTTTTTCCACCATCCACAGGTTTTCCTCGCTGACGAAAGGCTTGAGAATGGCCGCTGCGATGTCCGCGTGGTTATAGGACCCCAGTGTGTCGCCGATATCGTGGAGCAGGGCGCAGACGATGTACTCCTCGTCGCGACCGTCGTGACAGGCACGTGTGGCGGTTTGCAGGGAGTGGGTCAGGCGATCAACGGGAAAGCCACCGAAGTCACCGTCGAGCAGCCGAAGATGGGTCAGAATTCGCCCCGGCAACTGCTTGGCATAGGCGCTGAAGTCCTGGGCAATGATCGCCCAATCCTCCTGAGTACCTTCCTTCATATGGGTAAAGCGGGCCTGAGTGTTCATCGACGGTCCTGTCTTTGTTATGGGTAAACAAAGACCCAGTCTATGCTGCGTGGGGATTTCGGCAGTGACCGTGAAAGACGCATTGCTGGCCCTGCGCGCCGAGTGCCATTCAGGGTGAAGTTTTCTAGAAAGGCACTTTGCCCATCACCATATCGCGGTACATGACGAAGTCGCCCAACAGGCTATAAAACGGATGCTTGAACGTGGCGGGGCGATTCTTTTCGAAAAAGAAATGCCCGACCCAGGCAAAGCTGTAACCCGCAATGGGTACTGCCCATAACAACTGCCAGCGGGCGCTGCCCATCGCGAAGGCCGCGATAAAAATCACCAGCGTGGTGCCGATGAAGTGCAGTCGGCGACAGGTGCTGTTGCTGTGCTCCGACAAGTAGTAGGGGTAGAAATCAGCGAAACGTGTGAACGACTGGGTGGTTGTCACGACGTGTACCTTCGGTTCTTGTTTTAGGGGCTGAGTGTAAAGTGGCTGATTCATCCGGCCAGTGACATTAAGCACCAGAATAGTATCCTTGTGCCAGTAGCCGCAGGACGTGGCTTATCTTGAAAGAAACTGCCATGAGCGAAAGAACGACTTCTGCAAGTTGGGCGATGGGTATCGTCAAGTCATTGGAACTGGATGGTCTCGATTGTCGTTTGCTCTTTAAGGAACTGGGGCTTGATTATGCCGATCTGGACAATCCCGATGCGCGCTTCCCTCAGGACTCCATGACACGGCTGTGGCAGCGAGCAGTGGAGCTTTCAGGCAACCCGGCGATTGGTTTGAACATGGCCAAAGTCGTGCGTCCGGCGTCCTTCAACGTTGCCGGCTATGCGTTGATGTCCAGCCAGACCCTCAAGGAGGGCTTTATGCGGTTGGTGCGTTATCAGCGGATTATCGCTGAAAGTGCCGACTTGAGCTTTCGTCTGCTGCCCGAAGGTTACGCACTGATCCTGACCGTGCATGGCGATCATCTGCCACCGACCCGGCAAAGCGCCGAAGCATCACTGGCCTCGGCCTTGACCTTCTGTGGTTGGTTGACCGGCAGGACGTTGCAGCCGCGCGAGGTGTTGATTCAGGGCGATCAGCCCAAGGACCTGGAGCCCTATAAAAAAGCCTTTCATGCGCCGATGACGTTCAACGCGCCCTATGACGCCCTGGTGTTCGAGCGCGCGGATATGGAAGCGCCGCTGCCGACCGCCAATGAAGCCATGGCGCAGTTGCATGATCGTTTTGCCGGGGAATACCTGGCGCGCTTCTCGGAAAGCCGCGTCACCCATCAGGCCCGTCAGGTGCTGTGCCGGTTATTGCCTCAGGGCGAGCCAAAGCGTGAGACGGTCGCGCAAACCCTGCACCTGTCCCAGCGCACGTTGCAGCGTCGCTTGCAGGAAGAGGGCACCAGTTTTCAGGTTTTGCTCGACGTCACCCGCCGTGAGTTGGCCGAGCAATACCTGACGCAGCCGAACATGACCTTGCTGGAAATCGCCTACCTGTTGGGGTTTGCCGACCCCAGCAATTTCTTCCGCGCCTTCCGTCGTTGGTTTGATGAGACTCCGGGGGAATATCGCGCGCGGATGTGATCTCAGTGCCGCCAGAACGCTGGAACGCAGAGGACCAGCACGGTGATGATTTCCAGTCGGCCGAGCAGCATGCCCAGCGATAGAATCCATTTGGCCGCATCCGGCAGCCCGGCGAAGTTACCCGCCGGGCCAATGATTTCGCCCAGCCCCGGACCAACGCCGGAGACCGTACTGGCCGCACCGGTCAGGGCGGTCATCCAGTCCACGCCCAACAGCGACAGGAGCAGCGCAATCACGCAAATGGTGATTGCGAAGAAGAACGAAAAGGTCAGGATCGAGCGGACAATTTCTTCGTCCAGGCGGTGGCCGTTGTACTTCTGCTTGATCACCGCACGGGGGTGGATCAATTGATTGAGGTTGGCTCTGAGCAGGATATAAGCGACCTGAAAACGGAAAATCTTGATCCCGCCCGCCGTCGACCCTGAACAACCCCCCACGAAACCCAGATAGAAAAACAGCATCAATGCGAAGTTGCCCCACAGGCTGTAATCGCCCAGGGCGAACCCAGTGGTGGTCATGACCGATGTCACGTTCAACGCCACATGACGCAGGGCATCCAGCCAATGCATGCTGGTGGTTGCCCAATACCAGGTGCCGAGCACCAGCCAGGTCACCAGCAGAAAACCGAGCAGCCCGCGCACTTGTTCGTCCTTGAACAATGCCCGTCGATTGCCGCGCAAGGTCGCCACGTACAGGGCAAAGGGCAAGCTGCCGAGGATCATCACTACAATCGCGACCCAATGCACGGCGGGTTGTTGCCATTTCGCCAGTGATTGATCGGAGGTGGAGAAGCCGCCGGTGGAGATCGCTGACATGGCATGGTTGATCGCATCGAACAGGCTCATGCCTGCCGCCCAGAAGGCTAGGCTGCCCAGGCTAGTGATGCCGACATAGGTCAGCAGAATGTACTTGGCCACCATATGAGAGCGCGGCATGACCTTCTCCGAGCGGTCGGAGGATTCCGTCTGGAACAGGCGCATGCCCCCGATGCGCAACAGTGGCAGGATCGCCACCGCCATGCCGATAAAACCGATACCGCCGAGCCAGTGCAGTAGCGAGCGCCAGATCAGAATCCCTGGCGACATGCTGTCCAGCCCGCTCATTACGGTGGACCCGGTGGCGGTAATCCCGGACATGCTTTCGAAAAACGAATCGGTATAGCTCATGTGCTGGGACAGCAAAAACGGCAGCGCCGCGAAAATGCAGACGACAACCCAGCTGGACACCGTCAGCAGGTACATGTCCCGTGGGCGCAGATGAATGTGCTCGGGACGCCCAGGGATGACCAATGCCAGGCCTACAACGAACGTAATCAGACTCGCCCAGAGAAAGGAGCGGATATCGCTGGTGTGGTCGAAAATCACCAGTGTCAGCATGGGGACAGCCATGGCGATAGCCAGGGTGATCAGGAAAATGCCGATAATGAAACCGATAATACGAAGGGTCGGCAACGCCATGCAGTGGTTCTGACTTGGGAGTGGAAAGGCGCCATTCTACCTGCGGTCGAGGCTTTATAAGTCGATACGCTTTTGTTACCAGTTGTAAGTGCTGATTGTAATTAAAGGGTCGGCGCGCTCGTTATTGAGGGTGAACACATCCTAGAATGGCCCATCATTTTTAAAAGGAGACAGCTCAATGGAGGCGCTCGACGCTTTGCTCAATCGTGTATCGGTACCCCGGTTGATCGACCCGGCACCGGACGCGGCACAACGGGAGATATTGTTCAGCGCTGCCCTGCGTGCACCTGATCACGGTCAGCTGCGGCCATTCCGCTTCCTGACGGTCGAAGGTAAAGCGCGCGAGCAGATGGGCGAGTTGCTGGTGCAAGCGTTGCAACAGAGCGATGCCGAGGCGACACCGCAAGCATTGGACAAGGTGCGTCAGGGGCCTATGCGTGCGCCGTTGGTGGTGGTGGTGATTGCCAAACTGCAGGATCACCTCAAAGTGCCCAAGCAAGAACAACGGATCACCGCTGGTTGCGCCGCCCACGCGGTATTGCTTGCGGCATTTGCGCTGGGCGTCGGTGCCGTGTGGCGTACAGGGGAGTTGTCGTATTCGGCCCAGGTCGCCAAGGGTTTGGGGTTGGAGGCGGACGAGGAGGTTGTTGCGTTCCTTTACCTGGGCACCCCACAACATCCCCCCCGCACCGCACCGAAGCTGGACACGGCTGACTTTGTCAGTGAGTGGCAGGGCTGAGCCGGCCTAAAACTCGGCAGGGTGAAGACAGTTGCTTTTGCAGTAGATCGAAGCCAGAGGCGGCTCAGCCGCCTGCACTGCCCAACGCCCCTTTCACTTGATCCAGCAACCCCATCTTCGACTCGTCAGGCAACGTGTCGAGCAGGTCCTTAACCTTCGCCAACGCCTTCGCCGCTTCCGTGGCCTTGAGCAGTTTTTGCAACTCCGGCGTGGTCGCGGTTTCTGCGCTGAGGGGCGGCGGTGTGGGCAAGGCCTTCACCATTTTCAGCATATCGCCAGGGTC